>DATELN010000186.1:0-93161 GCA_035276605.1 Pseudonocardiaceae bacterium | reverse complement strand
GAACATCCGGCTGGGGCGGTTCGGACGAGTGATCGTCGTGCCCGCTGGATACGGCCCGGTTTCTCCCGACTCGGCTTCAAGCCTGCGAGCATCGGCCCGTGCGGCTCGTTGGGTTTGTTCGTCAAGTTTCTTCGTCATTGGCTACCGCTTTCTCATAGACCGCGAGGTCTCGACCGCTCGCTGGCCACGCGTTCATGCCGTGCAGCCCGTCATCGAGGTCTCGATAGGCGATCACCACGAGCACCCGGCCCGCCGAGGTCGACCAACCGATGAATCCAGACGCGCCGACCCGCGACGCTGGATAGGGGGACAGCTCGACCAGGTGCTCATCGGCCATTACCTCCTGGGTCCACTCCGGCTCAAGATCTACAGCACCGGGGTAGCGTGCCGACCGGCTGCGGATGTAATCGGCGTCTTCCTCTGCCCACCACAACTCCACCCACTCATCGTAAGGCATTGTCTTACAGCAGAGGTGTCGACACAAGATGGGCGTGACACGAGTTGTGACACGAACTCAAGTCCAACCGTGCCGTTGTGGCCACTTGCGCGATCACTGTAGACATCAAGATCGCTGCTAGCAGCCGTGGTCAACGCGGATGGGAAGTCTTGTAAGCGGTAGGTTCGGGGTTCGAGTCCCCGCGTCGGCTCTGAGCAGTAGTTATACCACCATGCGGCGGCTCGTCTGGTGGCACAGCGCTCCGTTAGCAGCCGAAAGTTCGACTTCTGGTGCCTCAAACGGGGGTCAGGTCCCACAGAGCTACGGTCTTGTCCCGGCTGCCGGTGGCTAGGGTGCGCCCGTCGGGGGAGAAGGCCACCGCGTTGACTGCGTCGGTGTGGCCGGTGAGGGGCTGACCGAGGCGGCGGGGTTGGTGGCGGTCGGTGAGATCCCAGAGGATGACGGTCCGGTCGTCGCTGGCGGTGGCCAGGGTGCGCCCGTCGGGGGAAAACAGCACTGAAGTTACCCAGCCAGGATCGGTGAGGGCATGGTCAAAGCGGCGCGGGTTGTTGCGGTCGGTCAGATCCCACAGGGTGACTGTGTGCTCGTCGCTAACAGTGGCCAGGATGCGCCCGTCGGGGGAGAAGGCCACCACGCCGGCGAAGACGCTCAGTGGCTGGCCGATGGGGCGGAGCTGGTTGCTGGTCAGATCCCACAGGATGACGGTCCGGTCGCCGATGCTGGTCGCCAGGGTGCGCCCATCCGGGGAAAACATCACTGACGTCACCCAGCCAGGACCGGTCACGGCACGGCCGAGGCGGTGGGGTTGGTTGCGATCGGTCAAGTCCCACAGGATGACGGAGCTGTCGCGGCTGCCCATGGCCAGGGTGCGCCCGTCCGGCGAGAACGCCACCGAGTCGACCACGTCGGTCTGGCTGATGAGGGGTGGGTCCAGCCGCCGAGGTCGGAGGAGATCGCTCAGGTCCCACAGTATGAGGGGGCTGGTGGCCAGGGTGCGCCCGTCGGGCGAAAACGCCACCCCCGTAACTGCCTCAGCGTAGCCGGTGAGGGGTTGGCCGAGGCGTCGGGGCTGGTGTGGGTCGGTGCGATCCGACCGGATGACGGTCTTTTGGGCGGCAACACCGAGTTCACGAACACCACGGGGATCGAGGTTGGGGATGCGGTCGGCTTGAGCCACCATGCCGCTGGCGATGGCGGTGTGTTGAGCTGCAATGGTCGGGTTTCGCTGGCCCACTGCGTCCGCGGCGGCTATGACCAGTGTGATCAACAGTACTGCTGGGGCGATGACGCCCCTACGAGCCAGCCGCCAGGTGTGATGGTGCTGGCGGATATGCGCACCGGCCAGCAGGTCCTCGCAATCTCCGTGTAGGGCGACGGCAACGTCAGCCATGCGCTTCCGCAACTGCGGGTTGGACCGATTTGCGGGATCCACCTCGCTGGAGACGTCGGGGCGGCCCTGACTCACTCTGCGCTGGTCGGCCATCGCGCCTGCCCCCGTCCCCTCCGAGCCAACGATCGGGACAGGTCCCGATGTGACTCCGTTTGCTAAGTATCGGCGAACCACCTCCGATCGTTTCCCGTTGACAGAGCGGTGTTGTCGTCTTGGTGCTAACCGTCCTGACGCTCATGGTTATCAGTTAGCCGCCGGATCTTGTGATGCCCGTCGGTCCGGGGTGCGCGCCAGGTCCAAGGTGTTAATCCGGTCCTTTTCGGAGGTCTGACAGCGTGTCTGAGTGCAGATCACGTGCCAAATGGGCGATCGAAGCCGGCTCTGCGCTGTTCGAAGAACTGCCTTAATGCGCCGGGGCGTACGCCGATGAGATGTCCGTGCTCAGTTGGGATGCGCGGTGGTGTGCCGGGTTGTGGCGAGGGAATGGGCCACGATGGCTGCGTCTTCGTCCACGCCGTATAGCAACGCTGACTTGCGTTTGCGGAGGAAGTGGACGCCGGGAAAGAACAGGCCTGGGACCACCGTGCTGGCCCCGTTGTCAGTCAGTGGAAAACCCATGGCGTCGAAGGCGGGAAGCCGGATCCAGTGGGTGTAGTCGGGACGGAAGCTGGAGGTGAAGATCACCACGCCGAACCCTGCGAGATCCAGCTCGAGCGGCGGGTCAGCGTGAAAGGGCGCAGGGTCAGGTAGCTCGGGTGCTGTCATGCCCTTGGCGGGCAGCTGCTCGGTGAATAACTGCCGAACGTCGCGGTATCGGGCGTCACCGAAGGCGACAGACTCGGCCAAATCAGCGGCGAAGTACGCGCGGTTCTCCGCCACGCCAGACAACCGGCCCAGCAGGGTTACACCCATCGCCTGTAACGTGCGGTAGTGCAAGTCATGGCCGCCTCCATGGCCGGTTGCCTGGATGTTGGCCACCAGTCGAGCCGCGGGCGAAGGCAGGGCGCTGAGCGGCATGTCCAAAAAGGTGGTTTCGTTAAGCCAGGTGACGATGTCGCGGCCCTCGGGGCGCCGCGGCAGCCACGGCGCACGCCCGCACGCGAGAAACACCTCGCGACCCGACCGCAGCACCTCTCCGGCGGCCGGTTTCCCTCAGCGATCAACGCCTGCTCGCCAATGAAACCTTCTCCGCATTGAGGTCACCGCATGAGAGTCAGAGGGCCGTGCAAGCCGTCGTCGGACAGCACCTTTGTACAGCTGGGTGTGAGGGTTCGAGTCTCCTGAGCACCTTCAGGACTTGCCGACGAGCTCCGTTTTTGTTGTCTCCGGGGTAGAGGCGGCCGGTTGGTAGGCTTCGCCCGTCTGTGGTGTTCCTACATGATCCGTTTTAGAGCGACCGCCTTCGCCTGTTCCGCTCACCAGTGACCTTGGTTAGCCCAGGTCAGTACGGCGTTAGGGCCGTTCCGCCTTGTAAGCGGTAGGTTCGGGGTTCGAGTCCCCGCGTCGGCTCTGACCAGCAGTTATGGTGCCCAGTGGCGGGGCATAGCGCTCAGTCAGTGATCAACCCGTTTCCAGGAGTTGGCGTGTCGTCACTTGTTGGGCCCTGTCCGCCTGTCTCGGTTTCTCTCCTGGGTGTCCGTTGTGCACCGAGGCCATGCTGCCGGCCTTGAGCGGCCACTCTCATACCTACTTGCCGTTGTGCGTGGGCTGGGTCTGGCCGAGCTGGATCCCACCGTGCGGCCGGACCAGAGATCGAGCAGCGGATGACGAAACTAGCGGCAGCACCCTCGGTGCTTGGGCGTTGACGCTGGTACAAGGCCGTGGGTTAATGACCGCGGACGCTGCTGGTCGCGGCCGTGATCAGAGTGTTTGGTTGCTCCCTATTAGGGAAATTGGTGGTTGCGGATGCTGTTCCCCATCGTCACTTGGCACGCGTGGTCTCACTTTGCATGTGGGTGCAGCGGCCTTGCGACGGCACGCTCCTTTCACCACTAGCATTCAGCGATTTTCAGGCTGTATTTAAAGCGCGTTGTGTTTGTCGAGTTTTTCTCGTAGTTGCCGGAGTGCACGGTTTCGTGTGGGTCCGATTCCGCCGGGTGGGATTCCGGTGGTGGTGGCGATTTGGGAGTAGGGTTGGGGGTTGTCGGTGAACAGTGCTCGCAGTACGGTGCGTCGGCGGGGTGGCAGCTCGTCAACGTGTTCCCATAGCGACCGTGCTATCTCAGCTTCGATGGTGATGTGCTCGGGCCCGGTTGAGGGATCGCTAGCAGCTTCTTGAATTGTTTGCGAGCAGTGGTGGATGGATGTGATGTGGCGCAGGATGCGTAGGCATTCCCGGCGGGCGGTGGTTGCAAGCCACGCACCCAGCCGTTGAGGGTGCCGTATCTGGTGGGCGTTTTCGGCGAGCCGCAGCCAGGTGGTTTGCACTGCATCGAGGGTGTCGGCCTCTTGCAGGCGAAATGATCGCACCGTCGCCCAGACGGGGGTGCTGTAGTGGCGAAGGATTTCCTCCCAGGCTGTGGGGTCTCCGTCTCCTGCGCGTGATAACAAGTCGGCTATGTTGCTTGTGGTATCGGTGGCATCGTTGATAGTGGTGACTGGCATTGGTATTGCGCCCTCTCGTGGGACCGAGTGGATGTCGAGGCTGGATAGTTCGATTAGCGGGTCGTGTCAGACTTCGACCGGCCCATTTGGGTAAGGTCGGTGTTATCAGCGGCTGCGGTAAAAGCTTTCAGGACACAGTGCAAGGCTTCGCGCCGGCCAGTCGCGGTGAGACGCCAGCCGAAGGACTGCCGCTTGTGCTGGCTAGCGTTTCTCCGTGAGCTCGTCAGCCGCGTGCTGATCGGAGTCAGTTGCCTTTGACGCGCATGCCGCGCTGGTTGCCGCAATTCGCGCTATTCGACCCGGCGGATCGGCGCCGTCGCCACATGTGTTACCTGGCAACCACGCCTTGAGGTTGCCAGGTAGTTACTCGAAGTAAGTCCCAGAAGACTGACTGCCACTTCTTGCCAGAACCGGGACCTCGTTATGGTCCGCCAGGGCCTCCTGGAGCTCATGGAGTTCTCGCACACGTTCGGCTATCCGCCGGTACTCCCGGTGGACGGCTTGAGTCTGCAAGACCGATCCGATCAACACACCGAAGGCAAACACCAGAGCTGCCAACAGCAAGACGATGCTGGTCATCTCCACCACCTCCTCACCGCCTACTGTATACGTATAACATATACGTAGACAAGGCGAGACGAACCTGACCATCAGGGAGTGACATCGCTGCGGGCCCACGCTGGACCGAGGGCGTCGCGCTGGCCGGCGCGGGTTGCTACTCGACGGGCGCGAGAGCGTACTGCTTCGTAGAACAGACGTGTTGACGTATATGTTATACGTTGATAGACTGCTCCCTGATCAGCCGGCTAGGCAGAGAGGAGATCCAATGGCCAGCGAGTCGTCTCCGATCTGCTTCCGCGTGCCAGCTGATGAGCGATCCCTTCTGGAGGTGGTCGCCCGGCACCAGGGGCAGACGCTGTCCGCGTTCGTCCGAGACGCTGCAATACGCGTCGCCCAAGGCCTAGTCGATGAGTACGGGGCCGAAGCGATATTCAAGACGTTCGAGACCACTGAGACTCAACGCGCCGAAGAGGCCCGGGCGAGGGTAAATGAGTTTCGCACTCGTTTGCTCTCCCAGTACCGTGGCTCATCCGGCTGAATTTGGCAGTGCCCGGAGGCGATAATGATCAACAGCGGCGAAGCCGAGTCCCGCGCAGTCGCGGGGGCGGTCAGGGGCGCTATTGGTCAGGCTCGCCTCGACGCGGGTGTGAACATCACCGGCCTACTGGTCGACATGGGCAGCGCCGAGAGCGTTGACTACCGTCAACACTTCATGTGTTGGCAGCTCACCAGAGTTCTTCGACCTTCGTTGAGCGAGAAGGTGGCACCTGCGGTAGTTCGCAGCGTGGTTAAGCAGGACACGGCGCGGTCGCGCACCGGGTTCCTAAGCGGTGGGTCGTGGCGTGCGGGATCACTGCCATCGGACCTCTTGTGGGTGCACATCCACGGAGAAGTCCCCGCAGCTTCCGCGAGGAACAGTGAAAGGACTGGCGTGGTCGGCGACACTGCCGGTGCGGGACTCCTGCGCCCACGACCGGGCCAAGACTGCATTATCCCTAGCGGGTTCACCGACACGACGAACGTGTCACCCCACCAGGAACTGTGCCGCACTACGCAACGCGCTTGTGCCTAGGACTTTCTAACGTGAAATGAAATAAGATTCACCGCAGCCTGGTGATACTGCCATCACCGCCAGCGTGTCGGGCAGCGACCACGACTTGATGCTTAAACCTCGTCAACGAGTCAGCGTTAGCTTGATCGCTACAATGTTGCACCAAGTGATCAAGAGCTCGTAACAAGTCCGCGGCAAGAGCCACAACAACATCGTTGGTGGTCTCGACGCCAGGCTTAGCCACCCAGCGCAAAGCTTGGACCTTTCGCATCGTGATCGCAGCAATGTCAACAGTATTGGTCAAGCGCAACTCGGCGGCATCCACATGGTGCAATGCGAGCTCATAGATGTCAGGTACCAGGAACTCCTCTTTGAGGATCTTGAACGCCGCTGAGGTCGCAGCGTAGAGATTGACCAATTCCGGCGGTTTAGCCCGATCTTCCTCGGTAATCATCGTTCCCCGCGCCCGATTCCCATGACTCGACGGCTGACTCGGGGCCGTGCGGTCGCAACATGCCCCGACGCAGACCTCACCGCATCCGCACCGAGTTACAAGATTCCCGACAGCCCTAGTACCGGAACCGTACCCGGCCACGCCACGTCCCTCCACCATTGACTACTGTCAAAGCTCGGTCGTTTTTGGCAACGCCGAAGCCAGCATCGGCTGCGTGATGATGCCCGCGAGGATGGTTGCGTGCTGCGCGGCGCCGTCAGATGCACCGTTGCCGACGTTCAACGACGTTCCACGATGATCACATCCGGTGGAAACCGCAATCCCGCAAACGCCGACCGTAACGGCCGCGGTTGCTCGGTGCTCCTTGCGAGGGGGACCGGGTATCGGCAAGATCAGACTGGCAGACGCGGCGGCCGGTCGGGCCCGGCGGTGCGGCTTTCGAGTGGTGTGGGAGCGCTGTCGGGAGACCTAGGGTGCGCCGCCGTTCTGGCCGTTTCCTCATACTGGGAGTCCCAGAAGGGCGGGACGATCTTTTGCCGCTCAAGCGGCATGCGGCACCGGAGGAGATCGCCACCGCTGTTGTGTACCTTGCCAGCGACGAGAGCGCGTTTATGACCGCACAACGCTTGCGGTGGACGGTGGCCTCGCTGGATAAGTAGGACTCCTGTGCTGAAAAATGGGCGCAACGACTTAATCTTCGCCTATTTGTGTTCTCGTGGCTGCGCGTTTGGTGTTGAGCGGACAGGGGTGTCGTTCAGCTCGTCGCCCGGCATGGCGATTTTTACGGTGAGGTGCCCGTCTGTGGCGGCCTTCCCTTCGGAGAAGGGCGCAGTTTGCTGTGCGGGCGGCCGGGAACCAACTGCGGTACTTGGCGCAGAGGGCCCCGATCGAAGCAGTAGTGCTCCTAAGGCCGCAAGGGTACTGAGTCCGGTAGCAATCAGGAATAAGTCATCGATACTGCCCACAAAAGCTAGCTGTTGGGTCTGCTGGTAGAGGGCATAGATGCTTAGCCAATCGGGGACCGATGTGTCGCCGATATGGGGCGTAGGGATGGTCGCAGGGACGAGAGCAGCGCGCCCGGCAAGTTGTTCGGCCCGCTGATTGGTCAGGATGGCGGTGAGCACAGCCAGCCCGATCGCGCCCGAGACGCGTTGTACCACGTTGTTCAGCGCGCTGGCGGCGTTAGTCTGGGTTAGTGGGATGACTGCGACTCCTCCGGTCAAAATGGGCATGAACGCAAGCCCCAGTCCGACGCCGAGCAGTGTCATCAACCACATGATGTGCGGGCGAGGGGTGTCGACAGTGATGGTGTGGAGCAGGTAGGTGCTGATGGCGACAATTGATAGGCCGATCGTCGCTGGCCAGCGAGGTCCGATGCGGTCATAGATCCGACCCGCCAGCGGCATGAGCACCGCCATTACCACTGCTTGAGGGAGCACGGTAAGCCCGGCGTTGAATGCGCCCCATCCTTGAACGAGCTGAAGAACCTGCGGAATGTAAAATAAGATACCGTACATGACAGTCATCAGCACGGCGATCAGCATTAATGAGTTGGTGTACGCAAAGTAACGGAATATCCGAATGTCCAACAGTGGATCAGCGACTTCGAGCTCGGTCACCACGAACAACGCGAGGCTGAGGATGCTATAAGTGAACAGACCCAAGATCGGGTAGGAGGTCCAGCCCCAGTTCTCGCCCTCGGAGGTCGCTAATAGTAGGGTGAACAATCCGCTGGCCACGGTGAGGAAGCCTAGGAGGTCGAATCGCCGTCCAGCCAGCCGGGAGAATTGGGGCAGCACTAACGTCGCGGCCAGCGCACCCAAGATCCCGATCGGTACGTTGATGTAGAAAATCAGCCGCCAGTTAGCATATTCCACGAGGTACCCGCCCAGCACGGGACCGATCCCGGGCGCGAACACGATCCCCAGCCCGTACAGACCCATGGCGGATCCCAACTGGTGGCGGGGGACGATCCGCAACAAAATGGCCAGAGTGATCACCGGTAGGATGCCGC
The DNA here is from genome assembly GCA_035276605.1 of Pseudonocardiaceae bacterium. Lineage (GTDB taxonomy): Bacteria > Actinomycetota > Actinomycetes > Mycobacteriales > Pseudonocardiaceae. The sequence continues at coordinate 84,630 of DATELN010000186.1, read as the reverse complement.
CGGGAACCGCTTGGAGGATCCGGAAGATCACCAGGGTGTTCAGATTTCCGGCAATCCCACACAGTGCCGACCCGCCGGCGAATGCCAGCAGCGCTAGGTTGTAGAGCTGCTTTAACCCGACCCGATCCGCTAGCCATGCGGTGATCGGTACCACGACACCCAAGGTCAATGTATAACCGGTGACCACCCACTCCACGTCGTCGGTGGTGCCCCCAAACTCGTTCTGGATAGTGGGGATCGCCACATTAACAATGCTGGTATCAAGTACCGACATGAACATCCCGATGATGAGCACCAGCAGCGGCAGCCCCCACCCCGGTTGGGCGCCTTGGTTGGCGGACGCTACACCGGCGGGTCGAGCTGGTGCATTGGCGGGCGAACTCACCTGCAGCTCCGGAGAGTCCTTTGCCGCTCACTCTGCGACAATTCTACTTGCTTCACGCAACTAACGTAACAGCTCCGTTTAATTCGGCAATGCGAGAGACGTTTTGCAGTAGTTCTGGCACTGACCGCGCAAATATCGTTACCGACCGTATAGAAATTGATCAATTAGGTTAACGGTGTGGCATTAGGTGGCTGCGCTGCGGATCTGGTGGCGTATGCCTTCAAGGATGTCATGATCAGGTCTTGCGCCGAACGTTTGTTCGTGTCCGGCATGCTGACTCGCGGTAAGGCGATCACGGCGAGCCGTTGATCGTTGGACACTTTATGGTCACAAAATACGTCCAGAGCGCTCCCCACCATTCGGACGGAGTCTGACTGCCAGGACGCACACCCGAATCAGCCCAAAGACGCCAACACTGTTGCTTGCGCTCCAGCGGTGGGCGACGTTGCCGTCGTCGCGACCCTAGGCCCGGGACGAGGTTGGCTAGATCATGATTACCGTCACCAATTTGCCGTGACCGTGGCAAAAGCTAAACGGACTCAAGGCCCAATTGATTGCGGCGCAGTGGGGAAGCAGTACTGATGCCCGCGTTAGTCATGACCTGTTGCCCATCCCGGACTTGGGCTCCGGCGCGTCGGCGTGACACCACTCGTGACGCGAACTGGCGTCCACTGGAGCCGCTGGGGCTCTTAGAACGATCACTATAGACATTGGAGTCGCTGGTAGACGCCGTGGTCAACGAAGAGAAGGAGTCTTGTAAGCGGTAGGTTCGGCCCGGTCGTCAGCTCCAGCAGACCTGTGAACTGCGTTTAAAGAGGATCGTGTGGATCACGCAGGGCTGCCGGGCCGACTTAGCCTATCGGTAGTGGGAGTCGGGCCATAAATCGTGAGGACTTGAAGGTCTTGGCGCGTTGCATCGGGTTTGCTGGGTGTGCCCGTCGGGACGGCCGGGGGTTATCGAGTAGCCGGGTAGCCAGCGCAGTGACCTGTTCTGCGCAGCCCCAGGACAGGCTGACGCCGGCGCCGCCGTGGCCGTAGTTGTGGATGATGGCGGTGTTTGGTTCGTGTTCGAGGCGCACGCTGTGTCCGCGGAAGGGGCGAAGGCCTACGCGCACCGGCTGGTCGTGGTCGAGCCTGGCGCCCGCCAGTATCGGTAAAAACTGCATGTTTCGCCGGAGCAGGTCGCGGATGGGTGGGTAGTCCAGGCCCACGTTGGTTTGCCACTGGCCAGGCTCGACGAGCCCGCCCAGCAGCAGTCGATGTTCGCCTCGGGGCACGATGAAGATCATGTCTTGGTGGTCGGTGGAGGGGTCGTTGGCCACGCAGTGCGCGGCGGTGATCCGGGGTGAATGGGCTCCGGTGTTGTCCAGGCGCACTACCGCTCCGCGGTGGGGACACAAGTCGGTGTCGCCGGCGAGTGCGTAGGCGCCCAGGCCGGTGCAGTTGACGATGAGCTCGGCCGCGAACTGCTGGCGCAGCTGGTGTTGTTGGCTGCGCAGGTCACCGGCGATATGCCCAGCCACCAGCGTGCACCCGGCCAGCGCGGTCTGTCGGTGTAGCCAGCGTAAGTAGCAGTCGGTGTCGACCATCGGCGCCAAAAACCGGTAGGCGTCGACCATCCCGGCGTCGGGGTGTATTCCGTTGTTTTTGATGATCTCGGCGCTGTGCACGAAACCGAGTACGTGATCGGCCAGCTCGGTCATTTTCGTCAGCTCGGCCGGATTGTGGTCAACCGGGTGCCGGAAGTAGAAGTTGGCTGGCCGCAAAAACACCCCGGTGTGGTGGGGGGCCTGAGCGAGTTGCCGGAATCGCTGGTAGGACGTCAGGCTCCAGCCCTTAGACGGCGCCAGGAGCACGTCGTCGTGGTGGCGTCCGCACACCGCGGGGGGCCACTCCCACAAGGCCCCCGCAACGTTGGAGGTGAGGCCTGGCGAGACCTGATCGGCCACGATCGTGACCTGAAACCCCCGCCGCGCTAAGCACAAAGCCGTTGTCAACCCGCTGACACCAGCCCCCACCACCAGCACATTGCGGCCCGCGTGGCAAACACTTCCCGTTGACATGTCAATTCCTCTCATTGGGGGCTGGCGCCACACTGCGGCTGATCATGGCTCGGGAAAGAATGGCGAGCCCAGCGCGCGGCGTTGGCCGCAGCGGGGAGTATGCAGACAGCGGGTAGGCGTTCCTGCGGAGATGAGCTGGCTCGGGTGAGTGATGATGTCATGCTGTCGCGGGTGTGCCTGCTTGCCGATGCATGCTCGTAATTCGGTGTCTTGGGAATGCTGTTCGGTGTTATGGTCCAGTAATAGCCTGTCGAAATGATCGTGGTATGTTTGATTGTTCAACATTGGATCAACAGATGGGATTCGCAAGCGAGAACGCCGTAACCCAGGAGGGCGGTCACCGTGCCCTGATCGGCCTCATCGACGACGAACCCGATCTCGTGGCGATGTCGCGGACGTACCTGGAACGAGACGGGTTTCGTGTGGTGGAAGCCCTGGATATCAAGTCAGGGTTGGCTGCGGTGCGCCGGGAGCCGATAGACCTGATCGTGCTGGATCTGGGCCTGCCTGATGGCAGCGGGCTTGATCTGCTCCGCACGCTTCGAAGCACCAGTGACGTCCCGATCATTATCGTGACCGGGCGTAGTGACGAGGCTGATCGGGTGGTCGGGCTGGAACTGGGTGCTGATGACTACTTGGTTAAGCCCTTCTCGCAGCGGGAGCTTGCCGCGCGGATCCGCGCGGTGCTGCGGCGAGCCCGGCCGGAGCACCCACCGTCGATCATCCGCCTTGGCTCGCTACTAATCGACACTGCTGCCCGACAAATCAGTGCCGCAACAACCTCGATCGCCTTCACGCCGCTGGAGTACACCCTCCTTGCTTTTCTCGCAGCCTCACCCGGCCAGACCTTTTCCCCACAGCAGCTGCTGGAGCACGTATGGGACTCATCAGGGCAATGGCAGACCCCATCAACAGTCGCCGAACACATCTATCGGGTACGTCGCAAACTTTTCGCACACAATGTGACGGTGCCCCACATCACTACGGTTCGTGGTTTTGGATATCGACTGGATCTGTGACTACGACATGACTGCCTACAGGCCCAATCCCGCAGCGACCAAGCCCATGTCCATCAGCGATCTCGAACACCTTCTGAATGAACCAGGCGGGTCAGGTCATTTGTCCCGACGTAGGTCACCCAACGACTGTTGACGTTAGGGCCGGGCTTCGTAGACGAGGTTGACCGGCGTTTCGGTGGCCCGCCGCCATCGACTCCAGCCCGCTTCGATGACGATGTCCCGGATGGCGTGTTCACCAGCGTGGTTACCGAGGGCATACGGTCCGTGTTGGGCCAGCGCGGTGGGCAGGCAGAAGATCATCGAGCCGGCCATGAACATCCGCCGGACCGGATCGCCGATGTTGTCCTCGAGGCGTTCCGAGGTATTGGGCTCCACGATCATCCAAGTGCCGTCATCGGCAATGGCCTGCCGGGCGTGCCGAGCGGCACCAGCTGGGTCACCCATGTCATGCAAGCAGTCGTAACAGGTGATCAGGTCATACCCGGTGCCGGGGAACTCTTGCGCGCTGGCCACCTCGAAGCTGACCCGTTCGGCAACCCCGGCCTCTGCGGCGAGCTTGGAGGCCGCCTCGATGGACGGTCGGTGGTAGTCGAACCCTACAAACGTCGACGCCGGGAACGCTTGCGCCATGACGATGGTGGAATAGCCGAAGCCGCATCCCACATCCGCCACCCAGCCCCCGGCGGTGAGCTTGTCGACCACTCCATCCAGCGCCGGCAGCCACCCCTGGCCCTCCACAATGTTAGCCAGATAACCGGATCGGAAAAACTTCGCTGTTCCCGAGAACAGGGCATCGGGATGTTCATCCCAGCCCACCCCGCGCCCACTGTAAAAGGCTTCTACCAGCTGATCTTCGACCGTATAGGCAGCCTGCAACCTGAGGAAAGCGCCGGCGAGGTAAGTCGGAGACATCGGGTCAGCCAGCACCGCTGCCCGCTCGTCGGGCAACGTGTAAGTCTTGTCGAAAGGGTCATATTCGACATACCCGCTTGCGACCTGTACCGCCAGCCACTCCCGTACATAGCGTTCGACCAGCGCGGTGGAGGCAGCCAGCTGTTGGGAAGTCAGCGGACCCGCACCAGCCATGGCGGTATACAAACCTAACCGGTCACCGATCGACACAGTCACACCGCTTAGCGCGGCTGCTGCATCCCTGATTACCTGCGCCCGGAAATCTCCCACTCGGTCTTCTTTCACCGCGGTATCCATAGCGGCCACCTCACATGTGTTGTCAGACCTCGAGCTCACCGAACAGGCAAGCTAGCGCTGTTGAGCGTCATCGTCAGTAATAGCTTGTCGAGATGATCGGGACATGCCCGCTAACTCAACGTGGCATCAACACATGCGACCGGCAATTTGAGGGCACTACGGCGGGGGGACGGTGAGAATGGGTCGGTAGGAGGCGGTGTCGGTCGGTTCACCGACCGGTTGACCGGCTACCTCGACCCAGGCATGAGCGGCGAACGGCGGAGAGCGCACTCCAGTGCACCAGGTCGGCCAAACTCCACGCATCCGGCAGAGCAGGGTGGTGGCCAGCGCGCGGGACAGGCAGTATTTACCCGCGCAGTGCACGCTGGTGGCGACGACGTCGGTACGGGCGACCAGCGCTTGTTCGTAGGTGGCTGGAGCGGCGCCGCGACGCAGGGCTTCCAGGATCGCGCGGATTCGCCGTGGGGAAAGGCGGGCGAGCAATCGGGCAGCAGTGATTGCCAGATGTGCGGGAATGCGGCGTCGCAGCGGCGGACGTGCGGCACTGTCCAGGATTTGGGTCATCTGGCGACCGTTCGGTGGATGATGTCGGGCTCGGGATGAGCGGCTAGGTCGCGCAGCCAGGTTTCGCAGGCCAGGGTGTTTTCGAGGGCGACGTACGGCAAGCCACACATCTGTGGGGTGGTCATGTTTTGGCGTAACGCGTCCGGGTCGGCCAGGCCTAGGTCGACGAGGCGAGATTCCTCGGCGAGGACTGACAGCGTGGCTCGGTGGGTGCGCAGTCCGGCGTACCATTCGGCGCCTGAATTGTCCTTAGTGGTGCGAGTGAGGGCGGTCTCGGGGACTATGCCGCGCATGGCCGCGACCAGCAGGGGCTTGTACTCCCATGGGGTGTGCGTCTCCTGAGCGCGCACGGCCATGGATGCTTCAATAACCTGATCATCGCAGAAGGGGGAGGCGGCGGGCAGACCGGCGAGGGTGGTGTCACGTTCGATGTGGCGGGCTACTCGCCCGGCGGTCTGGGCCTGATGGAGACGGGCGTGCTGGCCTCGGGTAGGCGCCAGCGGCTCGGTGCCCTTAGCGTTCTCCCGCAGCAGGCTGGTGAGGGCTTCAACGGCCTGGGTACTGGCCCACGGCGGCAGCCGTAGCTCGCTACCCCATCCGTCGGGAGCCAAAGTCATCGCGGTAGGTGCGGTCAGCCGGTTGGCAAGCGAGGACAGCCAGCGGTCATAGGAGCGGGCGTCAAGCAGTACACGTGCGGTGGTCGTCGTTGGCCACCGACGCAGCGCTTGCCAGCCCCGGGCGTGCCGCAGAGCTTGGCGGGGGTGGCGGCGCAGCAGGGTGTGCAGATGATGCGGTGTGGCTTGCACGACATGGTCCCCGCCGTGTCCGATCAATCGTGCCTGCGCCCCCCGGGCTGCCATTTCGGCGGCGATGATCGCCTGGATAGCCCGGTCGCGGATGGCCGCGGTCGGTTCGTCCGACGGGTCGGTGGGCTCGCCGACACCGGTGAAGTATGCTGGCAGCTCCTCGGGTGAGTAGACCAGCCGCTCCGTGTTAGGTAGCAGCGCGGAAGCCCGCTGCGCCCAGGCCACATCCTCATTGCCGGGCGCCGCCCAGCGCAGCGTCACCGTTAGTAACTCGGCGCCTGCTTGGGCGGCCAGGAAACATATCGAGGTCGAGTCCAGTCCGCCGGACAGGTCCGCGGCCAGCACTTTCCCCGGTCTTAGGCGGGCGGTCACCGCCTCCACCAGCGCCGTCCGCACCGCCGCGGCGCCCTCAAACAGCGACAGTGTGGGCTCGGGCGGGCGCCACCGGCGCATCACTCGGCTTCGGCCGGCTGAATCCAGATACAGCGCAGAGTTCCCGGGAACCGCATTGACGCCGCACCAGAGTGCTGCGTTCGCGAGCGGATAAGGCAGGTCTCCGTAAGCCATCCGGGCTGCCACCTGCCGCACGTCCAAGCTTGCGCCGTACAGCCAAGCCACCAGATGCGCTCGGTCAGCGGCTATTGGCACCCCGCCCACCCGCGCGAAGAAGACCCGTCGAGCCTCAGAGAGGCTGCCCTGTACCCGTACCTGGCCATCCATCGAGGCCACGAGATGGAAACTGCCCGCCAGGCCAGCCGCCAGTTGGTCCAGCTCCTCGATTCCTCGTATGCCGCGCAGCCTGGCTGTCAGCTCGTCGCCACGAAGTGTCGCGTGCCCCAATAGGACAACATGGATACGACCGAAGAAACCAACCACGGCATATTCGTCGGACCAACAGCCCATCAGCCACGGCCGACCCGATGGATGTGCCAGCTGTCGGCATGCGACCCGACTTATCCGCTCAGCGAGCGCAGATGCCAGCTCACAGTCGGGAAAAACCATGAACCAGCATTGATTGCAATTATGCGCCATACATCTTATTTGTTTAGTTTCAGACCATTCCCATCATATTGCCTTCGGGTTGCTGAGTCGCGGGACCCTGAGTTACGTCACCAAAAACTCCCACCTCGCGAAGATCAGGAGCCTCGTAGGCAACACTGGTCGCGTCATGCTTGACAAGACTCGTCTCATCCCGATCGATGGACTCGGACATTTACATCACCTTCCGGTATGGCCAAGCTGCCTGCATCACTTCAGTAAAGCCCAATTACCCGACCTGTCAACGGACGGTGAGTACTTTCAACATTCTGGGCCTACGGCCTCCGGCGTCAACGCGTAGGTTGACTGCCTTGTGCCGCTTGTCCAGCTCGGGTAGTTCGTCGCTTGCGGCTTACCGTGCTGGCCACCACAGACGATCACGTCAAAGCTGCCTCGGCCTCCGGCGGACGGAATAACCTCCGGCACCTTCGATGATCATCCTAAAATTGGCGTAAAGGACATTGTGGTAGCTTCACAGATTACCGAGCGAAATTGTTGCCAGTGATTCCGCTGCTAGTCATGAGATGACTAGTCCGACCGCGCGAAGGTGTTCGATGACGGCGGTCACGTCAGCGGCGATGCGGTGGGTTTTGTCGGGAAAACGCTCGCAGAGTGCCCGCACTGCCTCCTCTGCCGAGTTGCCTTCGACCAATGCCCGCAAAACGACGGCGCCACTGGAGTTGAGCTGGTAATACTTACCACTGCGTTCGTCGAGCAGCACGAGCCCGTCGTCGGTATCGACGGTAGATACATCGGAGCGCAATCGCAGGTTCACGACACTGCTCGATCATGGTTTTGCAATCGCCTCATGAAGGCAATCGTCGCAGGCATTTGGCCAGATTTCTACAGCCCCCGGTGGGTGCGGTCGGGACGGCAGGCTGAGCTTGGATCCACGGGTCGGATCCGTGATTATTAGTTGATCTTCATGGGGACGGTAGGGATCGAGGCGTGTTCAGCTTTCCACCGGTTGGTCTGTGATCGGCCGGTGGGGGCGTGGTCAGGCCGCTGCTGGCTCGTGCCGCTAGGACGTCACATGTCCAGCCCGCCGTTGACGGCAAGCACGCTACCGGTGATGTAGCCGGCGTCATCGTCGACCAGGAACTGCACCGCCCGGGCGATTTCCCGGGCCTTCCCCAGCCGCCTGACCGGAATGCTCTCGACGATGTGGTCAAGTGTTTCCTTGGGTACGTCGGCGACCATGTCGGTGTCGATAAACCCTGGCGCGACGCAGTTCACCGTGATGCCCTTGCGGGCGACTTCTAAGGCGAGGCTCTTAGTGAAGCCGATCAGCCCAGCTTTGGAGGCCGCGTAATTCGCCTGGCCGACGTTGCCGGTCTGTCCGATCACGGAGCTGATGTTCACGATCCGCCCGGAGCCGCGGTCGAGCATGTGCTCTAGGACGGCCTTGGTCATGTAAAACGCACCCGAGAGGTTGACGCGCAACACCGCGTGCCAGTCGTCGACCGTCATTTTGCGCACCGTCTTGTCTACGGTGACGCCAGCATTGTTGACCAGGTAGTCGATCCGTCCATGCTCGGCCAAGACGTCTCGCACTACGCGCTGGCAGTCCTCCGGATTTCCGACGTTGCCCTGATGCAGGGACACCGAACAGCCCTCGGCGGTCAGCTTGCCGGCCAACTCGTCTCCGGCCGCTCGGTTGCGGCTATAGCCAGCGGCAACGTGCGTGCCGGCCTTGGCCAGGCTGGTGGTGATCGCCGCGCCGATCCCCCGAGCGCCCCCGGTGACAATGGCGACCCGCTGCTCACTCATCCTCGCTCTCCTTTCGACTTGTGTTACTCCTCGAAGGCACCACAGCCATCTCCTCTACGCATTCCGACGGCCTGAGGGCCACCGGAGGTTGGCGCATTCAGCGAGCTCCCCGGGATATTGAAGTAGTACTGGTAACCGTCGTTGCTCACGACTTGTTGCACATCCAGGACCTGATCGTGGAAAGCCTGCGCCGCGGTAGCTCAAGAAACGAAGTGGCGCCAGCACCTTGGAGCACGGTGCCTTGCGGTGACCTAGCCATGCCTTTTCACCGTAGCGACGTCTGCACCGTCGCGCACGATGGCCCAGCACGGACCGCAGCTGGCCCGCTCGCAGGCAAACATTTTCTTTGTGAGCCCTCGGCGGCCCGGAGAGGACCGCGATGCTGTCACGACGGATGGCTATGGTGTAAGCGTGACAGCCGCCGGGGAACCACCGGCCAGCACCGGACGTCCTCCGTTCGCGGATGCCTCGTCCGCGCTGCGCTGATCCCTGAGGCGTCGCCGGTTTCCACGGGCCGCACGCGACCCAGTTGAGAGCGACAGGCGCGCGAGCGCAGTAGTGGCAGAGCGAGATCCTCGTGACAATTGTTGCCGGTGTCGACTCGTCAACGCAGTCGTGCAAAGTCGTCATCCGGGATGCGGAAACCGGCAAGTTGGTCCGTCACGGGCGAAGCGCGCACCCCGAAGGCACCGAGGTGCATCCCAACGCCTGGTGGGCAGCGCTGCACACGGCGCTGGACGAGGCTGGCGGCCTGGCCGATGTCGCAGCGGTGGCAGTGGCTGCGCAGCAGCACGGGATGGTGTGCCTCGACGAGTCCGGCGGGGTGGTGCGGCCGGCTCTGTTGTGGAATGACACTCGGTCCGCCGACGCTGCCGCGGACCTGATCAGCGAGCTGGGTGGCGGCGCGGCGGGGCGCCGGGCGTGGGCGGATGCGGTCGGCGTTGTTCCTGTCGCGTCGTTCACCGTGACCAAGCTGCGCTGGCTCGCCCAGAATGAACCGGCGGCGGCCGCCCGGACGGCGGCGGTCTGCCTGCCGCATGACTGGCTGACCTGGCGTCTCGGCACCGATCCGGCACTGCAGAGGTTGCCGCTGGACAGGCTGGCGACTGACCGCGGAGACGCCAGCGGCACAGGTTACTGGTCCGCCGTGAGCGGTGCCTACCGCAACGACCTTCTGTTACGGGCGCTGGGCCACGACGCCACCGTGCCGCGGGTGCTCGGCCCGTCCGAGCCGGCTGGCGCGATGGCCGGCGGCCCCCTGCTGGGCCCCGGCACCGGCGATAATGCGGCAGCTGCCCTTGCACTCGATACGCACCCTGGTGACGTGGTTGTCTCCCTTGGCACCTCCGGCGTGGCCTGCTCCGTGACCGACACTCCTGCCACTGATCCCTCCGGCATGGTGGCCGGGTTCGCCGACGCCACCGGCCGGTTTCTCCCGCTGGTGGCCACGCTGAATGCGGCGCGGGTTCTCGCCGCCGCCGCCACGATGCTCCGCCTTGATCACGAGGAGTTTTCCAGGCTCGCGCTCTCGGCCCCGGCGGGCGCCGGCGGTCTCGTGGTCGTGCCGTATCTCGAGGGCGAACGGACTCCTGACCGGCCGGACGCCACTGGCGCCGTACACGGACTGCGCCTGGCCACCGCGACCGCGACACACCTCGCACGCGCGGCGGTCGAGGGCCTGCTGTGCGGCATGGCGGATGCCATCGATGCTCTGGTCGCGGCCGGCGCCCGCGTCGAGCGGGTGTTCCTCATCGGTGGCGGCGCACGGTCCGAAGCGGTCCGGCGGATCGCCCCGACCGTGCTGGGCTACCCGGTACTGGTTCCACCCCCGGGGGAGTACGTCGCAGATGGGGCCGCTCGGCAGGCCGCGTGGGCCCTGAGCGGAAACGCGCATCCGCCGCCCTGGGCACATGCGGGAGTCGAGACCTACGACAGCGAGGTCGTTGAGGCGGTCCGGGTCCGGTACGCGCAAGCGCGTGACTTCACCATCGCGAGGCAGCACTACTGAAGGGACTTCTATGCGGCCGCTCAACGCGACATCGTTGCCTTCGCTCCGCGCGGCAATGTCGATACCGGCCTATGACCGGAACTGTGTGCGTACGGGCATCGTGCACTTCGGCGTGGGCGGGTTTCACCGGTCGCATCAGGCCATGTATCTGGACCGTCTTATGAGCGAGGGCAAGGCCCTGGACTGGGGCATCTGCGGTGTCGGTGTGCTGCCATCTGATCGCAGGATGAGGGACACAATGCAGGCGCAGGATTGCCTCTACACCCTGGTAGTCAAACATCCAGACGGGTCTGTTGAGCCCAGGGTCATCGGCGCGATCGTGCAGTATCTATTCGCACCGGATGATCCGGAGGCGGTCATCGAGAAGCTCGCCGACGAGCAAACGCGGATCGTGTCATTGACGGTTACCGAGGGCGGCTACAACTTCCACGCCGTCACCGGCGAGTTCGACGCGAGCTTGCCCGACGTCGTACACGATCTGCAGCCGGGAACTGCCCCGAAGACGACGTTCGGGCTGATCACGGAGGCGCTGGTGCGCCGCCGCCAACGCGATCTGCCCCCGTTCACCGTGATGTCCTGCGACAACATCCCGGGCAACGGCGACGCCGCGAAGAAGAGTTTCGTTGCCTTCGCCACGCTCAGGGATCCCAAACTCGGTGCCTGGATCAAGCAACAGGTCCGTTTCCCGAACTCGATGGTCGACCGGATCACGCCGGTGACCACTGACGAAGACAAGGTCAAGATCAGTCAACAGTTCGGGATCGATGATCAGTGGCCAGTTGTCTGCGAGCCTTTCACGCAATGGGTGTTGGAGGACGATTTCGGCGACGGTCGCCCTCCATTGGAGGACGCCGGCGTGCAACTCGTCGAGGACGTCGAACCCTATGAGCTGATGAAGATACGCCTACTCAATGCTAGCCATCAGGCGCTTTGCTACTTCGGTTACCTCGCCGGGTACCGGCTGGTGCACCAGGTGTGCCAAGACCCGCTGTTCCATGACCTACTTCTCGGGTACATGGATCGGGAGGCGACACCGACCTTGCCGCCCGTCCCCGGGATCGACCTCGAGGAATACAAGCAGACGCTGCTCGCCCGTTTCTCCAATCCGAACGTGCGCGACACAGTCGCGCGGCTGTGTGCGGAGAGCTCCGACCGGATCCCGAAGTGGTTGCTCCCGGTTATCAGGCAGAACCTGGCCACCGGCGGTGAGATCAAGCGCTCGGCCGCAATAGTGGCCAGTTGGGCGCGGTACGCCGAAGGGGTAGACGAACAGAATCGACCGATCGAGGTGGTCGACCGCCTCAAGGACAGCCTTATGGCGAACGCTCGTCGCCAGCGCCAGGATCCACTCGCTTTCATCGCGAATCGAGAGGTGTTCGGCGACTTGATCGATGACGAGCGCTTCGCCACGCTCTACCGCGCATCGCTGACGTCTCTGCACGTGCGCGGCACCCGGATTACCCTGCAGAATCTGCGCTGACAGGCTAATGTTCCACCGTTTGCGTAACAGCGGGTTAGACGAAGGCAGAGATTCCGGTGACTGCTCTGCCCACAATCAGTGATTGGACGGTGTCGGTGCCTTCGTACGTGTACACGGCTTCCATATCGGCGTGGTGACGAGCGACGTGGTGGTCGAGCAGGATGCCGTTTCCGCCGAGGATGTCGCGCGCCATGGCGCACACTCGCCGCGCGCCGGTTGCTGTGTTGAGCTTGGCCAGCGAGGCGTGCTCAAGCCCGACGCGGCCTTCGGCTTGGAGCTGAGCCATGCGGAGGCAGATCAGCTGCATGCCGGTGATGTCGGCCACCATATGTGAGAGCTTGTCTTGGATCAGCTGGAACCCAGCAATGCGCCGCCCGAATTGTTTGCGCTGTTTGGCGTAAGCCAATGCGCATTCGTAGGCGCCGATCGCGTGGCCGAGCGCCTCCCAGGCAACAGTCTGCCGACTCTTCGTCAGGCACCGGCTGGTGTCGGCGAAGGTCCGCGAGTTGGCCAGTCGGTTGTCGGCCGGTACCCGGACATTTTCGAGCCGGATGTCGGCCTGCCACAGCGCCCGGTTGCTGGTCTTGCCGGTGATGACCGCAGCGCGGTAACCGGTCGGGTCGTTTTCAGTGCGATCGATGACGAAGCCGCCGACGTCGCCGTGGCCGTCCTCGTCCCGCGCCCATACCAGCACCAGGTCCGCGACGGTGCCATTACCGATCCAGCGCTTGGCCCCGTTGAGCACCCAGCAGTCACCGTCGCGGCGAGCGCGCGTTTCCAACCGGACCACGTCGGAGCCGTGATCGGGCTCGGTCAATGCGAATGCACCCAACTTCTCGCAGCGTGCCATGGCGGGCAGCCAACGCTGCTTCTGCTCCTCAGAGCCGAGCATGTCGATCGACGACATGGCCAGCCCGCTGTGCACTCCGTTGAACGTGCTGAAGCTGCCGTCGCCGCGAGCCAGCTCCAGCGCGACCAAGCCGTCTGCCACCGGGCTCATTCCCGGGCAGCCGTAATCCCGGATAGTCCCGCCTGCCACCGCGAGTTCGGCATAGCGCGGTACCAGCTTGCGTGGAAACTCGCCGCGCTCCCAATAGTCGTTGGCCACCGGGATCAGCTGCTCGTCGGAGAAGGCACGCACCCGATCTCGGATCGCCAACTCCTCGGTGGTGAGCAGGTCGTCCATGGCGAAGAAGTCCGTGCCTTGGGATCGCGCTAGCTCATCGGTGTTTCGGCTCAGTGTGGCCACCTCATCCGTCGCTACAGTCCGATGTCCTGTATCGCCAACCAAGCGACTGGTCGACATTGCTGTCCTTGCGTCAATGGCTGGTTCCTTCCCTCTTGCGGAGCTCGAATTTCTGCACCTTGCCGGTGGATGTCTTGGGTAACTCGTTGATGACCTCGACGACCTTGGGTGCCTTGTACCGAGCGATCTTCGTTTTGACGTGCTTGATGAGCTCGTCCTGCTCGGCCTGTTCGCCTTGACGCAGCACTACGAACGCTTTGGGTACCTCGCCCCACTTCTCGTCCGGGACGCCGATCACTGCCGCCTCGAGCACGGCTGGGTGTGACGACAGCGCCTGCTCTACTTCGATAGTGGAAATGTTTTCTCCCCCGGAGACGACGACATCTTTTGCCCGGTCCCGCACTTCGATGTAACCATCAGGGTGCATCACTCCCAGGTCGCCGGAGTGGAACCAACCGCCCGCGAACGCTTTCTCGGTGCCCTCCGGATCCTCGAAGTACCCGGCCATGACGTTGTTGCCGCGCATGACGATCTCGCCCATCGTCTCGCCGTCGGCCGGCACGTCGGCCATCTGCTCGTCGACCACCCGCAGCCAGTCGGCCTGCACCATGCCTACGCCCTGGCGGGCCTGCAGCTTCGCCCGCTCCTCGGCGTCGAACTCGCTCCAGGTCGGCTGCCACTGGCACACCGAGTACGGGCCGTAGGTCTCGGTGAGGCCATAGACGTGCACGATCCGGAACCCCATCTTTTCCATCTGCAGGATCGTCCTGGGACTCGGCGGAGCGCCGGCGGTGGTGACCACGAGCTGGTAGTCCAAGCGTTCGGCCTGTTCGGCGTTCATGACCGTCGTGACCACGGTGGGCGCTCCGTTGAGGTGGGTGACCCGCTCCTGCTTGATCAGCTTCCAGATAGCATCACCGCGGACGTCGCGCAGGCACACATGAGTGCCGCCGATCGCGGTCACCGCCCATGGGGTACACCAGCCGTTGCAGTGAAACATCGGCAACGTCCACAGGTAAACGCTGGCCGGGGTATGCGCGGAATGGATCACTTCGCCGAGGGCATTGAGGTAGGCGCCCCGGTGGGTATACATCACGCCCTTGGGCTGGCCGGTGGTCCCCGAAGTGTAATTGATCGAGATTGTGCTGTTCTCATCCTCCACCGCCCAGGGCAGCGGTTCGTCCGACCCGCGATCAAGGAAGTCCACGTAGGACAGCTGGCTGCTCTCGGTAGTCTTCGGCCCGGCCGGATCGCTCACGGTCACGATCTCGGCGACGGTCTTCAGCTCACCGACCAGCGGCGCCACCGTGGGGTACAGCGCGGCGTCGACGACGAGCAACTTGGACCCGGAGTGGTCGAGGATGTAGCGGACCTCCTCGCTGGACAGCCGAGTGTTGATCGCTACCAAGACCGCGCCGGCCAGCGGCACCGCGAAGTGTGCCACCAACATCTCCGGCAAATTGGGTAGCAGATAGGCCACCCGATCACCGGGCTGCACATCCGAGGTCCGCAGGGCCCGAGCGACCCGGGTGGTCTGCGCGGCGAAGTCCGCATAGCTCATCCGCCGCCCGGCGTACACCACAGCATCCTTGTGCGGATAGACCTCCGCCGATCGACGTAAGAAGGCCAGAGGGGTCAGGGGCGTGTAGGCGACGACGCTCATGGCAACGGCCTCCCAGGGCTGCTGACCGCGTTGTGCCCATGATTCTGACCCACCGCCTAGCGCCCTGCTATGTGACCGAACGTCATCTCCGGGCGCTGGCGCCAATGACCAGGTTGTCCAACTCAACGCCGAGGCTCGTCCGTAGCTCGCACTAGCCCCTTCAGCCTGCTGTCCCCAGCGCCGTCATGACCCGGCCAGATGCCGTTCGATCGCCTGCCGTGCCACCTCCAGTGCGCGTGCCCGGTTGGCGGCTGGCGTGACGCCAGGCGCTGCCTTGGTGTCCGAGGTCAGCGGATTGACGGCGGGGGCTTCGGGAGCCTGGTCGGCCGCGGCGTGCAGCTGCATAGCCGGATCATGATCACCGAGGTGGTATAGCAGGCCGGCGAGGTTGCGCAGGGTGGCCCATTGATGGGTCCAGTTGCCGGTGCGGGCGAAGTAGTCGATAACGTCGCGGTACCCGCACAGCGCGTCGTAAATGCGGCCAGTCTTGGCCCGGACCGCCAGCAGCCCCAGGGTAGCGACACCGACGATGAAGGTTGCGCCCGAAGAGCGGGCGAGGTCGGTCATGGCGGTGTCGGCCCAGGTCGTCAGCTCGACCGCCCATGCCAGCATCCGCCCTGTGGCGGCATCGGTCTCGCCAGCTGCGGCCAGCCGGTCGAGCCCGTACATCCGCAGCGTCTCCAGCATCCGGTACCGGGTACGGCCATCGAACGTCGCCTCGATCATCGAGGCGTCGACCAGGCGGGCCAGCGCGCTACCCGGATCCCCCGGCAGCCCCAGGTCGGCGGCGACACGCTCGGCGGTGGCCAGGTCGACGCCGTCAACAAAAACTGACAGATGCGCGAACAACCGGCGCTCATCGGCGGTCAGCAACTGGTAGGACCACTCGATGGTGCTGCGCAGCGTCCGGTGGCGGGCATCGCCGCTGGGAGGTCCACCGCCGAGCAGATCCAGCGAGCGATCGAGCCGGTCGTGCAGGTCCACCATCGAGAACGTGGACAGCCGTCCGGCGGCCAGCTCAATAGCTAGCGGCATGCCATCGAGGCGCCTGACGATGCCGGCGACCATGCGCAGGTCAGCTGGCTCGGCGCAGAGCTTCTCGAGCACGGACTACGACCTGGTGATGACCTTCGACTGCCTGCACGACATGGGAGACCGGTCGGGGCGGCGCGCCACGTCCGGGCGGCGCTGGCTCCGGACGGCGCCTGGCTGCTAGTTGAGCCGTTCGCCGCCGACAGAGTCGAGGACAACTTCAACCCGGTGGGCCGGCTGTACTACAGCGCGTCGATATTTCTCTGCGTGCCCAATGGGCTGTCCCAGCCGGGTGGCTACGTGCTGGGCGCGCAGGCCGGGGGAGGCCGCCATCCGCCAGGTGACGATCGACGCGGGCTTCACCCGTTTCCGCCGCGCCGCGCAGACACCGTTCAACCTCGTCTATGAGGTTCGACCGTAGATCGAGCTTGGCGGCGGACTGGGTCTAACGGCAGACTTGACAGGGCGTCAAGACGTCGCAGTCATGCCGTGCCACTCGCCGTCGAGGTCTCGATAGGCGATCACCACAAGCTAGGGTTGCGCATTGGTTCGATGGGTGAGCACGACACGGCGACGTCAGGAAGGACAGACGCATGCGCGCCGTATCGGTCGCGTACTTGGACGGACCGGATGCTGCTCAGGTAGCCGAGGTTGAGGATCCCCGGCCAAGGCCGGGCGAGGTGCTCATCGATGTGTACGCTGCCGGGGTCAGCTTCCCTGACTTACTGCTGTGTCGAGGCCAGTACCAGATAAAGCCCGAGCTGCCCTTCATCCCTGGTTTTGAAGTGGCCGGCACCATCCGCAGTGCCCCGGAGCAAAGTGAACTGCGCTCCGGTGACCGGGTGGCGGCTTTTTCCGGTTTTGGCGGTTTCGCTGAACTAGTCTGCGCAGAGGCGCATGCTGTGTTCCTGTTACCGCAGCGCATCTCGTTTCTGGCTGGCGCCGCGCTGCCGCTGAACTACCTCACCGTGCACTTCGCCCTGACCCGCCGCGGACGGCTACAACCTGGTGAGATCGTGCTGGTGCATGGGGCTGCTGGGGGCATCGGCACCGCGGCGGTGCAGCTGGCGCATGTTTTGGGCGCCCGCGTCATTGCAGTGGTCTCCACCCAGACCAAAGCGGAAGTAGCCAGTAAGGCCGGCGCCGATGAGGTCATCTTCGCTGAGGGATTCCGCGACGCTGTCGCCGAGCTGACCGCCGGTCGCGGCGTCGATGTCGTCGTCGACCCAGTAGGAGCAGACCGCTGCACCGACTCGCTGCGCAGTCTGGCACCGGAAGGCCGCCTGCTGGTCGTCGGCTTCACCGGCGGTGAGATCCCCATGGTGAAGGTCAACCGGCTGCTGCTGAACAACATCGAGGTGGTCGGTGTTGGCTCGGCAGAGTTCTGGCTGCGGCGGCCGGAATACCTGCAGCAGCAGTGGGCGCAGCTGCTGCCTCATCTGGAGGCAGGAAGCCTGGATCCGGTGCTGGGCTGCTCCTACCCGCTGGAGCGGGCCGGTGCAGCACTGCGCGAGCTCGACGAGCGCCGCGCCATAGGAAAGATCATCCTCCAGGTTCGCTGAGCTCCTGGCGAGCAAGCTGCCGCAGCATCCGTGGGGAGACCATTGAGGTCTCACCTGCGGGATGGTACGTAGTCGTGCTGTCCAAACCTGCGGCGTCGAGAGTCGAGATGAACGCCGACCACGTGGTGGCTGAGAGCGCGCGGCTGGGCCGGTGTGAGGCGCTGAGCCTGTTGTACGCGGTGCCGGCTGCGCTGTGCCGCCCATTGACTGCGCCCGCCGCAGTCATGGTTGTCTTGCCGGGAGTTGCGCTGCTTGCGTTGGCAGCATGGCGGCACGGGCCACCGAGGCGAACAGCCTGCTCGTGGCGTTCCGTGCTTCCTTGGGTGGTGCTGGCCCTACTATTCGGCGGCTGGGAGTTGACCGCCGCTGTCTGGGGAAACGACAGCGCGCACCCTACCTTTAGTTTGATGGTTGATCCGGTGCTGGAGACATACCCAGGTCGGCTTGTGGGCTGGTTCGCATGGTTGGCCGTGGGCCGGTGGCTGGTGACTCGATGACTCCGTACCTGGTGATTCTTGTCGGCTTTGTCAGCCTGCTCGGTGCGATGATCGCCGTTGAGATGGCTGCCCGGGCTGGGCGGGAACCGTTTCAGCCAATGGCCCGGGTGGTGGAGGCGGCGCTGGTGTCGCGCATCGGCTGGTGGCTGGTGTGGGGGACGTGGCTCTGGGTCGGGTTTCATTTCCTCGCCCGCTGAGCTGAACCTGCGACGGTCACAAGGGAGAGGGATTGGGCGTATCAGCTCGCTGGTGAGCGCTCTCCTGTTCGTATGCAGGTGGCCGAACCTGAACGTCTCATATCACCCGACATCGAGGTAGTCGGGGCGGACGTGACACTCCCGTCAGGAGGGATCCATGAGCTTTGCTCCTGAAGTGCCATCCATGCACGTGCCGCCCACGCGTGTGGACACCGACACCTGGGTTGTCCATCAAATTCAGCACGCCCTCGGGGCGCCGCTGAGTGTGTATTTCAACTCAATGGTGATCGCCGGTTCGCAGCCTGTGATCATCGATACGGGCTCGATTAACAACCGGAACCAGTGGCTGGAGGACGTGTTCGGGATCGTCGATCCAGCCGACGTCCGATGGGTGTTCCTGTCGCACGACGACAGCGACCACACGGGAAACCTCACGCCAGTAATGCAAGCGTGCCCGAATGCCACCCTGGTGTGCAGCTGGACGTTGGTGGAGCGATTCAGCAACACCTTCGGCTTCCCTCTGCCTCGGTGCCGCTGGCTCAACGACGGTGAGACCATCGATGTGGGAGACCGGCGCATCATCGCAGTGCGGCCGCCTGTCTACGATTCGCCGGCTACCCGGGGTTTCCTCGACGAGCGCAGCGGCGTCTATTGGGGCGTCGACGCTTTCGCCGCACCCTGTCCC
Source organism: Pseudonocardiaceae bacterium (assembly GCA_035276605.1). Lineage (GTDB taxonomy): Bacteria > Actinomycetota > Actinomycetes > Mycobacteriales > Pseudonocardiaceae. Next base: position 65,406 of record DATELN010000186.1, on the reverse strand, counting down.
GGTCAGCCGGTTCCCACGGTGGCGGACCTCGACCCCGGCTTCTGGGCCGAAGGGATGGCCATGTTCATCCATCACGCAGTCTCGCCGTGGGTCGGTCTGGTCGACCGGGTCCGATTCGTCGCTGAGGTCAATCGGGTTCGAGCGATGGGCATGACAACGATCGCAACTGCCCACAGCCCTCTCATCACAGCCACCAGCGTGACGGATGCCTTTGCTCTGCTTTGTGATCTACCAGACATGCCTGTCCCGCCTGTGCCCAACCAGACAGCACTGGAAGAGATCCTCTCGACAGCCGTGAGAGTCGCGGTATGACCACCTACATGAGTGCCTATCAAGCGGCGTAACCGTTGCCCGGGAGCATATTGTCACTTCGTGATGATCCGAATGCGCAGGTGGGCGACAATTGTTGGGGTAGCGCTACTACTCACCGTGGCCGGAGCGGCAGCGGCGTCCGCGGATTCGACGAGGCGGGACACCGACGGCACACCAGGCAGCACCATCAAGGTGGGGATCAAGCCGCTCGACCCGTTTGTGACGCGCGACAGCGATCAGTATCACGGCTTCAGCATTGACTTGTGGAACGAGATTGCGCGGCGGAACTCCTGGCAGACCCGCTACGTCTGGCATGACACCCTGCCCCCGCTGCTGACGGATGTCCGAACCTCGACGGTGGACGTCGGCATCGCCGGGATCACGATCACCAAGGAACGCGAGCGGGTGCTCGACTTCAGCTATCCGATGTTCAGCGCCGGGCTGGAGGTGATGACCACACGTCGTGGTAGTTCCTCGAACTGGACTAGCGAGCTGGCCAGCTTCGTCACCGCTGGGGTGGGGCGCTACCTGCTGGCGCTGCTGGCCGCCTTGATCATCGCAGGACACCTGGTCTGGCTGGCCACCCGGCGCCGTACCCAGCGGGGCTACCTCGCCGGCGTCGGGCTGGGGATATATCAGGCCGCCGGGCTCGGGCTGGTCGGCGACTACGGCGTCGCTGAACCTAAACGGCCGCTGGGCCGAGCCGCCGCAGTGATGTGGACCATCGCGGGCGTCAGCTTCGTCTCGCTGTTCACCGCAGCTCTGGCCAGCCAGCTGACCGTGCGCAATATCGAAAACACGATCACCGGGGTGCAGGACCTGAGCGGGGCCAAGGTCGTCACCGTCACCGGCAGCTCAGCGGCGGGATACCTGACAGCCCACACCATCACCTTCACCAGCGTCCCCACCATCAACGACGCCTACCGGCAGCTAGATTCCGGCACGGTCGAGGCCGTCGTGTTCGATGCTCCAGTCCTGCAAAACCACATCAAGCTCACCCGCAGCACCAACGAAACCGTGGTCGGCGGCATCTTTGCGCGTGAGGACTACGGTATTGCGCTGCCGACCGGTTCGGTGCTGCGTAAGAAAATCAACGAGACGCTGCTCGACATCAAGGAGGACGGCACCTACGACGAGCTCTACGCCAGGTATTTCGGGGAGGCGAACTCCGGTTGAGGAACAACCGTGATCCGGCGTCAAGTTTCGGGTGATCCGCATACCGTTGAGATGTGACAACGTCTCCTGACCTTGACGCAGCGATCGAGCGAGCGCGGCAGCAGCTCTCGGATGGGACGCCAGGACGCACTTGGACTAGCCGGCACAACGTGATGGGACATGACTTCGCCACCAAGGTGGGCAACCTGGGCGAGGCGATGCGGCGAGGGCTACTCGCGCCGACCGAGCTGATCAGTACTGCCAGCGGGAGCTGGTCATCGTGAGTTTGGCCGGGGTGACTCCATCGGCGCTGCTGGAGGTGGCGCTGGCCGAGGCCGTAGCCGGATTGGACGAAGGCGGTATCCCGATCGGGGCAGCGTTGTTTGGTGTCGACGGCAGCCTGTTGGGCCGCGGTCACAACCGCAGGGTGCAAGACAACGATCCGACCATGCACGCCGAGACAGCCGCGTTCCGGGCGGCCGGACGCCGGCCTGACTACCGCGACACGATCATGGTCACCACTTTGTCGCCATGCTGGTATTGCAGCGGGCTCGTCCGCCAGTTTGGTATCGGAGCGGTCGTGATTGGCGAGGCACGAACATTTTTCGGCGGCCACCATTGGCTCAGTGAGCACGGGGTACGGGTCACCGTGCTCGACGACCAGCGCTGTGTGCGGCTAATGCAAGAGTTCATCGCTGACCGCCCGGAGCTTTGGAACGAAGACATCGGCAATCCGGGGTAAAAGGACGTGCGACGGCTCACGCGGTGGGCGGCGGCCTCGCCGGCTAAGTGTTCAGTGGACTCCGGAGTGGGTGGGATCGACCCAAGGCACGTGTTCGGGCTCGGCGATCCCTTCGATGTCCAGGTTGACCACGATCGGCTCCTGCCCGCTGCGGGTCACCACGCACTCCAGGGGCTCGTCGTCGAGCGCGTTGATCTCTTGGTGCGGCACGAACGGCGGCACGAAGATGAACCCGCCGGGGCCGGCTTCGGCGGTGAATTCGAGCTTGGAACCCCACCGCATCCGGGCTCGGCCGCGGACTACGTAGATCACGCTCTCCAGCTCGCCATGATGGTGAGCCCCCGTCTTCGCGCTAGGGTGGATCGTCGCGGTTCCGGCCCACAGCTTCGCCGAGCCGGTCCGATCATGAGTGACGGCGGCGGCGCGGGTCATCCCCGGGGTCTGCGGGGTGTTGGTATCCAACGCATCACCGGGGATGACCCGCACGCCCTCGGTGCGCCAGTTCGGCGTTGCGCCTGGTTCGCTTGTGCCCATGCACTGAGGGTAGCCCGAGGAACTCGCGGTGGACGTGGCAACGGTGAGCACTCGATGGTGACTACCCCGATTAGGTCGGACGCTTACTCTGTGCTAACCATTCTAGGGTTGATGAGGTACTTCACTCGATCGAGTGACACACTTGCGGTACTTGCGGCGTAAGCCTCGCCCTCACTTTTCACGCGGTTGCCAATCGGGCGCCGGATCGAAGAAAAAGCGAGGCCTTCGCATTCTTCGGTCTGAGACTTATTAGTAGAAAGAGAAAATCTGATGTTGCGGATCACGGCAGACATCTTCTCCGGCCGGCCGAACCCAGTCTGGGAGGTTAGCGATGAGTTGGAGGTGCGGGCCACGCTTCGAGCGCTGACAGCGGATCGCGGCCTGCTCACGGACGCAGCGCCACCAGAGAGCGGCCTTGGTTTCCGCGGTTTCCGGGTTGAGGTTCTCAGCGACGAGCTTGCGCAGGATTTCGGTGTCGACGCGGCTACCTATCTCGCCGTCGGCCAGCAGGCTGGCAGCCCCCGCGCGGCTGAGGTCGGGGATCGGCTCGTCAGCTTGATCGAGCCGGGAGACCCCCACACCGCGGCCGACGCCCCACCGCTCGACGTGCCGCTCAAGGACTTCCTCAGTGAGCAACTGGGGCTCGCTGCTGCGTTGGAGTCCCAGAGCCGGGCGTCACTTGCGGACCAGGCTGCGCCACCGGCGGCGGAGGCAGCGGCGCCTGCCGTCACCTGCACTATCGAGTTCGGCGCCTTCAACCCCGGATTCTGGAACAACGACCCAAACGTCAGGCTAAACAATAATTGCTACAACTACGCTAGCAATTGGCGCACAAACACATTCGCGCAACCCGGCCGCGGTTGTGGCCACATGTACACCGCAATCACCTGCGCCGAGGTGACGCGCGGGGCGATCTGTGATGGCATGCACCGCCGTTTCGATTGTTTTCCGGACAGCGAAAAGCCACGTTATCTCGTGGCGTTGGTAGTGGCGCCCGGCCCTGGTTTCAGAGATTACCATTGGTACCGGAAGCAGAAGGAGGGTTTCTGGGGTCATAAGCCTGGGGGGACGGAAGCCCGTAACTGGGACGAGAGCCACAACGTGATCACTAATCCAGAGACCGCTAACCGTGGGCCATACACGATCTTCTGCGGCTACTTCTACGGTTGTCATAGCCAGCAACTGCGGATTAAGTGATCGGCCGGTCTAGGACGCAGCGACGCCAGTCTAGGCTTGCACACCGAGGGATGACGGGAATGGATGTTGAGGTCGATCTTTACAGCGGGCGGCCCAACCCTCGCTTCCACCTTGGGCCAGCGACGGCTGCTGAGTTGATGCACCGGCTCGCTGCCCTGCCGCCGCTGTCGGGTCGTGCCACGCCGCGGGCAACGCTCGGCTATCGGGGACTGCGCGTTGACGCTGGCGTGATCGAGTCCACTATCACCGAAATCGTCGTATCAGGCGGGGCCGTGTTCGTCTGCGACCGAGCTGGCACGCAGCGCGTGCTCGAGGACCGCGAGCGGGGACTGGAGCGATGGCTCGTCGAAGCCGGCGCGGGACAACTGGACCCCAACGAGGTCGCGGTGTTGGATCAGGACCTGAAGTCATGAATCGCTCCGGACGCGCTAGCAACTTCTTCAGTTCCGTCGATGATCCTTGGTGGTGGCATGACTGACGGATCAAGGCACGACGACAACCCGCTGATCGGGCGCTGGCAGCGAGTCACCGAGTTGCCGCCACCGGCCACAGCGGAAGCGGCCACTTTCGGACAGGATCCTTCCCTGTTTCCGGAACTGATCGAGTTTTCTGGTTCGCGGTACCACGCGAGCAAGGCGCCGGATCAAAACTTCATCGTGTGGGATGTTGGCAACTACCGGCTCGAAGGCGACCAGCTTAGCATTACTCTCGCCAACGATGCTTTTGCAAGTTATTCGGTAGAGTTCGCCGAGGATGAATTTACCGTGGTTGATGCGACCGGGCACCGGACGACATACCGGCGCGTACGTTAACTATTACTTCGATCGTACAAATAGGTTCTAAAACCTTTATCTGTAGGAGCTTGAGCCATGCCTGTAGACGCTTACTCGGTGCCCATTGCCGAGGCTATTGAGGAGATGCAAGATTCGCCTGTCGCGCCCAGTCAACCGCTTTCGGCGCCGCCGACGTGCAGCGTTGCCCTGCTTGACGGCTGCTACCGCCTGCTCTATAAGCCGAATCTCGCCGGGCGCACCTTCCGCGGGACGATACGAGTTGATCGCGCAGAGGGACACATTGTGATTAGTGGCGACTTATACGTGTTCCCGACGACTGCCGATCAACCTAACCTGGCGCCGTTGGCTGAGCCGCCGCTATTTTCCGAAGATGCGACGCGCCCGCAGCGTTTTGATATTCCGATCTACCCACGTGGTCGGTACCACTCGTACCTCAAGGCGACCTCGGTGCAATTGGTGTCACCCGGCCCGCCGCCATGCCGGGCTACGATCACTTTCCAGCAATACGACTACACCCAACCTCCGTCCGGCTCGTTCAATGGATCCTTCCCGCCCTCACCGGGCAGTCGCACGGTTACCGTCCGTTTCCGGAAGCGGCCAGCACCGTCGCCCCATTGGCCCGGCGACTACTACGAGGGGGAATGGATCGAGGGCGGCGTATCGAAGGGCAGGATTGAGCTGGGCTGGGCGTCGACGTCGTTTCGCAAGTGCACCGTCGAAATCGACACCCTTGTCGATGCGGTGTCGCCGCAGCCCGTGCCGGCCCTGGGTGCTCCTGGCACAGAGAGCTTTCAGACGATGCTGGCGTCGGCGGGCTGGCAGGCGACCGTTGTCTATGATCAGACAGCGATTCCCAAACCAGCCACCGTTCCCAACCACAAGGACTGCTGGACGGACGCCAACCTCCACGCCTTGATGCAGACCGTGCGCAAAGCGGGAACTGATCTGGATGCCGAATGGCACATGCACCTGCTCGTCGTCCCCGGAAAGATGGGCTGCTCGCGGGGCAAAATGTACGACTCGATTGACGTGCCGAGAGAAGGCGTCGTGAGCTACTCCGACGACGGGTACCCCACCTCGGATTCATCGTTCTTTGGTACGGCCGCGAACAAGATGCAGCGTCAAATTCCCCGGGCTTTCCTGCGCAGCGCCTCCCATGAGGTGGTCCACGGATTCAACCAGATTCATCAGGAGCAGGAAGGTGGTGCGGACAACTCGATCATGACGACCACGCCCAGCGTGGCCAATGTCCTGGGCACTGCCACCACCGGCGACCCTGGCGTGTTCCCCGACGACATACGGCTGAAGGTGAACACCCAGGTGCGCCACCACCTTGTGCACTTTCCCGACCCCGTGGTGCGTCCCGGCGGTCATACGTTCGCCTCGTGGGCGATCACACCGGTGCCCTCCGCTGATCGCTGGGAGATCGGCCCCGAGTACCTCACGTTGGCCGTGACGGCCGTGAGCGACCGCGTCGAGCTGGGTGAGCCGGTGCAGCTCAGCTGGACGCTGACCAATACCAGCGCTCGGAGCGCATCCGTTCCGAGTGAGGTGACCAGCGAGTCCACCTACGCTCGCATCACCGTGATCGACGCCACCGGCCGGCGGCGTCCCATGTCCCCATTTGTGATCGAATGCGAACGGTCGCGAATCGCTCCGCTCGCCCCAGGTGCCTCGCTCGAGGCAAGCACGCGGGTCTACTGGTCCACGAACGGCTTCGCTTTCGAACGTCCCGGCCGCTATGTCATCGAAGTGAGCGTGGACTGGACCGTCGGTGGTACGCCGGTGAGCGTGCGGGGTGAGCTCCCCGTATTCGTCAACTACCCCATCGCATCAAGTGACAATGAGGCCGCCGCCAACCTGCTGCACCCGGATGTCGGCAAGTGGGTGGCCCTTGGTGGTGGCGCCTACCACCTCACCGAAGCGGTCAGCCGCCTCAACGCCACGCTCGCCAGCGCCAGCCTGGGTGCGGCGGAGATCACCGCCGGCGTGGTCCCAGAGGTCAAGGCCCTGCGCGGCTATGCAGGCATGCTGCCGTAACGGGCTGCGCCCCGTGAGTGGCGATACAGGCCATAGCCGCATCGCCACTCACGGGGGCTTGCCGGTCAGGCATCGAGATGGTCCCGGAAGAAGGCGACCACCCGCTGCCGCGCATCCCGGGCGCCGGGCTCGTGGTACTTCCTGCGCAGCGCGGGGAAGGATTCGGGAAGGGGCTGCTCTTACGGTCACGGTGACATCAACCGTCATGAATCTAAGGAGAGACACCGTGACCATTTCAGCGACCATGCCCGCCATCACCCATGTCGCCGTGACTGTGACCGACCTGGGCGTCAGCGAGGAGTGGTACACCCGGGTGTTGGGGATCAAGCCGGTCATCGACGAGGACACCGGCCCGTTCCGTCATATCGTCTATGAGCTCGGCAACACGTTGCTCGGGCTGCACGGGTTCCCCGATCTAGCCAGCGAAGAACCCTTCAACGAGCGCAAGCCCGGCCTCGATCACATCGCGTTCGGCTGCGCCAGCCGCGACGAGCTGGTGAAGTGGGCCGCCCGCCTCGACGACCTCGGCGTCGCCCACGGTGGCATCGTCGATGCGGGATATGGCTCGGGTCTGTCGTTCCGCGATCCGGACAACATCGCTCTGGAGCTGTTCGCCCCGCCGGCCTGACCAGCTGGCGAAAGGTCAACACTCCACCGTGGCGCGACGGCACCGTTCGGCGTCGATCGGCTGGCCTGCTGCGCGAAACCTTTCCGCGGCGGTGCGCATATGCTGTCGCGCCGTCGCGGAGTCGCCACGGGCGGCCGCCACCGCGGCCTGCGCTTCTGCGATGCCTGCCTCCCATGAGGTCCCCTGCCACATCATCGCCGAACGCTCAGCCAGTCCGAGCAGCCGTTGCGCGTTGTGAAGATCACCGGCCTGGGCAGATGCGATCGACGCAGGCACGGACAGCATGATCGAACAAAAGGAGCAGAAGTCATCCCAGCCAAGCGCCGCTTCGGCGCGATCGATGATGGCTCGAGCCTCGGACACATCAGCTGCGGCGCTGATCATCGTGCCGAAGATGCGATGCAGCAGATGCTTGGCGAGTATCGAGCTGCGTGCCAGGGGGAGTGCTTCCTGGAGGAGTCGCGTCGCTACGTCGACGTCTCCTTCGGCGAGGTGCACTTCGGCGAGTCGCTGCAAGGCATGCGCCTCGCCCCCGCCGGATCCGATCTCCCGGTGCAGGTCCCGCGCCTGGGCAAGTTCGGCCGTGGCGAGCTCCAGGTCGCCCGACAGCAGGGCGGCTTCGCCGATCAGTGCTGACGCGAAGGCCTCGGCCCGCAGCGCGCCACTGCGTCTGGCTGTGGCCTGGAGATCGCGGGCCAGGTCGATCACTTCGGCGTAGGGTGTCGGCCCGTACAACAGGTACTCAGCCGGGCAGAGGTAGCCGTCGAAGATGGCATTGGCGGTCTCTGGATTATCCCGCGTTCGGCGCAGCTCTAGGCGTATCCGGTCGAACCAGCTGCCCGAGCGATGCGCCAGGAACGCTTGCAGCGAAACCAGGTCGAGCACCATCCACGTGCGCTGGCCAGCGAGCACCAGCCGCTGTGCTTCGTCGGCTGCCGCCTGGGCGGTCTCGAAATCGGCGGTGAAAAACGCGCACTTGCCGCGGACCAGCAAGATGTCGGCGTCGTCGACGCCACCATTGGTGCCGAGCCCATCGAGGGCGCCCATTGCAGTGTCGATATCACCCGACATCATCGCGCAGCGCGCGAGCCGAATCCGCAGTTGCCGGACCATGGTGGGATCAGCGGCGTCGAGTGCCTCACGGTAGGCAGGAATGGCCATCGGGTCGCCGAGCGCGTTGAGCAGATCGCCGCGCAGCGACAGCGCTGCGGCCCGCTGTGCCCCGGTGGCATGCGGACGGACGGCTTCGACGGTTGCCAGCGCGTCCCGGTATGCGCCAACGGCCGCGTCCGTCTCGGCGGCTCGTAACAGGTAAGGCACGGCGTCGGCAGCTGCACCGGCCTGCAGGAGGTGGTGACCGATGCGCACCGCCGGCGCGTCCAGCTCGATCAGGCGGTTGGCGGCATCGCGGTGGATCCGACGCCGTCGGTGGGTCGCGAGATCCTTAACGAGCGCGTCCCGCACGAGGCCGTGCCGGAATCGATAGCCGGCGGTTGCGGGTTCGACGATCAGCGCGGCGAGGGCGGCGTCCAGGTGCTCGAAGGCGGCGCCTTCGGGCAGCCCGGATAGGGCGACGAACTCGTCGGTGTCGAACGACGACCCGATGACAGCCACGCGTTGCAGGACCTCGCGCGTTGCCGGCAGGATGCCGCTGATCACGTTGGCATCTAGCGGCGGCATCCGATTCGGCTCGCTGGCAGCCCGGCGGGCGAGCTCGATCACCGCGAACGGGATCCCTCCACCGAGCGCGGCGATGCGTTCGACCTGTTCGGGCCTGGGCTCGGGGATGTGGCGGGCAACGAGGGCAGCGACGTCGGCGGCGCCGAGTGGGCCAAGCGCAAGCTCGACGGCTCGATGCCGGTCGAGCAGGCTCTGGCGCGTCCGCGCCAGCGTGTCGGACATCGGAGCCGGCCGCTGCGTGACGGCGATGCAGACCCGCTGGTCGTGCGCCGAGCGTGCGATGTAGTGCAGCAGCCGTAAGCTGGCGTCGTCGGCGTCGTGGACGTCGTCGATGGTAAGCAGCAACCCGCTGGCGGCCGATGCCTGGCGGACCAGTTCGCCCGCTGCCGCGTACAGCCGCTGATGCGAGCTGGCGCCGGTCCAGGACATCTCTGCTCCGGCGAGAGTCCGGTTGATCTCTGCTCGATGGTGGTCGGGCAGCGCGTCGAGCAACATCGGATGCTGCCGGCACACGTCGGCGAGCGCTTCGACGACGGGCGCGTATGGCCAAGCGCCCTCGAGCGGTGCTGACGATCCGTGGCCGACGCAGAAGCTCAGCTGCGTGGCTCGGGACCGGATGGCGGCAGCCAAAGCCGACTTGCCCACTCCAGGAGGACCAGTGATGATCAGCGTCCGGCTGCGCCCGGCAGCTGAGTCGAACAGCGCTTGCTCGGCGATGGCCAGCTCACGGTTGCGGCCGAGCAAGGGATAGTGCCGTTGAGCAACGGCGTGGTGCTCGGCGATGAGCCGGTCACGCAGCGCCGTCGCCTCCCGGCCGGGAGAAACACCCAGCTCCTGCCGCAGCGCCCGGGTCATGCGTTCGAACTGACGCAAGGCCGCGTGGCGGTCGCCGTTGGCCGCATAGCGTCGCATCAGGGCGAGGTGAGCGACTTCGTCACCGGCCTCAAGCTCGACTACTGCCTCCCAGCGACCATCCAGGCGCAGCAGGTCGAGATAGCGCAGCCGCAGCTGCTGGCGGCGCTGCTCGGCCCACGCCTCATACCGATCCTGGGGCAGCAGCTCCCCGCCGTATCTCGACAGCGCTTGGCGGGCGGTGGCGACGTCCTGTTTGACCAGCGCCCGGCGGGCGAGGTCTTCGAACTGTTCGACGTCGATGGTCGTCTCGGCCTCGGGGCAGAGCATGACGTTGTCACCGCGCAGCACCACCGCGTTCGTCACGTCGATGGCCCGCCTGGCGAAATGCGCCGCCTTATGGAGCTTCGGCACGGCTTCGTCGATCGCGTCATCGGGCCATACGAGGTCGATCACCTGCTCGCGGTGCAGACGCCTGCCGGGCGCCATGGCAAGCACCTTCACCAGCGCCGCCGCGTGCCGGCGCGTCCAGCTGCTCGCGGCAATCGGGACAGCGTCGACCGTTACCTCGAATCGACCCAGCAGCGTGATGTGGACCGTCGGCATATTCCGTCACCTCGCCGGTCAACTGCGAACAGCTCCATGACGATGACCGGAGAAAGCTTAGGTTCCGTTACCCGAAACTCAGCCTGAATCAAGGTTCTCAGCGTCGGGGTAGGAAGAGCCAGGGCTCTGTGTGTCAAGTACCAGGCCCATGGCCACCATGTCCCAAAGCTCTCCGTTGGCTCGACGGTAGTGGCGGCGCAGTCGGCCCTCGATGGTGAAGCCGCGGGAGCGGTAAAGAGCGATCGCTGCGGCGTTGTGGGGCCACACCCCGAGATCGACCTTGTGCAGGCGGGACTTGCGGGCCCAGCGCAGGCCTTCGTCCAACAGCCGACCACCGATCCCCTGCCGTCGGTGTTGCCTAGCGACCATCATGCCTAGCGAGCCCACACTGTGGTGCACCTGGACGCTAAGGCTGCCTACAACGACGTCTTCCCTAGCAGCGACGAATACGCCGCTGGTCCCCTCTTCGATTGAGGTCAAGATGCTCGACTGGCGCTGGGCGACGTCGAAGCCGGGTTCAGTGCCGATGCTGTTACGTTCCTCCGCGACCGCAGTGAACAGCGTGACGATGCCTGGTACATCAGCTGGGCGCGCCGGACGAATGCGGATGCCCGGAACCATGGGCGACAGTATGACGTCCATACCGCGGTCGCCGTTGTCATCGACAATGTGAGTCCAGTCATCAACGGGCGGAACGGGGGCGGTCATGGAAATCGGATACACCCTGATGACCGAGCAATCGGGGCCGGTCGAGCTGGTGGGGTACGCGGTGGCCGCTGAGCAGGCCGGGTTCACGTTCGAGGTGTGCAGTGATCATTACTTCCCGTGGTTGGACGCCCAGGGCCACGCACCGAACGCCTGGACCGTGCTCGGCGCGGTCGCTCACGCCACCGAGCGCGTCGAGCTTATGACCTACGTGACTTGCCCGATCATGCGCTATCACCCCGCCGTGGTGGCCCAACAAGCGGCCACGTTGGGGCTGCTGTCGGACGACCGGTTCACCCTAGGGGTGGGGTCTGGTGAAAACCTCAATGAACACGTGGTGGGTCGTGGTTGGCCGTCGGTCACAGCGCGCCACGAGATGCTCGTCGAGGCGTTGGAGGTCATCAATGCGCTGTTCGACGGCGGCTATGTGACCCGGCGCGGCGAGCATTACCACGTCGACTCGGCGAAGCTGTGGGACTTGCCGGCGCGGCGGGTGCCGATCGCGGTGGCAGTGTCGGGCGCCCAGTCGTGCGAGTTGTTCTCCCCGCTAGCCGACCACATGATCGCCGTTGAACCGAACTCCGAGTTGGGCGCGATGTGGGACGCCGCGCGGCCCGCGAAGAGTCCCAGCCGCCGGATCGGTCAGTTGCCGATCTGCTTCGATGCTAATCGCCAGGCCGCGATTGCTCGGGCGCACGAGCAGTTTCGTTGGTTTGGCGGGGGCTGGAAGGTCAACGCAGAGCTGCCCTCCACTGCCGGATTCGCCGCCGCGACTCAGTTCGTCCGCCCGGACGATGTCGCTGAGCATATTTCTTGCGGCCCCGACGTCGACGCTCATATTGCGGCAGCGCGGCCATTCGCCGACGCGGGATTCACCGACCTGGCGCTGGTGCAAATTGGCGGCAGTCCACAGCACCAGCAGCCATTTCTCGACTTTGCCCGGGACAAACTGCTACCCGCGATGCGCGCCGAGTTCGCGACGGGCTAGCTTATGGGCCACCCCGACACTCCCTGATATCGGCAGAATCAGTTCGGCTCGACACGGGCGCTGCGCACCGCCTGGGCCAGCTCCCGGTGCACCGGCCAGCGCCGCGCCAGCCCCAGCACCGACAACACCCGCCACACCGGCCCGGGATCGGCACACACCAGATGCAGCGCCGCACCCTGCGCCTGCAGCACCGCGCTGGCATCCTCAAGGCAGCTCAGCCCCGCCACACCGAAAAACCGCACCCCGCTTAGATCCACCACTACCAGCTCGGCGCCGGCGCTCCCGGCCTGATCCAGTACCTCCGCGAACTGGGCTTGGGTGCACAGATCAACATCACCCGTGACCTCGACGACCGCGTACCCGTCCTCGGCCCGCCAGCCAAACCTGGCCCCGCTCATGATCAGCCCCGTCCCACCCGCCCAAGGCTCACAATCTGTTCCCGGCACATCCATACGCCTCCAGCTCAGAGACTGGCTGCACGCCTGGCAAGATCCACAGGACACAGTTTCCAGCGTGCTCGCCCGCCTAAGGAGAGTGACATGAATTGGACGTGGAACATCCGAACCCGCGACGGGGCGATGAACGGGATTGAGTTCGCCCGTTGCACCACAGCCGGTGGGTTCACACGAGTACTCATTCACGCCGCGCCGGGAAAAGCACAGGTTGAAATCATCGCTGCCGACGACCGGGTGGTTGCCCGTGGCGACCTTGATCGCCAAGCCGAGTACTCCCCGATGACCTTGGTGGAGCTGCACGGTTCGACGCTGCACCGCAGCGAAGTGTGGCCCACCGAAGAGCTTTACGGGATGCCCGTGCTGCTGTCCGGAGGAGAAGTGGGCATTCTCCAGAACTGGCATCACGCCGAGGACCACAGTTGGTGGCGGTGGTCGGTCGAGTTCTCGAACCACATCGGCCGTCCTGACGACTGGGCACCACCCGAGCAGCGGCTGCGCCGTTAACGGCTTGCGCGTGTGCGCCTGTCACAGACAACCCGGCCGCCGATCTCCGCGGTCCCGGGCGGGCCGGGCCTGGCGTGGATGATCGAGCCGTTGCCGTGATGCAAGGTCAACTCCCGGCCAAGTGCCGCTGCCAGGCGCATCGACGCCGATCCGCACGCCTCGTCTTCGGCGATGCCGTAGCGGGCGGCGAACACCCGTGCCCTGATTACGCCAGCGGGCTCGTCCTGCCAGGCCCACAGCTGGGTAGCGTCCTGCATGGGGCTTAGCGGGCCGGTTAGCTCAGCGACGTACTGGCTGGTGGGCAAGCGTTCGTGCCACCACGGCGGTGCGGCGGCCAACGGGCCGCGCACCCAGACATCGTCGTTGTCGACCCAGGTCGGCACGGCGCCACCCAGGGTGTGCAGGGTTTCAGGCGCCCGGCCGAGTTCTCGGGCCAGAACCCACGCGGCGCCGACGGTGGGATGGCCGGCGAAGGGCAGCTCCGTGGTGGGCGTGAAGATCCGCACTTCGCCGCGGTCAAGATCGTCGAAGAAGATCGTCTCACTGTAGCCGAGTTTGGTGGCCAGTTGCTGGCGCTGATGTGGATCGGGCACAGCTGCCCCGTCCAGCACCACTCCTAACGGGTTGCCAAACGCGCCTTGAGCGTCGGTGAACACGCGTATCACTTCGATGTTCATTGCTAGTCACCTCAGCGCGGGTACATCCCGCCATCGATGCTGATCACCTGGCTGTTGAGGTAGCCGTTGCGCAGGACCGCGAGTGCAAGGTCGGCGACCTCTTCGGGCTGGCCCACTCGGCCGACCGGCGTGAAGTTGGCCAGCTGCTGCGGGTCGCCGGGCAGCATCCCGGTCTCGACGAACCCCGGTGCGAGGACGTTGACGGTGACGCCGTGCGCGGCCACCCGGCTGGCCAGGAAGTGCGCGAGGCCGTGGAGTCCTGCCTTGGAGGAGGCGTAGTCCGGACCGATTACGCCGCCGCGAAACGCCGCCACCGAGGAGATGAACAGGACGCGGCCAAAGCCGCGCTCGCTCATCCCCGGCAATACGGCGCGGGCGAGCAGGAACGGCGCCCGTAGATTGACCGCCAGCGTCTGATCGAAAGTGGCTGCGTCGACGTCCTCATAGCGGGCCCGACGCGCGCGGCCGTGGTTAGCCACCAGGATGTCCACCGGGCCCAGTGCTGCCTCGACGTCTGCGATCAGGCGTTGTGGACCGTCTGATTCTGCCATGTTGGCGGAGAATGTCTGCGCGGTACCGCCGTTAGAGATGATCTCAGTTGCAAGCGCTTCCGCCGGCTTGGCGTTGCTGCCGTAGGCGAGGGCGATCTTAGCTACCTGAGTGGCAAGGAGCCGGCTGATCGCACCACCGATTCCGCCACTTGCTCCGGTGACCACAGCGATACGCCCGGTCAGCTCACCTGCGTCTGGCACTGCTCACACGCTACCCGGGGAGGTAGTCTGCGCGAGGCGGCGTTGACGAGAGTGACGACCTTGGAGCCGCCTGGCTGGTCACCATTATCGGACCGTGAATGAGGCCGGCCACCTGGTCGGTGAAGGTGTGGTGGCACCGCGAGCTCCCGATCGCCCACACCTCCCGGGGTAGAAAACCGAGGAGGTGCCGGAATGCAGCGAACGCTTAGTACCGCGCTGGCCAGCCGCATTGGACAGCGCGCGGCCGTTGCGGGATGGGTTCATCGTCGCCGACGACTGGGCGCTGTCTCTTTTCTCATTGTCCGCGACCGCGGTGGTCTTGCGCAGGTTGTGCTGGCCGATGAGGCCGGGCGCAGCCAGCTTGACAGTCTGGGGGAGGAAAGCGTGATCTGTGTGGTCGGCACGGTGACCGCCAATGCGAAAGCACCGGGCGGTGTTGAGCTGACCTGCCCGCATATCACGACGCTGAGCGCGCCGGCGGCTACGCCGCCTGTCGAGCTGTGGCGGCCTTTTCTGAGCAGCAGCCTGCCCACGCTGCTCGACCATGCGCCGGTGTTGTGGCGCCACCGCACCCGGCAGGCCATCTGGCGGCTCGCGGCGGCCTCAGTGCGCGGATTTCGCCGTGTCCTCGACGCTCAGGGCTTTACTGAGATTCACACCCCCAAGCTGGTCGCCAGCTCGACCGAGTCCGGGGCCAATGTGTTCGCGGTCGACTATTTTGGCCGGCCTGCATACCTGGCCCAGTCGCCCCAGTTCTACAAACAGATCATGGTTGGCGCCTTCGAACGTGTTTATGAGACTGGTCCGGTGTTTCGCGCCGAGCCCCACGACACGGTGCGCCACCTCGCCGAATATGTCTCACTCGACGCCGAGATCGGCTTTATCACCGACCACCGCGATGTGCTGGCGGTGTTGCGCGACGTTCTGGCGGGGATGATCGCCGAGATCCGGGCGACCGCGTCTGACGAGGCCGAACTGGTGGACGCTTGCCTGCCGGAAGTTCCGGATGAAATTCCAATCGTGCACTTCCGCGACGCTTTGCGGTTGGTCGGCGCGGACCCTGCGGAACCCGATCTGGCACCAGAGCACGAGCGACAGTTGGGCCGGTGGGTTCGGCAGAAGTTTGAATCTGATTTTGTGGCCGTGGAGGGATACCCGGCGACCAAGCGCCCGTTCTACACCCATCCGCAACCGGACGATCCATACTGGACGAATTCCTTTGACCTGATCTTCCGCGGTATCGAATTGGTGACCGGCGGCCAGCGGCTGCACGAGTACGCCGCCTACCAGCAGGCTTTGGCCGATCGAGGTGAACCCATCGAGCCATATGAGTCCTACCTGCAGGCATTTCGACATGGCATGCCGCCACATGGGGGCTTCGCCGTGGGATTGGAGCGGTGGACTGCTCGCCTGGTCGAGTCGGACAACATCCGACGGGTGACGCTGTTCCCCCGCGACTTGCATCGCCTTACCCCGTAGCGCCGCTTTGCGCACCTACTCGCCCTTACCCCGATATGGAGATATATCGCGGGCCGGCGGGTCAGGTAGGTGCGGGGTGAGGTGGGCCGCGCGGCGAGCGGTGGTGTGGGGGAGTGTGGTGCTGCTAATCGCTGGGCTGGTGGGGGGATGTGTGGGACCGCGGGTGGCGGCGCCGGGGTTGGTGGCCTTGACCGTGGCCCAGGACGGGGACGCGCACCTGGCCGACGTCAGCGGGCGCCAGGTGCTGTTGCGCGGGGTGAATGTCAACCAGCTGGTTGACTACTACGCCTCGGATGCGGCGCTGCCCACGGTGCAGCCCCTGGTAGAGGCGGATTTCGCGGCCATGGCCCAGATGGGTTTCAACGTGGTCCGCCTGGGGGTGAGCTGGTCACGGCTTGAGCCCACGCCCGGGACGTTCGACAACGGCTATATCGCCCAGATCCGCCAGGCGGTGGGGTGGGCCGCCGGCCACGGGCTGTACACGGTGCTGGATATGCACCAAGACGCCTGGGGCAAGTTCGTGGCCTCCCCACCGGGCGTGGTCTGCTCCCCGGGGCTTAGCCCGGCGATGGGCTGGGACGGCGCCCCAGCCTGGGCCACCCTGCTTGAGGGCGCCTCGACCTGCCGCGGCCCGGTGCGCGAGGCCTCCCCGGCGGTGGTGCAGGCGTTCACCAACTTCTACCTTGACCGCGACGGTATCCAGACCCGGCTGACCCGCACCTGGGCCCACCTGGTGCGGGCCTTCGCCGCCGACCCGACAGTGGCCGGCTTTGACCTGTTCAACGAACCCAACCTCGGCAACCCGGCGTTGGCGCTGTCCACCACCCGGCTGGGTGATTACTACCGCCGCACCATCAATGCCATCCGCGCCACCGAATCCAGCTCTCCCGGCGGCTTTCACCATTTGGTATTCATCGAACCCAACCTGGCCTGGTCCGTCTTCGGCCCGGCAGCCGCGCCGCGAGCAGGCTTCACCACCGATCCGCTGATCGTGTTCGCCCCCCACCTGTATGCGGAGTCGAACCCTCCGAGCGCGGGGTCGTTGCCTTGGTCGTTGCCTTCCAGCTTTCTCACCATCGAGCAGGGCTTTGTGATCGCGCAGACGGTGGCGGCCAGCTATCACGCGCCGCTGTGGGTGGGGGAGTGGGGATGGTTCGGCGACCCTCCAGCCGACGCGCCCCGGGTGCGGCGCTACACCGCAGCCGCCGATGCCCACCGCGTCGGCGGCGCCTGGTGGGTATGGAAGCGCGCCTGCGGCGAACCGATCAACATCCCCCCGTCCGGGATCGTTGCGGTGACCGGAAACCTCAATCGGTACGCCTGCCCGTCCGGGGCGCCACTGGGCATGCCACCACCATTCAGCGTGGCACTGTCGTCGGCCTATCCGCAGGCCGCACCTGGGTTGCTGACCCGGCTGCGCAGCGACCCCAACACCGGGGCCATCGCCCTGACCGGATCCGCCCCCGACCCGTCCGCCAGCTGCCACCTCCAACTGTGGCTACCCGACCGCAGACACCGCCCACCGAAGCTGGCCACCACCCATATCACCAACCTCACCGTCCAACCCGTACCCGGCGGCTTCCGCGTCACCGGCTGCGCATCGGGCACCTACACTCTCGACACAGTCGTCGGCTAGAACCCCGTTGCTCCCTAGCCCCGGGCCAGCCGTAGCAGCTGGAGCAATGCCGGCCAGACCCGCTGGCCGAGGGCTGCGTCGGCGGCGGGACTTCCGCCTCGTGCCATTGCCATACCGCCGGCTAGGTTGATCGGCTCGCCGGGCAGGAATAGGCGATGTCCCGCGGCGGAAACGGTGATCACGTCGGTAGCTAGGCGGTGGGCCGATCGGCGGTCCCTGATCTGCTGGGCGAACCGTGCGGAGGGCCAGACCTGGTCATCGCCGCCCGCGGCGAGCAGAACGTCTGCGGTGATCTGCTCGACCGGGATCGTGGCGGCAGGCACGCGTTCGGCGAAGGTGGCCAAACTCTGCTCGTAGAGGCCGCGGTAGGACGGCAGCCCGCTGACAGTGGTGGGAACCCATGCCGGGTCGTAGGGCACGAACGGCAGGGGGTGACCGTCGGAGCTCCACGACGAGCGCCCGTGTGCGGTGGGCTCCTGAGGGCCTGGTCCGATGTTGGCCCACACCACAGCCGACGGGGACAACCCGGCCACCGCCCGGATGCGTGTGTCGCGGCTGGCCAGCAGCAGGGCGGCTTCAGCGCCCTTGGATGTTCCGATCAGGCACAGGTGATCGCTGATCGAGGCTAACCGGTCCAACGCCGGTGCGAAGGTCTCGAGCGGGATCTCGCAAATGCCCGGTGGCTGACCTGGGCCGCCGAACCAGCGCAGGCTCAGCGCAGCCGCGCCGTGTCTGGCCAGCAGCCGCGCTCGGTCGATTGCGATCCGGCCGCTGGAGCCGGACAGGACCAGAACCGCGCAACGTGGCTGCTGGCCGGCAGGAAGCGCGAGCAGCCCTTCGGGATCTGATAGGACGTATTCAGTCACGTCACACCCGGTCGCGGACAGTGATGACCAACACGAAAATCTCTGGCCCCATCGAGGGATGAAGTCCACGATTGTGCAGCGACCAGCGCCAGGGCTGGCAGGACCGGAAGTGACCGTATCATCTCGCACGATTGGTGAGCGAAATCAATGACCGATACGAGAACCATCATAGAGTCGGACATGGCTGCTGTGGCGAGCCCGCTCGCCGCCGGCTCTGGTTGGGCGCCGGTAATTTCAACTGGCGACGTCGTGGCTATTCATGCCGCACTTGTTCCCACCGATGGCGGCGAGGGCGAGATCATTCTTTTCGGTGGCGACAACCACTCTATCGACGAGGCTCGCGAGGGACATTTCGATCACACCCGGAGATTTAATTGCCTGCATCCGGAGTTTCCGCTGGTCCGCGTCCAGTCGCCGACCTTTGATGTCTTTTGCTGCGGACATGCGTTCCTCGCTGACGGACGCCTCCTCGTAGCCGGGGGGACTCTCAAGTATCCCCCGGATGCTGGTGGGATCCATCACGCGATGCACTTCGAGGGACATCGTCACTGCGCTATTTATGCGCCCCGTAGCGGTACGTTCTCAGCCGCTGCTGACATGGGTCCGCAACCCGGTCGGCTAACCGGTGGTGGCCGATGGTACCCAACACTGTGCACGCTCGCCAACGGAGAAATTTTCGTTTTTCAGGGTCACCCCGCTGGGGATGACACGCGTCATGGCAACAATACGGCAGAGCGCTACCAGCCAAGTACTAACACTTGGGTACTGCTGCCGACTCCAGTCGGAGATGTGAGGGCGCAGCCCATTTTGTACCCACGAACTCACCTACTGCGAGACGGGTCGGTGTTCGTCTCCTCCCGGATCAACGGCTTCCAGCGCAATATTACCCTTGACCCGGCGACGGGTAATGCGCGCGAACTGTCTCCCCTGCCCGATGCCGCCTACCATGACTTCAACTGCCCATCTGTGCTACTCCCGCTCGTGCCCGATGACGGCTACCAACCCCGAATATTGTTGGCAGGTGCAGCGCGCTCACAGCTAATCGACCTAGGCGAGGCCAACCCTGACTGGGTCGATGTGCCGCGCCTTTCAGGTGTAACGATTCGACCGGGGGCGACGGTCACCGCGCTGTGGCGCTCCAATGACACGCATCTCGATCTGTTTACTACTGGAACCGATGGTGCGGTGTGGACGACATTGTGGGAGGTTGATGGTGGTTGGCGGCCGTGGTTTGTGATTCATCCCGAACAGAAGATGCAGCCGGGTGCGGCGGTCACGGCGTTGTGGCGGAGCAACGGGACGCATCTGGACTTGTTCGTGACCGGGCCTGATGGTGCGGTGTGGTCGACATTGTGGGACGCCAATGGTGGTTGGCGGCCCTGGTTTGTGATTCATCCCGAAGTGAAAATGCAGGCGGGTGGGACAGTCACGGCAAAGTGGCGATCCAATGACACGCATCTAGATTTGTTCGTGACCGGGCCTGATGGTGCGGTGTGGTCGACGTTGTGGGACGCCAATGGTGGTTGGCGGCCGTGGTTTGTGATACATCCCGAAGTTAAAATGCAGCCGGGTGCGACGATCACGGCGTTGTGGCGGGCTAACGAGACCCACCTCGATCTATTCGTTACCGGAACCGACGGTGCCGTCTGGTCGACGTTCTGGGAAGCCAATGGAGGCTGGCGACCCTGGTTTTCCATCAGCACGGAAACCCGCGCCCGCACTCATGCCTGCGCGACCCTACTGCCCACCGGTGATGTGCTACTCACTGGAGGCGCGGCACCGGACAACGATCAGATCGGTATTATGGAACCTGAGCTCTACAATACTCCTCTCGACCGCCGACAAGGCCGTTACCTGGGGGGTACCGGCGCGTGGCACACAATCGCCGACCCAGCGACGGTTCTGCGCAACTATCATTCCACGGCATTGCTGATGCCAGATGGTAGGGTCTGGACAGCTGGTGGCAACTCTCCTAACCAACCGGGCCAACCGCCGACGCCTATACAGAAACAGATCGAGATCTACGAACCCCCTTATCCGCCGGGGCCCCGGCCAAGAATCACGACTTGCCCATCCTCGACCCGCTACGGCTCACAATTCACGGTGGGTGTGCCAAGCGCTACCGCCATCACGTCTATGGTGCTGATGCGGTGTGGCTCATCAACACACGCATTTGACGGCGATCAGCGCGCGGTCCTGTTGCGCTTCCAGGCGACGGGGGCCAACACTCTGGTCGCAACCGCGCCGCCCAGCGGGGCAGTTGCGCCACCCGGCCCATACATGCTGTTTGTGGTCGACGATGTTGGCCGCCCATGTGAGTATGCAAAATTCATCACAGTCAACGGGTAGCAGTAACTCGTTGATGTTTACAGTCGCTCGCGGATCGGGGCGTGGCCGGGTCACCGGTAAAGGTGTGCGCGGTCTTTTCGAACGGGTTGCCGCAGCCGCCCGCGTTGAGGTTGTTCCATGAGCCACCCTGCGCCAACCCCCAGATAGCGCCGATCGCGACGTAGGTGACGTAGAAACCGAGTTCGCCGATGGCTGCCACTGTCCGGCTGTGCACCGACTCATGCCGGGCCAGGTTATCCGGCATCGTCCCGTCTGCCTTGAAGCAACTTGACTGGGTCCACGCCACGGCGCCGAGCGTCAGGGCAGCGCGACCAGGACCCACTGCGATAAACACCATGCCCCGGCGGAAGTCGACCTTGCTGCGCCCGATCGCCACGATCAGCGTGGCAACCAGGCCGGCGGTGGTCAGCAGCGGCGACTGCGCCCATTTGATGAGGAAGCTGAACAACCACGCTGCCGGGTTGTCCGTGCCGTCCAGCAGCGCGCCGAGGGCAGCCCCAAGCGCAGCCGTCACCCCGAAGATGATCAAACCGGTGGTGGCGGTGGTGGCGATGCTCGATTCGAGTCCGAACAGTGCGCCGATGCCCAGCAAAATTCCTGTCCAGCCCAGGACGGCCAGCCCACCACCGATCGTCCCCCCGATCACCCACAGCAAGAACTCGTCTCCGGTCTTGACCCGGTTCGCCGCCGCACCCACTGCTCCGACAATCGCGCCAACGACAACGGCGATCAGCAGTATGACGAGCAAGACCGGCCGCCCCCAGGAGTCGACATAAAAGCCCAGGTTACGGCCGCACGGTCAGCCGGCCGTTGCGAAACTGCGCTTCCAACGATTCCAGGCTGCGTTCCTTGGTCTCGGGCACCATCCACCACACGATCGGAGCGATCACCACCCCGGCGGCGGCGTAGGCGAGGTAGACGGTGCCCGCACCGGCGAGCGCGGCTAGGCCCGGGAAGGTAAGTGACACCAGGAAAGCGGCCAGCCAGTTGAACAAGGTTGCGATGGCCATCGCCGATCCCCGGATGGCGAGCGGGAAAATCTCAGCCAACATAACCCACAACACCGGACCCCAGGTTGCGGAGAAGGTGTTAGTGAATACCACAAACGCGGCTACCGCGATGACGAACAGCGTGGTCGAGTTGACCGGAAGAGTCAGCGCCGCGATACCGACGGCGAGCCAGCTGATCGACATGCCGGCCAGACCGGCCAGCAGGATGGGCTTACGGCCACGCCGGTCCACGATCTTGGACCGGACGACAACAGCGATGGTCGCCGTGTTCAGCAGTCCGTTGAGGAAGCCGAACAACAACGCGGTGAGCTTGGACATCCCAAAACCAGTGAGCACGGTCGGTACGTACACGATCGAACCGATCCCAGTGACCTGCTGGAACACCGCTAGTCCAGCACCCAGCAGCAGCAGCCGGCGGACCCAGGGGGCAGACAGGCGCGCGCCGGTCTGCATGTCGTGTTGCTGGCGTTCGAGTTCAGTGATCTCGGCGAGTTCCCGCTCGGCCAGTGCGGCATCGCCGCGCAGGCTGGTCAAAACCGTGCGGGCCTGCTCGGGATGTCCACGTCGCACCAGAGATCGGGGCGTGTCCGGCATGGTGCGCATGCCGACCATGAGCACGACCGCAGGCAACACGCCGAGGAGCAACATCGCCCGCCACGATCCGACGAATGCCAGCAGGTAGCCGACGGCGGCGGACAGCGCCGTCCCCACGATGATCATGTACTGGTTGAGGGAAGTGATCACGCCGCGGTCCCGGGCGGGTGCCATTTCGGCCAGATAGAGAGGCACTATCACCGACGCGATACCGATAGCCAGGCCCACGATAAAGCGGAACGCCACCAGCATCATGACGGTCCAGGCCAGGCCGGTACCCAGGGCTCCAAGGGTGAACACCACCCCGGCGACCAGCAGGATCCGCTGCCGTCCCAGGCGATCAGCGGCGGGACCACTGCCCAAGGCGCCCACCATCGCTCCGAAAACCATGGCGCCGACCACAACACCTTGCTGCCAGGCCGGCAGCGGCAGATCCCGCGGAATGAACAAGATCGCGGCACCGATAATGCCGCCGTCGTAACCGAACAGCACTGCTGCCAAGGCGCCCAAGGCGTACACCCGTCGCGTGCTCACCCGGCCTCGCAATGTTGGTGCCACCATCAGCTACCTCCAATGCGGGCCAGGCGAGCGCGTGGGCGGAATAAACCTAGACGCGAGCTAGCCAGATGGCTGGGCACCTCGCCGGCCAACCAGATCGTTTGGTAACGACATCACCAACTCGAGCGCGTCCCGCAGTTGCGCACGGTACTGCTCGATGTCGGCGCGCACGGTCGCCACATCACGGATCAACGCCCGAACGCGGCGAGCCGATGAAGGCACGGCGCACTTCGTACCGGCTGCGCCCGCATAACGACACCGCCGCTTGGCCGCAAGCGGCTAGGCTGCCCGGCCGGCTGCGTGGACCTGACACGCCCTGCTGCCTTGATGTGTGACTCAGTGCGCAGGCACCCGCCAGACTGCATGTCATGAGTGAGACGACAGCAGAGGGTGTGGCGGCGGGCGGGGAGGTTCCGACCGAACTCAACCGGGTGATCGGCCCGAAGCTGCTGTTCTTCTTCGTGATAGGCGACATTCTGGGCACCGGAATTTACGCGCTGATCGGGACTGTCGCGGGAGAGATCGGCGGGGCCTTGTGGGTGCCGTTCGTCGGCGCATTTCTGGTTGCTTTTCTCACTGCGTTCAGCTATCTGGAGCTGGTCGGTAAGTACCCCAGGGCGGCGGGGGCCGCGCTGTACGTCAACCGGGCGTTCGAGATCCCGTTCCTCACCTTCATCGTGGCGTTTGCCGTGATGAGCTCGGGCATCACCAGCGCATCCTCGGCGGCCGTGGCGTTCGCCAAGACCTACCTCCAGCAGTTCATCACGCTGCCTACCACAGCAGTCGCGATCGCTTTTATCGTGCTCCTCGCGCTGATCAACTTCCGTGGGGTCGGTGAGTCCGTCAAGGCCAACGTGGTGCTCACCTGCATTGAACTGTCGGGCCTGCTGATCATCATTGCTATTGGCTGCTACGCCGTCGGCTCGGGCCAGGGCGAGCCGAGCAGGCTCACCCACATCGACACCGCCAACTCCGGTGTCCTGCTGGCGATCACCTCAGCCACCGCACTGGCCTTTTTCGCGATGATTGGTTTTGAGGACTCGGTCAACATGGCCGAGGAATGCACGGCACCGGCGAAGATTTTCCCGCGGGCGATGCTGCTTGGGATGGGTGCCGCGGGGCTGATCTACGTGCTGGTCGCGCTCACGTCGTCGCTGCTGGTACCTACCGACCGGTTGGCTGCTTTGCAGAGTGACGCACTATTCGAGGTTGTCAAGATCGGTGCACCCGACTTCCCCCTGCACATCTTCGCCGTCATCGGACTTTTCGCAGTGATCAATTCGGCGCTAATCAACATGCTGATGGCCAGCAGACTGGTCTACGGCATGGCAGGCGAGCGGATCATCCCCACAGTTCTGGGCTCGGTGCACGCCACCCGGCGCACCCCGTGGGTGTCGATCGTGTTCACCAGCGCGATCGCCGTAGTGCTGGTCAGCTTCGTGCCGCTGGTCAGCCTGGCGGGCACCACCTCACTGCTGCTGCTTGCGGTGTTCACGCTGGTGAACATCGCGTGTCTGGTGCTTCGCAGGCAGCGCGTCGAGCACAAGCACTTCCGTGCCCCGACCTGGAGTCCGTGGCTTGGCGCCGTGCTGTGTGCCTACCTGGCAACTCCGCTGTCCGGCCGGGACCCGGACAACTACCTGCTCGCAGGCGTATTGCTGGCAGTCGGAGTCCTGCTCTGGCTAGTCAACCGCCTGTTCGTCGGCACCCCACCAGGTAGTGCCTAAACGGCAGTCTGGATGCAGACTGCCGTTTAGGAGCGCCCGGAAACGGCAGTCTGCATCCAGACTGCCGGTCGGGGTCGGCGGGTTCGATGGGTGCGGCGGGGGATGGTTACGGCGGTGCGAGCGAGTTTGCGGGGTGGGGTTTTTACCGCGGCCGGCACGGTGTCGGCGAAGACGAAGTGCTCGTGAAGTCCGGTGGCGGCCAGCACCCAGTTGGCGATGGGCGAGTTGCACACCAATCGCAGGGCACGACGTTGCTGGCTGGCGAGCTCGTTGGCCTCGAATAGCGCGGACAGCCCGGCAGATCCCAGAAACGACACACCGTTGAGGTCGACAACCACGATTCGGGCAGCCGCCAGCTGGCTGGTCAAAGAGTTGGCCAGTTCACGTGCGGTCGGTGTGTCGATCTGGCCTACTACGGTGATCACGCGAGTCTCGGGTCCGTGCTCGGCCACCCGCAAACTACTGCCGGCGGGCGCGTCGCTGCTTTCGTTCATGCCCCGCACGATATAAGACGGGCACCACTCGGCCGGGTGAGAAACGCTGAGCGGTGTTTTTCAGTCGATATTCGGCACAGTCGGGCCGAAGTATCGAGCATCTACCGTGCAGCGCACGGCGTCAAATCGTTGATTTGGCTGGCGTGACAAACACCACAATTGTTAGCCGAGAAGCGTGGACGTTCTCGACGAGTGGGAGTACCTGCAGCTGACCGCGCGAGATGTCGCGACCGCGGTCAATGCAGGCTTGTGGTCGACCGTGGAAGTAGTCGCCCGGCGCCTCGTCAGCAGGCTCGGCGGCAGCGGTGGCCACCGGCATCGTGCCGCTGGCCACTGGCAGCGACGGCGCCGCTTGGTGCGGCATCTTCGGCCTCAAATCGACCACCGGACGCCGCGCTCACTCTGCCGCACCGATGCCTGCCCGGCCCATCGTGACGTGGTCGACCACCCTGGGTTTGCCGACACTCACCCCAAGATTGCCGCCGTGGCCGCTAGCGCGCTGCAGCGACTCGCCGACCGTGTCGAGATCATCGATACCCCAGTGCAGCTCCGCGACGCCCGCCCGACGCCAGCGCACCGCGGGTGCCCGCACCGTACGCTGCCACAACGACGACCGGTTACAGCAACTGTTCCGCACGGTGGATCTGCTGGTCACGCCGACCATACCGAAGGCTCCGCACAGGCACGACGGCCCTGGTGACGCCATCAGCGTCGCACTGACCTGGGGATTCAATCTCAGCGGATCTCCGGCCCTCAGCGTCCCAGCCGGACTCACCCAGGCCGGCGCCCCGGACGGTCTCCAGTTGGTCGCTCGGCCAGGATCCAAACAGCTGCTGCTCGATCTGGCTGCCGCAGCAAGTGTCAGCAACCTGATACTGCGCATGTCGGGTACCTGACAGTTCGCCAAGCGGCGAGTCCCGAAAATTTTGCTCGTTTCCCGCCCTTGGAAGGAGAGCGACATGGGAGTGCTTCGTAGCGGCGATGGCGCGGTCGTCTTCAAACAACAGGGCGTGGGCGAAATACGGAGGGTCGAATCCGGGGACGTCACCGTGGAGTTCGGGCGCGCCGACCAAGCAATCGATCCCACCCCACTGTTCCGGGGGCTGCCCGATGACATGTGCCAGTGTCGACATCAGGGTTACGTCGTGAGCGGGCACCTCACCTTCAAGACGAAGCACGGACCACTCGACATTGCTCAGGGCGAGGCCTTCGACGTCGGCCCAGGACACATCCCGCTGACGCAAGGCGCCTGCGAATGGGTGCAGTTCACCGCAACGGTGGACCAGCGCAAAACCGATGAGACTATCCGGCGCAATGCTGCCGCGGCGGCCGCGCCCAGTCCCACGGATGCCTGAACATCTTCTCAGCGAATCGGTGCCCTCGCTGGTTTGATGGACGGCATGGACGATCCCGAACACCTGCCCGCGGTCGTTGCCCCGCGACCCGTGCTGCCCGCTCGCCCAGTGCGGAATCAGCCAACTCGGTGGAATCAACTCGGCACGCTGCCCGATCGGTTACGACGAGCGAGCCGGCACCCCGCGGTGGCCAGCTCCCTGGCTACCGCTGCCGGGTTGGCGCTGCACGCTGGCCTGCGATGGGCGCTGGCGGCGCACGGTCGATCGGCGCAGCCGGTGGGAATGGCGGTCACCCCAGCGCCCTCCGCGATGACCAACGACCCCGGCCTGGTGCTGTTTCGCCGGACCATCGTGATCGACACCTGGATCGTGCGCGGCCGCCGTATTTGAGCGGGCACCTTTCCGGCGTTGCGCGATCACTATTGCCTGTCCGTTCACACGCCGGTTGGTGGCAGGCCATGTCTGAGATGTGGTCATGGAGTGCTATGGATATCCGCCGCGATATCTATCGAAAGGCATGATATGACTACCATTGGTTATCCAGCCGATGCTGCCTCCCCAGCCAACGGACGCCCGATTTCCCTGGATGACACCTTCCGTGACCTCTTGGCTTGCGCCCTGGTTGCGCGCCACCAGGCGCATATTCGCAGCCAGCCCGAACTGATGTTTCTGCGGTCGACATGGGACCCTGGCGAATGGGCTCGAGCTGAAGCCGACATGCTGCTGGCGCACATCCGGGCTGGGCTGAAGCACTGAGCATGGCAGCGACTGCGGCGGCCGTGCCGCGTCGCGCAAAGTCCGCTGGGTTGATAGAGCATGCTCATCGACGTGGCAGCTCAACCCAACGGCCGTAGCACTCCCGACACCAGGTTTTCTGCCCGTACGGAGGTGGCCATCTCGGCCTTGATCGGCGTGGTAGCGGCAGCGCTGATGATGGTGACGGTCTCGGTACCCATAGGCCTGTTGGTGGGTTGGGATTGCGCCTCGCTGGTTTACATCACCTGGTTGTGGCTCGTGATTCGCAACCGTGACGCGCAGGCGACCGCACAGCGCGCCACGACCACCGACCCCGACCGCGCCGTCACCGATGTGATACTGCTCAGTGCGGCCGTTGCCAGCCTCGTCGCGGTCGGTTTCGTCTTGGTGCGGGCGGCGCAGCTGCACGGTTTCGCGGAGCTTGTCCGGGTCGCGCTCGGCCTCGTGTCTGTCGTCGTCTCCTGGGCCCTGGTGCACACCGTGTTCACGCTGCGCTATGCCAACCTCTACTACTCCGGCAAAGCCGGCGGCATCGACTTCAACCAGCCTGATCTTCCCACCTACACGGATTTTGCCTACCTCGCCTTCACCATCGGTATGACTTTCCAGGTTTCCGACACCTCACTGCGAAGCGGGATCATCCGG
This sequence comes from Pseudonocardiaceae bacterium, assembly GCA_035276605.1. Lineage (GTDB taxonomy): Bacteria > Actinomycetota > Actinomycetes > Mycobacteriales > Pseudonocardiaceae. The sequence goes on along the minus strand of DATELN010000186.1, from coordinate 37,316 downwards.
CGCACGGCGCTCCGGCACGCTTTGCTGTCCTACCTTTTCGGCACCGGCATCCTGGCTACCACCATCAACCTGGTCGCCAGCCTGAGCAGCAGGTAAATGGCGCGCCGATCAGAGGCCGTGCGCTGGCGGCAGGAAGCCCATGGTTTACTTCCGGGTCGCTAGCCGGCTGTATATGCACTCTGCGTAACATCAGCCTACGCATCGTTAACATTATTCAAGGAGACGCTATGACTCAGGACCTTCCGTCTGGCCCGCAAAAACCCTCTCTGGATGATCTACTCACGATGATGGGGATCACCCGGGAACAGCTGGGCAGCATGACTGCCGATGACCTGTTCGCGGCCGCGACACAGTGGCAGGACGAGGTGGCCGTCGCCGCCGATGCGAACAGTGGCGCGTCCGCCGTCGATGACCTCTTGGATAACTTGCAAGAGCAATCGGTGGAACGGCAGCTGAACTGATCGCTGGTCACCAATCCGGCAACGCGGTGATGAAGTCGGTAACCTGACTGCTCAGGCGGCTGGGCGAGTTGCTGGCGGTGGTTGACTCACATGAGTCAGGTTGAGCGCAGTCAGGTGCATCGGTGGCGTGATCTGCTCAACAGTGAGCGGGATGCCGCTGCCTTGTATGCCCGGCTGGCAGCTGCTGAGACGGGTGAACGTCGCAAGATATTCGAGGAGCTGGCGGCAATCGAACGCCGTCATGCCGGGCATTGGGAGGGCAAGCTACGGGCTGCCGGGGCCGCCGTTCCGCCCGTGCGACGACCGAGCCTGCGAACGAGACTGATCGGTCTTGCCGCGCGCCGGTTGTCCACCGCGGCGGTGCTGCCGCTGATCGAACGCAGTGAACGCGCCGATGCGGGCATGTATGACGACGAGCCCGACGCCGCACCGGGGATGGCCGCCGAAGAGCGCCGCCACGCTCGCACGATTTCCAAGCTCATGGGCGGCAACCGACCTAACCCGCAGCAGCAGATCGCGCGCACCGAACCTTGGCACCGCACCGACCGCTCCGGCAGCCTGCGAGCTGGGGTATTCGGCGTCAGCGATGGGCTGGTGTCCAATACCGCGCTGGTGATGGGCTTTGCCGGCTCCGGCTCGTCACGCAGTGCCATCCTGCTGGCCGGGGTCGCAGGTTTGCTCGCGGGCGCATTCTCCATGGCGGCCGGCGAGTACGTGTCGATGTCTAGCCAACGGGAGATGTACCAGCGGGAAATCGCTCTGGAAGCTCAGGAGGTGGCTGAGAAGCCGGAAGAGGAGCGCGCCGAGCTCGTGTTGCTCTACCGTGCCAAGGGGCTGGACCGCAAGGAGGCCGAGCGGCTGGCTGACCGCATCATGGCCAACCCTGAGGTAGCTCTGGACACGTTGGCGCGGGAAGAACTTGGCCTGGATCCCGATGAGCTGGGCTCCCCATGGTTGGCCGCGTTTTCAAGCCTGCTTGCCTTCGCCTTGGGTGCCTTCGTGGTGGTGCTGCCTTACCTGGTCCGGGGTGGCATGGTGGCACTGCTGGCGGCGGTCGCCTTGGCGGTGCTCGCGATGTTCGCAGTCGGGGCCGGGATAGGAATCCTCAACGGTCGTTCCTGGCTGCGTGGCGGCGCTCGCCAGGTCATCGTTGGGGGTCTTGCCGCTGCCGTCACCTTCGGCGTCGGTCACCTCATCGGCACCGCCGTTTCCTAAACCCGTGGGTTCAGTCGTTTTGCTCGAGCTGGGCGATGCGCTGATGGGCTGCGGCGAGCTGGTGCTCGAGGCTGACAATGCGGATAGCCGCGGCTAGGGGCATGTTCTGGTCAAGTAGTGCACGCACCTCAAAGGCTAGCGCGAGTTCGGCGCGGCTGTAACGGCGTTGCCCGCCAGCGGAGCGCTCCGGGGTCAACAGCCCGGCGGCGTCCAGGCTGCGCAAAAAAGCCGGTTGCACCCCCAGCAAGCCGGCAGCCAACCCCATCGTATAGGCCGGGAACTCCTGATCGTTGAGCTTGTCATCAATGCCCCGAGGTTCGGTCACCTAATCTCCGGGTCACGAATGGGGGCTTTGGCCGCCGTACCTGCTCGCGGCGGCCAAAGCCCCACGTTGTTTTAGACACCGCCCCAGCGCTGCCTGTCGGGGCGGGAAGGCCGGCTGAATCCCAAGCCGGCTGAGGGTGGCGCGAAAGAGCGAGGCACCACCACCGATCTCACAGTCCGCGCTACCACCTCCTCGCGAAGGGAGCAACCTCGTGCTGTCTGTGCGGTGGATTCTATGACACGAGACGAAGCTTGTCTACCCGTGTGGTACGTCGTTGGCGGCGTCCCGATGGTGACGCTGGTGTTGAGCAGCGGACTTGGGCCTGGCGCGCCGAAGTCCTTAGAGTTCACCGCTGTACTATCTACCTGCGGATCCTTCGCCGGCTGCGCTTGGCTTGCGTCTAGTTGTATCAACTAACCTTACGTTGCCCCTCAAGCTTGACTTCTGTTGGTAGATGCGGTATTACTTACGTACCACTACAGTGGTGCTATCAACCACGTCGCCGATGATGTTAAGGAAGACGCTCAGGAAGGAGAGATCCTCAATGCTGATGCGTACCGACCCGTTCCGGGAGCTGGACCGGCTCACCCAGCAACTGTTCGGCCAGAACGGCACCTGGTCGCGTCCGGCGCTGATGCCCATGGACGCCTACCGCGACGGGGATCAGTTCGTCGTGCACTTTGACCTACCGGGAGTAGACCCCTCCTCCGTTGACCTCAACGTCGAGCGCAATGTCCTCACCGTCAAAGCCGAGCGCACTTACAGCTACGGTGAGGATGTCGAGCTACAGGTCGCTGAACGATCGCGCGGGGTGTTTTCCCGGCAGTTATTCCTTGGCGAGACTCTCGATACCGACCGCATCGAGGCGACCTACGACGCTGGGGTATTGACCCTACGCATCCCCATCGCCGAGAAAGCCAAGCCCCGAAAGATTGAGATCGCTGGGGGCAACTCACGTAAGCAGATCAACGCCTGAGCCGTCCACTGAGCAAGTCCCCAGATAGTCCGCTTGGCGCTGGCGGGGTCCCACGCGCGTCGCTGCGGCACCCCGCCAGCCGGCCAATTCGGCGCCGATCGGACTGATCTCCGCGAGCGTTATGGCGCCCGAACCACCCCGGCCCGGGATATCCACGATGTTGACATCCCCCAACGCCAAACAGCTGTCTACGCTACTGCGCATCAGCAATGAACTGGACATCGTCGGCGATGTCACAGCAACCGTGGACAACCCTTCGGCTTTGCTGGCCTGGGCGTACGCCCTGCCCGAGCCGATCATCTGCGCCTGGCGGGCCGAAGATTCCGGCAACCGCTACGTGCAAATCACCGCCACCTGCCACCGAAGCCCCCTGCATGGCCAAGTCGCCGCGGTGCTCACCGCGGACGCCCACCGCCCGTTCTGGTCTGCGCTGCTCCCAGCGGGCGATCTGGCCGCTGGCGAAGAGCTACTCCTGTCGTTGAGCGCCCTCACCGCCGCCTGGTCGACCACCGCGCAAGACGGAGATGCAGTGCGCACCTCACCGCTGGGTTCCGGAGCACCTGCCCCGCCGAAGGCCGACCACCACGATTCCTAATGACGGTCGGTTTGGCGCGGGCTTAGCAGGTGTATCCGATAAAGACGTCACCGGAGCTTTGCGAGGTCGAATGAGCATCCCACCATCAGGGCGGCAGTACGAGATCCGGTATGGCGACCAGGTGGCGGTGCTGGTCGAGGTCGGCGGTGGGGTACGGGAGTACCGGGTCGGCGACCGGGCGGTGCTGGACCCCTACCCGCGCGACGCCATGTGCGACGGTGCGCATGGCGCTCCGCTGGTGCCCTGGCCTAACCGGTTGGCCGACGGTCGCTACCGGTTCGACGGTGTCGACTATCAGGTTGCGGTCACCGAGCCGGACAAGGGCACCGCGATCCATGGGTTGCTGCGCTGGCGGTGCTGGGATGCGGTGCGCCAGGACAGCAACCGGGTCACCATGGGCACCCGGCTCTACCCACTGACGGGGTACCCCTTCTTACTGGACGTGGCGGTGGACTACGTCCTCGACGAGGAGGGCTTGACGGTCACCACCACGGCAACCAACCGCGGTGAGCAGGCCTGCCCGTACGGTTGCGGCCAGCACCCGTACCTGTCGCCAGGCGGCGGCCTGATTGACGATGCCGTGCTGAGCTTTGCGGCCGGCACCCGGATCGTCACCGACCCGCACCGCCAACTGCCGACCGGCACCGAGCCGGTGGCCGGTGGCAGCTTTGACTTTTCTCAGGGCCGCCGGCTGGGAGATCAACAGATCGACTTCGCCTTCACCGATCTCGCGCGCGACGACACTGGCCGGGCCTGGGTGCGGCTAGCCGGGCCGGACGGCAGGAGCGCCGAACTATGGGTGGATGGCAGCTACCCGCTCGTTGAGCTGTTCACCGGCGACACGCTGCGTCCTCATCGTCGCCGCCGGGGACTCGGAGCTGAGCCGATGACCTGCCCACCGAATGCCTTCCAATCGGGCAACGGCGTGCGCCGGTTAGAACCGGGCCAGGCCGTCACGACCCGATGGGGTGCCCGGCTGCACGCCGGATGATCTGCCGATCTATGCCTATGCCGCGGTCACGCACCTGGTGGGCTGATCCGCACGATCCGCGCTACTGAGGGCACGCCAGCATCGCTGAGAGCGAAAAGCATGTAATGCCCAGGTGGGCAGATTTCCGGCCCGGTGGGTGCAGTAACGGTGAGACCGCCAGCGTCGGAACGAAATTTCAAGACGGTCAGGCGCTGGCTCTGGTCTGAAGCATGAGTCACCGAGGGCAGCCTTATCCACGTGACCTTTGCGATGGCTGGTCCTGAGATTTTCAGTGAGAATATTTGGCCGTACGTGATGTCCGTGGGGGCCGATGCGATCTGCGGGCGTGGGCCGCGGAACAGATACGGTGGATGAAAAATCTGCGCGTTGCGGTGGCTGTGCCGCAGATCATTCGATTGGCCACCCACGGCGAACTCGCCCCCACCCGCGCTGAGCACCGTCGCATCCGGCAGCAACACGGCTGTCGCATGGTAGCAGCGGTCCACCCTTTCGGCAGCCAGCTTGGTCCATTCTTCCGTTGCCGGATCCCACAGTTCGGCAACATGGACAGGCTTTCCTGGCGACAGGTCGTTGAAGCCTGGCCCGCCGGTCCCTCCGGTGACGAGCACAGTCCCGTCCGCGAGAACTGTCGCGTTATGCTGGCGGCGCGGGAAGTGCATGCTCGCGGTCTGGTGCCACACCGGGGGATTAGCGCAAAAATCGATTACCTCCGCCGTGGCAGTCGGGACATCGGTGCCTTCATCGTTGCTGCCTCCGATGTAGATGACCTTTCCGGCGTCGTACATCACCGAAGGGCCGTACTGCCGCTCGCCGTTCTGCCTTGTTCCCCGTGGCCGGGACAGCGCAGACCAACCACCGTGAGCATCGGCGTAAATGATGGCATTCGAGCCAGATGCGAACATCTGCCCGCTCGGCGCGATGTGCAGCCGCGGATACATCGGCAGGCCGGCAAAGCGGGCAGCCGGTCCCCACTGGCGCCCATCCCACATTTGCGGGATATCGTTGATCACGACTGTACCGTTTTCTTTGTAACTGCCTGACGACACCAGCACGGTGCCATCGGGAAGCGCGGTGGCGGTCGGATACCACCGGCGCTGGTTCATCACCGGAAGGGCTGTCCACGTGTTGGTGCGGTAGTCGTAGAGGCAGGCCTGGTCGAGCCCGTCGCCGTCGGTGACGTGCCCGCCCACGACCAGCAGCCGGCCATCGGGCAGAAAGGCATGTCCCGAGCAGAATAAGTTGACTTTTGTGCCGTCCGCGCGGGTGGGCGCAGGTGTGGCGGCCAGTTTTCCAGTTGTGGGATCCCAGATGAATGGCATGCAGGCATGGGCATGCATCGAGTCGGTAGGGCGGTCCCGCCGCCCCCAAAAGAGCACCTTTCCGTTCGGCAACACGTGTGTGTGGATCGCCACGTTGGGCAGCTTGAAAACCTGGCTCCACCGTCCCAGCCGTGCCCAGGCGAAATATTCGGCGCGGCCGGCCCCAGGCTGTGCATAAGTGATACTTTGTGCCGCAGCGCGCGCCGTGCCGCCGTAGAGCAATGCCAGGCCAGGAGTCATGAGCAGCATCAGGGCGCAGCGTCGACTTGTTGTGAATGCCATGTCCTGCTTTCCACCGAGTCAGCCTGATGCGGAACATGCCTGCACCGCTCTAACGCCGACCCTCCTGTGGTGGTTACGCCCGACGGGGGTTTAACCCGGTATGTTGACAGTCATCAACATTGTTTGGTAGCGGTTCGCCATGGACATGGTGAAGTAAGCCGCAGGCCGTTTGCTCGAAACATGGGCGCATTGCGGAATCCGATAAGGGTCATACATTCCGCCGAGATCGGTGCGGCGAACAAACCGAAAGCTTCCTGAGTATGGTCAGCACCCGGCAGATCCATGAACTTTCCGAATCCGTCGTGCGCCGAAAAAGATCAGCTCGCCCGCAGCCTCGAAGTTACCGGGCTGGCAGCGGTGAAAGTCGGATTAGATGAGACTGACATAAACTCTGGGCATCACAACAGTCCCTTCCAATCTGGCCAGCTGGCTGTGCTGCCGTCACATGGGTGCCAAGCAGGAAGAGTCGACGCACGCAAGTGATCAAGGCGTGCGAATCTGCCCGCGTGCTGTCTCCGCGCAGGTTGTGACGACTTGCTCGGCGGCTTGGCGCCAGAACGGCACCGCGGCCAAGTAAAGCCCGCCAGTGGCGATCGTGCCGATCGCGGCGTCGATGCTCCAACGCCCGTCTTTGGCCCAGTACACGTCCTCAAGGTCGATCAGCAGGGCCAGCTCGTCGATGATGAGCGCGACGCCGCTGCCGTAGGCCGTGACGGTCAACGGGTGGCGCCGGTGATGCTCCAGGCCGCCCAGCGCGATCGCGCCGACCACGGTCAACAGAGCGATACCGAAGTTGTAGTGATGAATGTGGCGGCCCCGGATGACGATCCCGCCGCCCGCCGGGCCATGCCCGCTGCGCAGCCATAATGTGAGCGCTCGGGTGAGACCGAAGGTCACACCGAAGGCGGACCAGGCCACCAGCAGGGCCTGCTCGGCCACATCGACTTCCTCCCGGTAGGCCCTGCGCAGCCGCTGCACCAAGACCCGCCCAGAGTGAGTCAACCGACTTCCGAGCCGCCTATCTGCCGGCATCGGCACACCTTATCGGCTGGGAGGCGGCCTGTGGGCCCACGGCACTAAGCCAACACCGCGCGGGCTTTGGCGGTCTTGACGGCGGCGGTGAGGGTGTCGATGTCGTAGGCGCCGTAATGCCGCCGTCCGTTGATGAAAAACGTGGGTGTACCAGAAACCCCGCTGAGGCTGGCGGACTCGACGGTTTCGGCGATCCGGGCAGCGTGGGTATGGGCGCGCAGTTCGGTGCGGAATCGTTCGACGTCGAGGCCGAGTTCGCCGGCGTACCGGATCAGATCGCTCGGCCGCAGATCCTGCTGATGATCCATCAGCAGGTCGTGCATCCGCCAGAACTCGCCCTGGCTGGCCGCCGCTTCCGTGGCTTCGGCCGCTAGTTGGGCCTGCGGGTGGACGTCGGTCAGCGGCAGATGCCGCCAGACGTAGCGCACCTCGCCGAAATCGGCGAGCAGCTCGCGGATCACCGGTTCGGCCTGACCGCAGTACGGGCACTCGAAGTCGCCGTACTCGACGACGGTCACCAACGCCTCGGCCGGGCCTCGGATGTGGTCGCTGTCCGGATCGACCGGTTCGACCAGGTCGATGATGGGCTCCGCGGTACCCAGCAAGGCCCGGATGCGCAGCCGTGCCGGCAGCAACGCGGTGCCACCGAAGATAATCCAGGCCGCGGCGGATGCGCACAGCGCCGCGGACAGCACGCCAAGCTTGGCCTCCTGCAGCTCGGCGCCGTCAAAGGCAAGGGTGGCGATCAACAACGATACGGTGAACCCGATACCGGCGATCGCGCCGCCACCGGCGATGGCGGCCCAGCCGACCGGGGGCCGCAGCTGCGCTCGGTTCGGCAAGGTGACCAGCCAGCAGGTGGCGACGATGCCGATCGGCTTGCCAGCGACATAGCCGATCAGGATCCCCAGGGTGATCGGTGAGGTGTAGGCACGAGACAGGAACTCGCCGCTGACCGCGATCCCGGCATTGGCAAGAGCGAATAGCGGCACGATCAGGTAGCTGGTCCACGGGTGGTAGAGCTGGAGCAATCGCTCGTTGGGGGACAGCGCCGCCGCCAGCCCAGTGGTCGCCGAGCGCGCGAGCTCGGGAGTCGGTTGCTCGCGGAATAGCCGGAACAGGCCCGTCGCGCGCTCCAGATCGCCGAGCGCGGGTGGGTAGGCGTAGGTCAGCAGCCCCATCGCCAGTCCGATGGCGACAGGCTCGACACCGGAGAACAACAACGCCACCCAGGCGGCTGCCCCGAGAAGCGCGTAGACCAGGCCGTACCGGATCCGGCCGGCACGCACAAGAAGGAGCACCGCGAAGATCGCGAGCGCGGCAGCAAGCGGCTGCACCGCAACCCGCCCGCTGTAGGCCGTCGCGATGACGACGAGGGCCACGACATCGTCGACGACAACAACGGTGAGCAGGAAGGCCCGCACGGTATCCGGCAGCCGGCGCCCGATCAGCGCGAGCAGTCCCAGCGCGAACGCCGTGTCCGTCGACATCGCGATACCCCAACCGTGTGCCGACGGTTGTCCCGCGTTCACGGCAAGGTAGATCGCGACCGGCACCACCATTCCGCCGATACCCGCCAGCAACGGCAGCGCGACCCGCCGCCGCTCACGCAGTTCACCCATGTCGAATTCACGGCGCGCTTCCAGCCCGATGATGAAGAAGAAAAACGTCATCAGCCCGCTGTTGAGCCACTCACGAAGAGTCAGTGACACGCCGGACACGCCGGACACGCCGGACACGCCAGAATTACCGAGATGGATTGACAGCGGCGTTCGCCACACCGACTCATACGACGCGATATCAATGTTTGCCCAGGCCAGCGCGATCAGTGTGGCGGCCAGTAGGACGGCGGCGCTGCCGGACTCGGTACGCAGGAAGGCACGCAGCGGTGTCTGGCGCCTGCGTGCCCAGGTCGTGTGCTCGGTGAAGGACGCGGTCAAAGTAACAATGTCAGCTACGGAGAAATGCCAAAATCTCGGCGTTGAAAATCTGGGCGTGGGTGACGTTGAGTCCGTGCGGGGCATCCGGGACGAGGACGAGTTTGCAGCCGTCGATCGCCTCCGCGGTGCGCCGGCCGCTGACCTCGAATGGCACGATCGCGTCCGAGTCGCCATGGATGACCAGCGTCGGGATAGTGAACGCTGCCAGGTCGTCGCGGAAGTCGGTTTTGGTGAACGCGGTGGTGCAGTCCAGGGTGCCTTTAGGTGACGCGGCGGCGGCGATCGCGACGTTGTAGCGCCGCAGCGGTTCACTGACCAGATTGGTCTGGCCCCGAACGGCGAAAAAGTTGGTGACGAACCTGTCGACGAAAGCCAGGCGATCGGCTCGGATGCCGTCGTGGAAGGCGGTGAGGGCGGCGTCGTCAATGCCGCCTTCGGGGTTTTCGGCGGTCTTGTACAGGTACGGCGGGACGGCCGCGGCGAATACGGCCTTGGCGACGCGTTCGGTGCCGTACCGGCCCACGTAGCGGGCCACCTCGCCGCCGCCCATCGAGAAACCAATAAGGCTCACGCCGGACAAGTCCAGATGTTCGATGAGCCTGTGCAGGTCAGCGGCAAAGGTGTGGTAGTCGTAGCCATCCCAGGGCTGGGATGACGCGCCGAACCCGCGGCGGTCGTAGGTGATCACCCGGTAATCGTCGGCGACCAGTGTGGCAACCTGGTGTTCCCATGAGCGGCTTGATAGCGGCCAGCCGTGGATAAGGATCACTGGCTGCCCCGAGCCGTAGTCCTCGTAGTAAAGCTCGACGGGGCTGCCGTTGTCCTCGCCGACGGTGACGCGTCCCATGTGGCTCCTTTCGTAACACCATGTGTCCGAATCCGATAGACCGGTAAGGCGGGGGTTTATTTGAAACTCATCTTGGGGGGACATGATGCGACGAGTCATCATCCGATCTGTGGCGATTATCACCCTGCTCGGCGGCACCATCCTCGCTGCTGCCGGCGTGGCCGGCGCTGCTGATCAGCAACGCCCGACCGGCGGCGACAACTCCTCGGCACAAGCAAGCTGCAGCCCCTCCGAGCGTTACTCCGACCTTGGCTGCATGCTCAACTGGGGACCGTTCTTCAGGTAGCCGGACACAGCCGGTTAGGTCAGTAACCGACCGAGGTCGACCACGGCAGCGACCAGTTCGTTGCCCTCCAGGAGCGCATCGTCGTTGTGGTCGGCCCCGACCATCTCGACCACTCGGACCGGACCTGGGGCAGCGGCCGCCACCGCCGCGCTCTGCTCTGGGGGCACGATCCCGTCGGCGGAGCCGTAGACGACCACCGTCGGCACCCGGACCTGACTGATCAGCGTGGTTACCGGAAACCGGTCCCGCAGCAGCAGCCGGACCGGGAGCATCGGGTAGTGCCGGGCGCCCACGGCGGCGAGGTCGGTGAACGGTGAGCGCAGCACCAACGCGCCGGGTGGCTGCTCGGCGGCGAGCCGGGTCGCTACCGCCGCACCGAGGCTTTCGCCGAAGTAGATCAGACGCTCCGGCGCTACCCCGTGGTCGACGAGGTATGCGCGCGCCGCACGCGCGTCGCTGATCAACCCGTTCTCCGAGGGGCTGCCGGGATTGCCGCCGTAGCCGCGGTAATCCAGTAGCAGCACCGCGAAACCCTTGGCGGCCAGCCGGCGGGCCAGCGGCGCCCGCAACTCCCGGGAGCCGCCGTTGCCCGGCATGACCAGCACGGTGATGCCGCAGTCGCCGCGGGCGGGGCTGACGTGCCAGGCGCCCAGCGCCAGCCCGTCCTCAGTGCGTAGCGTGATCTCCTGCGCCCTGGGCAGCACGCTCCCCGGGCTCGGGACGGCGGTGTCCGGGAAGTAGATCAGCCGGCGTTGCAGCAGCCACAGCGCGGTGAGCGGGGCGCTCACCGCGCCCAGCACCACCAACCCGGCACTCAACACTCCACCGATTGTGGCGCTTGGCGCCGGGCCGAGTGGGCCGCCGCGCAACACTGGCTTCCGCGTGGTTGGTACAGCACTCACAATCGACATTCTTCGTGCTGTTGTGGCTTCCTTGTAGACGGCTTCGTTGTGATAAGGAGCGTGGTCACCGTCCGGGATGACATCCGCGCGGCGCTTGCTGACGGCCGTCCAGTCGTGGCGCTGGAGTCAAGTGTCATCGCCCACGGGCTGCCGGCACCGGTGAACGTTCACGTCGCTGCGTCGCTCGAAGAAGCCGTGCGGGCGGCTGGGGCGATCCCGGCGACGGTGGGGGTGATCGCTGGACGGCTGCGGGTGGGGCTAGAAGCCGACGAGATAGCGCGCCTCGGCACCTCTGGCAACGTGCTCAAGTGCGCCGCCGCAGACCTCGGGTGGGCGATTGCCCAGGGTGTGGACGGGGCGACGACGGTGTCCGCGACGGTGTTCGCGGCCGCCTTGGCGGGCATCAACGTGGTCGCCACCGGCGGCATCGGGGGCGTCCACCGCGGGGAAACCGGTGACGTCTCGGCGGACCTGCCCACCCTCGCGCAGCATCCCGTTGCGGTGGTCGCGGCCGGTGCGAAGAGCATTCTGGACCTGCCAAAAACGCTGGAGGCGCTGGAGACGCTGGGTGTGCCGGTCGTGGGCCTGGGCACCCGAGAGTTCCCCGCCTTCTACGCCCGCGGCAGCGGCCTCGCGCTCGACAAGCACGCGGAAGTGCCCGAGGAGATCGCCCGGTTCTGTTTCCTCCGCTGGCACCGCCTTGCCCAGCGCAGCGGCGTGCTCATTGCCTGCCCGTGTCCTGAAGACCAGGCACTGGAGCCGGCGGAGGTCGAGGAAGCGACAGCCCGGGCGCTGCGCGACGCGGTGGCGCAGGGCGTGGCCGGCAAAGCCCTCACTCCATGGCTGCTGGCTTCGGTGAGCGGCACCTTGGGAGCGCGGGCTATCGCCGCTAACCACGCGCTGCTGCTGAACAATGCCCGGGTCGGCGCAAGTATCGCCACCGCGCTATGTCAGCTTGGATCCGCGGCGACGTTTTGATCGCTCCCCTGACCGCCGTACGGTGTCCACGAGAACGTCGATCAGGTGGCGGCGGGTGGCCCGGTCCATGCCGCGCAGCACCGCCTGCACGCGTCGGCCCGTGTCCGGACCGGTGTCGCCGATGATCGCTTCCGCATCGGCGGTGAGGCTGAGCCGGACGCGTCGACGGTCATCTGGATCTTGCGTGCGGCACACCAGCCCGAAGTAGATCAGCCGATCGACCATGGCGGAGGTGGCCGGCGGCCTGGTCCCCAGTGCTTTTGCCAGGTCGGTTAACCCCACCGGTGCCAGTGCCGCGATCACGTGCAGCGCGCTCAGCTGTTCCAGCGTCATTCCCCGGCCGGCCCAGACGGCGGGGCTAGCCATGACCACCGATCGCAAGTGGTCTACGAGCCAGTCGACATCCTCGGGTCTTACCACACCGGCGTCTCGCTCGACGCGCTGCTGTCTTGTCGCCATGGGGTCTCCTGTGGTGCACCAGCACCAGCGTTGAACGCGTGCAGTCGACACCTGCGGCTGATCGCGCGCAACACCACTTACTTATCGCAACCTGGGGGGTCTGCGCTACGCCGAGCGGTCACCGTCTGTGGCTGCTTCCCAGGTAACTCTGAGGTTGTGTGCAGCTTGCTCACACCTCACTCGGCCATAACTAATAGCGCAAGGCTGTTCCTCGATGAGAAGGGAAGGGCAGATGGAGAAACAACCGTGGAATTGGAACCGCAAGCCCGACCGAGACGACAGGCGCTGGCACGACAAGGATGACCGCAAGTGGGACAACGACGACCGCTGGCGGAGAAAGCGCTGCAAATAGAACCGAATGAGTGACCGGGGGTCTCCTTCGCGCGTCCCGCGAAGGAGACCCCAATCAGATGGGGGACCACTGTGCTCACGCAGCCCGCTCCCGCTTTGGGTCCGCGGGACATCTTTCGCCGGTTCTGGCCCGATGCCCGACCCTTTCGAGTCTGGTTGGGACTCGGACTGTTCCTGGTCGTGACAGCACCACTGCTCGACACGGCCACGATCTGGTTGTTCAAACTGCTAGTCGACGACGTGCTGGTGGTTCGCAATCTGTCCGCTTTCGGGCCGATCGCGGCCGCCTATGTGGCGATCACCGTGTTGGCCGGTGGGGTGCAGTTCGCCGACAGTTACCTTGCGGCGTGGATGGGGGAGAACTTCCTGCACCGGCTGCGAACCCGGGTGTTTTCCCATTTGCAGACGTTGTCGGTGAACTTCTTCGACCGGCGACCACTGGGTGATATTCTCAGCCGGCTCACCGGTGATCTGGGTGCAATCGAGAATCTGGTGCTCGGCGTGGCGACGGAAACCGCCGCGCAGGTCGTCAAAATCGTCTTGTTCGCCGGTGTGCTGTGCTACCTGAACTGGCAGCTGGCGCTGGCATCCTCGGTTGCGGTGCCGGTGTGCTGGCTATCCGCCCGGTTTTTCGCTGGCCGAATCAAAGCTGCGTCTCGGGAAGTCCGCCGGCGCAGCGGCTCGATCAGCACAGTTGCCGAGGAGAGCCTGGGCAATGCCGCCCTGATCCAGGTTTATGGCCGCCAGCAAGCCGAGACCTTCCGTTTTACCGAGCACAGCCGCGGCAGTGTCGTCGCCGAGCTTGCGGCCACCCGGCTGCGCGCGATGTTCTCGTCGCTGGCTGACCTGCTCGAGGTGGCCGGCGTTATGGTCATCATCGGGCTGGGCGCATGGGAGCTGACCAGCGATCGCATCACGCTGGGCGGGTTGCTGGCATTCCTGGTGTACCTGTCGCAGCTCTACAGCCCGGTCCGCGGCCTCGGCCAGCTGTCCAACACCGTCTACGCCGCCACAGCCAGCGCCGAACGCATCATCGACCTGCTCGACGCGGCGCCCGAGATCCGCACGCCGGCTCACCCGGTCCGGCTGCGCCGCCCCCAGGGCGCACTATCGGTTGACCGGGTCAGCTTCCGCTACCCCGATACCGCCGCCGACGCGCTGAGCGAGATCAGCTTCACGGTGCCACCTGGGCGCAGTGTCGCGCTGGTCGGCGCCAGTGGCGCCGGCAAGACCACCCTGACCAAGCTACTGCTTCGCCTGCATGATCCGACCAGCGGAGCGATTCACCTGGACGGCATCGACATCCGAAACTTCGACCCCGACCAGCTGCGCGCCAGCATGGCCGTCGTCCTGCAAGAAACCCTGTTGCTCGACGGCACCATTGCCGAGAACATCCTCGCCGGCCGCTCGGACGCCACCGAGCAGCAGATGGTCGCCGCCGCGGTGGCCGCTGACGCCCACGACTTCATCACCGCGCTACCGGAGGGATACGGCACCCGGGTCGGGCAACGCGGCCGGCTGCTGTCCGGTGGGCAACGCCAGCGCATCGCGATCGCCCGGGCCATGATCCGTGACGCGCCCGTATTGATCCTCGACGAACCCACCACCGGTCTCGACGCGCAGGCCAGCGCACGTCTGCGGGTGCCGCTGCGCCGCTTGATGACCGGCCGCACCACCGTCGTGATCTCCCACCACCTGACCACGGTGACCGAGGTCGACCAGATTATTTACCTCGACCATGGCCGCGTGGTCTCTGCGGGGCATTGTTCTGATTCCGCTGCTGAAACCATGATCGCTGAAAGTGAGCGTTGACCGTGCGGTCCTGCACGGTGACGGCTCAGTTTTGGCGATCATCAGCCGCCACCCCACCGCGGCCACCACGCAGCCGTTGGGAACCGGTACCCATTTGCCACCAAACCCGGAGCATCAGCGATAGCGTCCACCGTCATCCTCACGTGTTCACGCATAGCGAAACTTCGGCGATAGGCCTAAGCGCCTCGTGGGGTTACTTGAAAAACCCGGGGACGAAACTGTCGTGAACAGTATTTTAGTCGTGCCCGGCCGGGCAAGTGAACTAGTCAGGACTTGGCCACGCGGTACACTTGGTACTCGGCCCGGGGGCCGGGAAGCACTCGACCTTCGCCGATGAACATCGTCTGGTTTACCCACGCGTACCTCGGGTCACCGGTTTCCATCCGAGGATGGACGAAAAGGTACTCCTCCCCGAGGCTCGTCGGCGTGTCAGCAGCAAGACCCAGAATGTCCCTTATTCCCAGGGTCAGCTTCCCCACGCCTAAGAACTGGACGTAGATCAGCGCGGCGTCAACGGTCTTGAAGGTGAGCCGCACGTCGGGTCGGAAGAATTTGTCCTGCCCCATAAGCGCCCAGTCGCCACTCGCGCCCACGATCTCGCCTTTGAGCCGGTCCCCGACAAACCGCCCGCCGGTGACATTGCTGAGTATGCGCTGGCCAAATGGTCCAGGGAGCGAGAGCTGGAAGTCGACTTTGACATCGGCCTGTAACTCAAACTCCTTGATCAATTTTGGCATGCTGTAGCCCCTTTCTAAGCGAGCGATGACCAGCGCAATTAGGGCGATGCCCATCACTCTCTCGGCCCGCGGCTGCGAACCCGTACCAGAAAGAGGATGAGCCGTGCTGGTAAATACCTCGCATTCTCATGAATGCATATACATAGGTCAGCCAGCGATGATCGCTTCGCAGCTGCGGATGGCTGCCTGGTAGGTCCGGGCGGTGGGTTGGTCCAGCAGTGGGTCGCTGAGCTGGTCGCGCCAGTACCGGATGGCGTGCAACGCCGCTGCCCGGGTGTGGCTGCGGATGGTGTCGGGCGGCAGGCCCAGCCGGGTGGCTGGTGAGATACCTCGGCCGCCGAGGACATGGTCGAGGGCCGTGCGCGTCGGTTCGGGAATCGGTAACGCTGGCAGCCCGGCCAGCACCTGCAGCTCGGTGAAGCAGTGGTTGTCGGCGAGCAGCCGGTCCACTGTTCGGAACGTCCGCACCGCGTGGGGGCTGCGGTGGCGTAGCAACACGGCGCGCAGGGTGCGCAGCGCTGAGTGCGCCTTCAGCTGCCGGTGCCGGCCGCCGAACCGGGCGCGTAGGGTCTCGCGAAGCTGGTCCAGCCCGCTGTAACGGACCAGTTCGGCTGCCAGCGTAGGGGCGTCCCGGGCGCCGGAGCGGATCAGTGATAGGGCGATTCGGGTGCCGACCATGCCGAACGCGGTTAACAGCGTTTCCCGGTCGGACGGGGAAATTGGAAGGTCGGTGGTGACCAAGCGTCCGGGGGAGACGAGAGCTGCTTCGAGGATCCCGTCGGGCAGCGCAGCCAGCAGCACAAGGGTGGTGAATTCGCGCTGCCGCAGCGTTCGACCGCGCAGTGCGAGTAGCCCGGATACCGGCACGAAACCTCGATCCAGCTCGCCGGCACTGGTTTCGTCGGCGCGCGACAGCACTGTGACGATGCCCAGCGCGCCGCGCCCAGTACCGGCCTGCTCGTAAAGGGTGCGCAACAGCGCCACATCGTTGCTGTGCAGGGAGCGTGTCAGGTAGACGATGGCGTCAGCGTGGCAGCTGCCCTCGTCGGGGGCCAGAAACGCCAGGGTGCGCGCAGAGACGTCGGAAGAGTTCGACGACGTCCCCGGGGTATCGATCAAGGTGTACTGATCGAGCAGTGCGGATGGCCAGCCGACTTCTAAGCGCTCCACTCGGTCCGCGCTCACCGGCCCAAGGTCCAGGCGCAGCCGGCCGTCGATGCGACGCACCGGCAGCGAGGTGTGCTGCCCGCCGTTGTGGGTGAGGTCGACGCGCGGCGTCGCCGAGTGCGAAAACCACGTCACCACTTGGGTGCACTCGGTGGCATCGGTCGGCGCGATCTCCTCTCCGACCAGGGCGTTGAGCAGAGTTGATTTCCCGGCCTTGAGCGTCCCGGCGAGCGCGACTCGTAGTGGCTCGTCGAGCCGGCGCTCGCACGCGGCAAGCTCCGCGCTGATCCGTGGGTCAGTGGGCAGTTCGCTACGTGCGTCGTGGATGAGCCTCCGGGCCAAATCAGCAGTGCTCATCACAGTGCAGCAGCCCGGACGCGCAGCTGACGCAGTTCACTGAGGCAGTCGTGCACCTCGGCGATCCGGCCGGTGCGGTGTTCGGCGTGGACTTGGTTGGCCTCGTGCGCGGCCCGCAGCGCGTCGTCGGCCGAGCGAAGCATCTCGGTGGCGGTCGTGGTGAAGTGGTCACGCAAGATTCGCTGCGCTTCACGCAGCCGGTACTTCGACTCCTTGCCGATCTGGAAAATGACATCGTCCATCAGGCGGGCGACGGCGGCCTTGGCTTCGGCTTGGCGCCGGGCGGTCTGCGCCTTGCGGTCTTCCCAGAAGGTGTTCGCACCGAGCAACACGCCAGCGCCGATCGACCACGGGTTCACCAGTGCCAGCCCCGCGAGGCTGGTCATCAGCCCGACCATCAGGACGCCACCGTAGGACCCGCGCATGCTGGTGAGCACCCGCTGCACCATGCCGGCCTTGCGGGTCTCCAGCGGCTCCAGGGGCTGGACCGGGTCAAGAATCGAGCCGGTGTAGTCGAGGTAGAGCTGCGGGACCGCGACCTGCCCTTCCTCGGCGAATCGGGCCGCTACCTTGGCGGCGAGATCACGGGACCGGGTGTGCGCAAGGACGAAGTTGTCCTGGACGGATTCGGCGATCCGACCGTTGATCCAGGCGGCGAACTCGTCCCAGCGCTTGGCCGGGTCCGAGGTCATGATGTTGGCTTCGGCCTCCCGGACCACGCTGCGCAGTCGGTGCCGCAGGTCGTGCTCGACATCGACGCTCAGCTCGGTCACGCCGTCGCCGAGCACGAGCTGCCAGTTCGCGGTGCGCTGGCGCAGCGCCTCAGCGGCCTGACGGGCTTGCTGTAGTCGCTGCACGAGTTCGGCCCCATTGCGGGGATCATTAAGGGCATCCAGCTCAGCGTTGAGCGCCATCGCGAGATGGTCGGAGACGAATCGAATGTCGTTGACCACCGCGTGGCGCAGCACTAGGTCGGCGTCCCCGACCACCCGTTGGCGCAGGAAGTCGACTAGTTGCGGCACGCCCGACTCGACGGCGAGCTCGGTGTCGTTGCTGCGACGGGCGATCTCGCTCATGGTCGCCGACAGCGGCAGCAGTGGGACGTCCAGGCCCGCGCTGGTCAGATGTTTACGGTTGGCGCGTTGGATATCGGACCACCGCGGGTAAAGGTCGATCTTGGTGATCACGCCGATGACGGTGGGGCACAGTTGCTGGATCTGCCGCAGGTAGGCGATCTCGGGTTCGGTGTATTCCTGGCTGGCGTCGGAAACGAACAGCACCGCATCGGCGCCGGGCAACAGCGACAGGACTGCGCTGGCGCGGGCGGAGTCCATGCCGGACGTTCCCGGGGTGTCGATGAGGACGACGCCAGGGGCCACCAGATCATGGGGTGCGTCGACCTCGATCAGAGGCACCGCACCGGTATCGACGACATCGGGGGTGTCCGCGCGGCCCGCTGCGTTCACCGGCGCGCCGATGATCGCCTCGATCAGCGTGCTCATGCCCTGGCCGGTCTGACCGGTCAACACGATGCGCAGCCGCGGATCGGTTACCCGGTTGCGTACTTGGGCGAGTCGGGTGCCGAGGTCCGGCCGCCGGGCCGCGTCGGTGAGGGCACGCAGGCCGTCCAGTAGCTTGGTCATGGCTGCGGTGGCGGTACGGGCAGCAGGTTCGGTCATGACGGACATGGCGTTCTCCTTGTAGGGAAGCGGTTGCCGGCCTGGGCCGGCCCGCGCCTCAGGATGTGGGCGCGGGCCGGCGGCGATCAGTGATGGACGAAGGCGGTGTGGTCAGTCGCCGGGTGGTGGATCGCGCTGTCCGGAGCAGCGGTGCTCGGGGTGAGCCCGCTGGATAGACCGTCCGAAGTCGACGACAACCCGGCGTGCGTGGTGTCCGTCTGCGGCACCGTGCTAGTACTCGCGGTTGCTGGGTGCGGAGTGAGGTCGGACCCGGCGCTGTGCGTCGACGCGGATGTCGGGTGCAGGCTGGTCGAAGACCCGGCAGGTGCACTCGTCGCAGTGCCTGTACCTGTAGTCGGCACGGTGCTGGATGCGGGGTGGCTTGCCGGTATGGCTGGTGCTGCCGCGGTGCTCGTGGCCGCGGAGTGTCCTGCCGCAGTGTTGGACGCGATCGGGGCGGCGCTCGACGTGCCGGACGACTGCGGCGGGACGTGTCCAGTGAGTGGGTGACTCCCCACGTCGTGTGTGTGTGATGTGGTGACCGGAGCCGTGGAACTGCTCGTGCCGCCAGGGTCAGCGGAATGCAGCGCACTGCCGCCGTGATAGATGTCAGAACCCTTGGCTGCCGAACTGCCCAGGTCCGCAGTAGGAGCTTGGGCGCTCGACGTGCCCGCCGCGTGAGTGGGCGCGCTTGCGTATGCTCCGGCCCAACTCTGACTCGGGCCCTGACTCGGTGCGGTATCCGATCCCATGCTGTGCTGCTGTCCAGTCACCGCATTCGTGGCGCTCCGCGCGGGAGTGCTGGTGATGGGCGAGGAGCTTGGCCTACCGAGGTCTGTGTGCGGCGCGAACCCGCTGCCCACCGTCGATGAATGCGCCACGGTCGTGGTCAGCGGCTGGGAGGCCGCGTGAGATGTCACCGCCGAGCTCACCGGGGTGGTGGTGACGGGATGGCTGGGCACCGCGCTGCCGGTGGCGACGGCCGCAGCGTTCACCGGAACCGTCGCGGTGTTCACCGGCTCGTTCAATGCGGATGCGAACGACGGAGTCAGCGCCGCCGGTCCGCTGGTCGCCAGACCTGAGAAGCCTGAGGAGAACGGCCCTGCCGAATACGGCAGGTGAGGCTGCTCGACGCGGTACTCGGCGCCACTGCTGCTGCGAGGTCCGTCGACGACGCCACGATGGTGCTGACTGACGTAGGCAGTGGGATGCGCGGGATTAGTGCCGTGTCCAGCGGCGGGCCGCTCGGTGTGCTGCCAGTCGTTATCGTGCCCACGGTCGCTGCCGGGGTCGGTGTCGTTGTGGCCATCTGCGTGGTAGTTACGGCCGCCGGCCCGCTCGTGGTCGGAGTCCAGACTGCGCTGATCAGCCCGTTCGAACTGGCCTACTCCGCTGTGGCCTGCGTCGGTGTGCTCGCGCACCTCTCCGTCTTGGGGTCGGTCGTGGTCGCTGTCTCCGCGAGGGTCGCTGGGCCGGTCGTGGTTGTTGGGCCAGTGGGGGTCGTCGGGCCGGTCGTGGTCGTCGTGCCAGTTGGCGTCGTGGCGATGGTGCCGGCCCACGTCGCGCTGCCCATCATGATCTTTCGGCCAACGCGCGCCCAAGAAGGACAAACCCAGGTCGGGCACTGGAGCGCAGCCTCCCGCGTGCACCGCGTCTACGTCCCGCAACAGCTCCGCCGCGAGATGCTTCCCGCCGCCTCGAACCTCAAGGTCCACAAGTGTCTCGTTAATCTCCACAGCCATTTTTCGTTCCCTCCTCGTTGATCGCCCTATATCTGGCGACTTCGGATGCGAAGCTAGGGTCCGTTTCTGTGGTTTTTCTGTATGCCCGCTGGGCATATCCGCAGCGCGTGATCGACCACCCGGACCTTTGCTGGTCACAGCGGATTCACAGCTAACGCCCAGCCGGCACGCGGTTGACGTGGCTAGCTTCAGTCCAGCTGGAAGAAAGCTGCCGGGAATAGTGCAAGATCGGAGCGAAGCATGCGTCGCTGTGTGGGAATCGCATTGGGTGGGAATTCCATCGGCGCTGTTGCCACCGATGTGGACATCCTGGCTTCACGTTCTGATCGGATGTCCGTACCACCGGTCCTGGTCATTGCCCCGGAAATGGGCGCGCTAGTTGGCAACCAGGCCGAGCGGTTCGCGACGGCAGGCGTTGGTGCGGTGTTTCGTGACTTCTTCGGTCGCGTCGGCGATCCGGTACCAGTGGTGGGCAGTGACGGCAGCGCCCGGTTGGGGGCCGACCTGGTGGCCATGACCATCGGCGGCGTTCTGCGGTGCTGCACAACCCGTTCCGATCTCGCGCAGCTCGTCATCGCCCACCCCAGCGACTGGGGACCGTATGAGATGTCGATACTGCATTCCGCGCTGACCTGCACCGAAGCGGAGGGCGTGCCCACCTCGCTGGTCAGCAGCCCGGCCGCGGCCGTCACGGCGGCGGTTGCCGCGGGCTCGATAAACCCTTCCGAGACAGCGCTCGTGGCCGACATCGGCAGCGACGGCACCGAGGTGGCGCTGGTGACCGGCGAGAACCACGCCGGCCGGCTCGCAGCCACCTCGCGAACCAACGACCTCAGCGCCACTGGGCTCGACCGCGCACTAGCCAGGCATGTGCTCGAGCAGGTGCGCGGTCACCTCCCCGACTCAGACCTCACGAACCCCGCTAACCGGACCATCATCCGGAACATCGTCGCCGACTGCCGGCGAGCGCGGGCAGACCTGGTTCGGCACGCAGTCACGACCATTGACGTCCGTTTGGCCGCGCAACGTGTCCCAGTGCGGATTATTCGGGCAGAGTTCGAATCACTGGCACGTGAACCCGTCTACGCGGGACTATCCACTATTGCCCAGGTCATGCGGCAAGCCCGCGACAAGGGCATTGAGGTGGCCGCTATCGTGCTTACCGGCGAGGCGGCCCACACTCCATTGCTTACCGAACTGATTTCTGCGCATTGGCCCTGCCGGGTGATTATTCCACCCTGCCCGGAATGGGCTGCGGCCAGTGGGGCAGCACAGATAGCCATGCGCCGATGCCCAGTCCGGCTGAGCTCGCCGCTGAGCCCGTCACCCAGGCCGGCTGTCCGCCAGACCCCGGCCACGGGCGAGCGGAGGTGGACGCTCAGGTGGGGTGCGCTGCAGCTATCCGCCGCACTTGTATCCCGCGCCGTCCCAGGACATGGCTGACGTCAGCCCAACGAGAGCGCAGCATGATGTTCTGACACTCACCGACTGTACGGCGGCGACGTCGCTCAAGCAGCACGCCAATGCAAGTGCCTACGATTTCCCGATGTTTTCGCAGCCGACCACGTCTGACGTGTGCCTGGCCCGCTTGGCTGGAGGCGAATGCCTCCACCAGCACGAACTGGTGCGGGTTGTCAACACTGCGGGACCACTCGAAGAACAGGTTGCCTTCTTCGTTCCGGGTGGCTTAGGTGAATTCGTCGGCGAGCTCCAGCCACTCGTGGCTTCGGTCGGCGCGGATCGTCCACTTGACAACGACGAAGATCACGGTTGTGCCCTTGCCCTTCGGGCGCCTGCCGGCACGGCACCACTCGCGGTCGACCGCGATTGATGAGTATGGCCTAACTAATGTCCCGTGAGGGCGGCCTAAATCACAACAATGTCAATAGATGGGTTATTGATCACGCCTAGTGCTCGTCTAATCACAATCTGATGACATTCAAGGCGTCACGGTTTCGTCGCCTTTTCGCAATCCTACGTCGGCCTTCTTGACAGATCTTATTCATGAGGGCAAAGCTGGCAGCTCGCGAGGGGCAGGGGGACAAATGCGGACCGACAGAAGTGGCGGTTGATCGCCCATGGACAACGTCCAGACGCTCGCCCTGGGTTTCATCGCCGGGGTCACGATTCTGCTTGGGCTACCACTGGGCCGGTTGCGCACCCCGCGCCACAGCCGCACCACGCCGGGCATGCGCGTGTTCCTCAACGCCACCTCAATTGGCATCTTGCTGTTCATCATGTGGGACGTGCTGACCCATGCCTGGGAGATGATCGAGTCCACCCTGGACAAGGTGCACGACGGCGCCGCCAGTGCGGCGCCGGTGATCGGTTTAGGTGCACTGCTGTTCGCTGGGCTGGGAGTGGGACTGCTGACTCTTGCCGGGTACGAGCGGTGGCTCGTCGCCGGCGAGGGTCCGGTTCCGCTGCTGGGTCCGGGTGCGATGGCCGCCGACGAGCTTGCGATCCGGACGGCCGGCCGCTTGACGGCGCCACGCCGGCTGGCGTTGCTGATCGCGGTGGGAATCGGGCTGCACAACTTCGGTGAGGGCCTGGCCATCGGCGGCAGCGCGGCCCAGGGCAAGATCGCGCTGGCAACTCTGCTGGTGACCGGATTTGCCCTGCACAACGCGACTGAAGGATTCGGCATCGTGGCCCCGCTGGCTAACGACGACGCAAAACAAGGGTGGGGCTTCCTGTTGCTTCTCGGTCTCATCGGTGGTGGCCCCACCATGATCGGAACGCTGGTGGGCCGCCAGTTCAGCAGTGACCCGGTCAGCTTGGTATTCCTGACCCTGGCCGCGGGCTCCATCCTTTACGTGATCATCCAGCTCGTCGCAATCGCCGTGCGTGGAGGGCATCGGTCCTTGCTGTACTGGGGAGTGTGGACCGGACTGGTGGCCGGCTTTGCCACCGACATGCTGCTCACCGCCGGCGGCGCCTAGCCAGGCCCCCGATTCGCGGTTAGAAGGGCACCTGCTGGGCGAGGAGGCCGTCAGCGGCCCCGCGGCCGGAAAGAATGCGGCAGAACTGCACCGCGTCGAGCTGCAGGTGCGGGCCACCGGTGCCGGAGGTGTAGCTGCCGCCGGCGGGTCCTTCCAGCACCAGGGTGAAGGGTTGCCCGTGGCGCCGTGCCCATTCGGCCACGACGTCGGCGACAACGCGGCCGTCGTGTTCGGCCGTCAATACCAGCTCGGCGCCGGTGGCCCGGCAGATGTCCACTCGGTGCATCCACGGGTCGCGGGTGTGAATCACGTCAATGAGATAACCGGCGGTCCACTCCTCGCCATTAGGCATTCCGGGATTGAAGGTCTTGGCTCGTTGCTCGGGCGTCGCCTGGCTCCGCGCGGCGAGTGACAGCGGCGCCGCCCTGCGCACCGCTTTGACCAGCTGCGCTGGGGTGAGCTGGGCATGCTCGACGACCTGCAACGCGGTGAGCGCGTCGATCCACAGCTCTCCGGTGGCCGCCGCCCGCTGCCCGGCTGCCGCGGACTGGCGGGCGAACTCGGCACGGTCGGCGTTGCGTTCCATCATGCCCAGCAGGTGGCCGAACACGGCGGCCACGTCCCAGCCTGTGCAGTCGGTCGGTCGAGTGAAATCCTCCGGCGCGAGCGCCTCGACCAACTCGATCAGGCGCTGGTATTCGGTCTGCGCCAGCCGCATGGCCTCCTCGTGCTCTAACGGCGGGATCTGCTCGGCAGCAATGACGGTCGACTGCATGGCAAGCTCCTCAGGGGACTAAAGGGCAGGGGTGGGCTCGGACAGGGCGCCGGCGGCGGCCAGCCAGCCATCCAGATCGGACTGGTCGAACTCCCGCCAGGGGTCCAGCGAGGGCAGCTGCCGCAGCAGTTCGAACGCCTGCTCGACGCGCTGACCGCGCAGCACCGGCGTGTGGCAGCCGGCGATCGTGGTGGCGCCGAGGCGGCGCACGGCGTCCAGGCAGTTGTCCCACTTGTTCTGGTCGATGAAGCGGTGCCAGGCCGCGACCAGCCGCGCGCCGAGGAACTGCCCATCGCGGAACTCGTCGTCGGCAAGCTCGTCAGCCTCGAGCATCCGGTGTGGCGTGTTGCTGGCGAAGGTGTCGACGGACCAGAGCACGCCGGTCGAGGTGTCGAGCAGGCCGCGGGTGGTCGGGTTGTCGAACACCGGAGGGCGGACCGCGACGAGGACCCGGTCGCCGGCATCGATCCGGTCGCCGTCGTTGACGAACCGGCAGCGGGGCAGCGGCATGTTCCACTCCTCGGCCAGCCGGCCGATGCTGAACCAGGTCGTCAGCAGGGTGGCATTCGGGCATGCGTCGAGCACCGGCATGAGGTTTCCGGCGTGGTCACGATCGTCGTGGGACAAAAAGATCCACCGGACGTCAGCCGGGTCAACCAGCGCGGCCATGGTGGCCAGCCACTGCTGGCGGCAGATCGGCGCACCGGTATCGACGATGACCGGCTCCCGGCCCCGGATCAGCATCGAGTGCATGGGGAAGTGACCGACCGGTGGAGCGTCCAGCCCCCAGGTGATCAGGAAGGTGTCCTCGGCGACCTGGTAGGGCAACACGTTGTGCATGGCTGGGGCAGTCATTGGGGGCTCCTGGGAGTAGTACGGAACTAGTGCTGAGGAGGAGGCGCGGCCACCTCAGCGAGATACATGTCGATCACCCGGTCGAGCTGCCGGGTCCACCGGTCCCCACCCGGTTCGTTGGAGTTCTGCTGCGCGACCAGGCCGGCAATCAGCGCGGTGTACAGGTCGACATCGGCGGGGTCGGTGATGCCCACCTCGGCCAGTACTCGACGCCCCCAGTCGAGTACCTCGCGCGCTACCGCATACGACTGCTCCGATGGCTCGAAGCCGGGGATGGTGCGTTGGAACAGCAGCTGGTAGCGCACCGTGTCCTCAGTGCAGAACTCCACGAACTGGCGGGCCAACGCCCGCAGCGTCGCCAGCGGGTCCGCATCGAAGTCCAGCGCCCGACGCCGGGCGAGTAGCTCGCGGTTGGCGTCGGCGAACATCGCGTCGTAGATGGCGTGCTTGGACGGGAAGTAGACGTACAGCGACTGGGCTCGCATCCCGACGCGCGCGCCCAGGTCTCGCATCGACAACCCGCTGAGGCCATCGGCTCTCGCCAGCTCCCACGCGACGTCGAGGATCTCCCGCCTGGTCGCTTCGAACCGCTCGGCTCGCCTGTCGCGCATCGGCGAAACTGACATAGTCAGAAATAATGAACACTGTCAGGCAAGATGTCAAGGTGGTCAAGGATGGGAAACTTCGCCGACCGGGAGCCCGCTTGCCGACCATGCGCTGAAACCGCCGAGCAGGTCTGCCACCACAGCGACACCGCCGGCCCGCAGCGCCGAGGCCGCGATCGACGAGCGGTAACCGCTGGCGCAGTACACGACGGTCGGGGCCGCCGGATCCAGCTCACCCATCCGCTCCACCAGGGCGGCCAGCGGGATCTGCCGGGCGCCGGGCAGCAGGCCAGCCGCCAGCTCGCCGGGATTGCGGACGTCGACGAGCTGCAGCCCCGGTTCCTCGGCTAACCACGTGGCCAGCTCGCTGGTGGGCAGGCGGGCCGCGGTACAGGCGTACTCGGGATGCTCCGCCAGCACGGCCTCAACGGCGGGCAGGTAGCCAGCGACGGTGTCGAACCCGATACGGGCTAGCCGCACGCGCGCCTCGGTTTCCCGCCCGGTATCGGTGACCAGCACGATCGGCCGGCCGGCGTGCACCACGTCACCGGTGTACTCGGCGAAGCGGCCGTCGAGCCCGACGTTCAGCGATCCCCGCAGGTGCCCTGACGCGAACACGTCGGGCGCCCTGCCGTCGACTACCACCGCGCCATCGGCCTGGAGCCGCCGGACCTGGTCGATATCCAGGGCCACCGGCGCTTCATGGTCGTCGAGCAACTGGTGATGATGGCGGTTGGCGTCGGACGCAAAGGCGAAATACAGCGGTGCCACCGATTGGCCCTGCGTGACGACCTCGACGAAGTCCTCTTCCGTCATGGGTCGAAGGGCGTAGTTGGCCGCTTTTTGCTCACCGATCGTCGACGATGTGGCGTCTGACAGGGCCTTGCCGCACGACGAGCCGGCGCCGTGCGCCGGGAACACCCGCGTGGCCTCGGGCAACGTGAGCAGTTGCTCGCGCAGGGAGCGGTAGAGCTGCCGGGCCAGCTGCGGTGCCGTCCACCCCGACGCCGACAGCAGATCGGGCCGCCCTACGTCGCCGATGAACAGGGTGTCGCCGGTGAGCACGCCCCACGGGGCGGCGTCTGCGGTCCGTTCCCAGATCACTACCGAGATGGACTCGGGGGTGTGGCCGGGAGTGTGGCGGATCTCGAGCACCACGTCACCGAGACTCAACTGCTGGCCATGCTGGAGTGGTTCCATCGCGAAGTCGGTCTCGGCCGCGCTGCCGTAGGAGATCGCGGCGCCGGTTGCCTTGGCCAGCTCCAGATGCCCGGACAGGAAGTCGGCGTGCACGTGGGTTTCGATTATCCGCTCGATGCGCAGGCCCGCGGCCTGGGCGTCGGCGAGATACTGCGACACGTCCCGTTGCGGATCGACGATCACCGCTCGCCCCGTCGACTCGTCACCCACCAGGTAGCTGAACAGCGACAGGCAGGAAAGCTGGTACTGGTGGAAGATCATGGTGGTCACCTCGTCGGCTTCGGCGTTGTCCCTACCGGTATACCGCCGCAGGGAAGTCATGCCGACGCGCTCACCTCAGCGATGACTTTGCCGCACGGGTCACCCCGCTCCCGAATTTTCGAGGTGTTCCTTTAAGGCCCGCAGGTTCGTCGGCATCTCGTTGCGCGCTTGCCTACGCACGGCGAGTGGCACGAGCAGCTTGCCGATGCCGTGGCCTTCAAAGTCGAGGTCGATGGTCAGCCGTGACCGTCGCCCCGCATCGATCGGGTCCACGGTCACGTTGACGATCGCCCGGATAGGACCGTCGATGCCTCGCACACCCCAGCAGTGGGGCGGGGAAATGTGGGTGACTTCGGCGGTGACCGCTCGCTCGGCGAACCCGATCCGCCGGGTGGTCAGGCACTTCGTCCCAACAGTCGTCGCGCCGTCGGTATCCATCTGTCCGCCAACGACGTTGCGCTGCCATTCAACGAAGCGGGTGGGATCGGTGACGTAGCTGAACACCTCCTCGGGCGGTCGGTCGACCTCGGTGGTTGTGCTGATTGGCGCCATCAGTTGTCCTGGTCCAACAGGATGGCGAAACGCCGCAGGTACAGCGGCCAACCGTCGTTGCCGCCGACACCTTCGCTGATTCCTTGCCAGCCTTCGCCGTGCCGGTCGAGGTGGCGATGCTCGAGTTCCACGCGGGTGCGCTGCGCGGTTTCGGCGAGGAACCGAACTTCGACTTCGCTGGTCTTGTCCGGATCGGACTCCATCTGCCAGCGGGGGTCGAGGTCCCAGCTGAACACCACGCGGTGGGGTGGCTCGTAGACCAGCACGCGCGCCCACCGGCATTCGCTGCCGTCAACCGCACGGTCGTAGATGTGGCCGCCCACCCGCGGCTCGAACACCGTCTCGGCCAGCTCCACACCGAGGATGTTGTGCTCCGGCGGCTTGAAGTCACCGAACCGCTCGGTAAACACCGCGAACGCCTGCTCGATCGGCACCTCGACAACGATGTCTGTCCGCACCGATGTGTGCCTTGTCTGCGTGGTCATCGACCCTCCTATGTCGTCGTGCTCGGCGAACTGCTTGTAAGCCGCCAGCGTTCTGGTCCAGAAACTGTCGAGCTGCTCCCGAAGCGCTGTCATCCCGTCCGGGTTGACCCGGTAGATCCGGCGGTTGCCGACCGGCTGGTCAACCACCAAGCCAGCGTCCTTGAGCACTTTTAGGTGCTGGGAGACCGCCGGCCTGCTGACCGGTAACCCGGCGGCCAGTTCACCGACTGTCTGCGCACGGTCGGCCAGGCGCTCGAAGATCGTGCGTCGGGTGCGATCGCCGAGCACCTCCCATCCATCACTTTCGTAAGTTTGCACTAACCGTAAGTCTGTACTTACCATCTTGGATTGTCAAGCGGATACGGCGCTGGCCGTATGTCGGCGTGAACTCGACATCAACGGCATTTGAGACGACGGTGAGGTCGCTGCTGTCGAGTTCACGGCACTGCCGGCGCCCTACTGCTTCGGTATAAGAGAGTGCTGTGACGAGGACCGCGGCCAAGCCGCCGACGGCGGTAAATGGTGGTCCTCGCGCCGACCTGGTCGCGGCCGGGACTGCCGCGCTGCTCGTCGCGGTCGCGGCGGTGGTCGGCGTCCGGTTGCTCGCCGACGGGGTGCCACTGCATGTCGATGCTCCCCCGCTATACGCGCAGTGGCTGCCACACACCGGCCCCGGCACATTTCCCGCGGTGCTGATCGCACTGCTGGTCGTACTGCGGGGGCCCGAGTTGGCGGCCCGGCTGCCCTGGCGGCCGCTACTGGCGTTGTCCGCGGTGGCGTCGTTGGCCTGGACGATCAGCCTTGCACTGATCGACGGATGGCGGCGTGGAGTGGTTGATCGGCTCACCGCGCGACTCGAATACCTGCACGATGTGCCCAGGGTGCAGGACGTCGGCGCGATGTTGCGGACCTTCACGGAGCACATCGTGGGTTTAGGACCCGGGTCCTGGACCACCCACGTCGCCGGGCACCCTCCCGGGGCGCTGCTGGTCTTCGTCGGCCTGGACCGGCTCGGACTGCCTGGCGGGGTGCCGGCGGCGATGCTGTGCATCCTGGTCGGATCGACGGCAGGGGTAGCGGTGGCCGTCGCCCTCCGCGCGTTGGGCGCACCGGCCGTCGCGCGTGCGGCGCTGCCGTTCGGGGTGCTCTGGCCGGGTGCTATCTGGGTCGGAGTGTCCGCGGACGGCCTATTCGCCGGGGTGCTGGCCTGGGGCGTGGCTTTGCTCGCCATCGGCATGGCGCGCCAGCGTCTGGATCTGCCCGCTGTTGCCGCGTCCGGAGCCGGCGGCTTGCTGCTCGGCGCGACGCTGTTCCTGTCCTATGGGTTGGTGCTGGCCGGCCTACTACCCTTGGCCGTCGCAGTGGCTACGCGCCGGGTCGCCCCATTGCTGGTGGTCGGTGCCGGGGTGGTCACCGTGGTGGCTGTCTTTGCCGCGGCCGGCTTCTGGTGGCTCGACGGGTACCAGCAGCTGGTGATCCGGTATTACCAGCCGGGCGAGTACGGCCTGGTGCGCCCGTACGGGTACTGGGTGTGGGCCAATCTCGCCTGCCTCGTGATCGTGTTGGGGCCGGCCGGGGTGGCCGGGCTGCGGCGGGTCTTCGCCCCGGGGGGGTTGGCGGCGGTTAGAGACCTCTCGCACTGCGGTTGGCGGTACTTGAAGAGCGCCCAACTGCTGTGCGCGGCAGCGATGCTGGCGGTGTTGGTCGCTGACCTGTCCGGGCTGAGCAAGGCCGAGGTGGAACGGATCTGGCTGCCATTCGCGGTGTGGTTGACCGCCGGAACCGGACTGCTTCCGGCGCGGCAGGCTCGCTGGTGGCTGGCTGGCCAGGCGGTGCTCGCGCTGGCCGTCAACCACCTGCTGCTCACGACGTGGTGATCGGCTCGCGCAGTGGGTCGGTGGCGAAGGCGGCGATGCCGTCGGCGAAGCTCACCCGCGCCCGGTAGCCGAGCAGCTCAACGGCCCGGCTGGGATCCGCCGTGACGTGCCGGACATCGCCCGGGCGCGCACCACCGACGATGTGCGGCGCCGGGCCACTCATCGCCCGGGCCAGCTCGGTGGCCAGCTCCCCGACAGTGTGCGGCTGCCCCGAGCAGACGTTGACCGGCACGCACCGCCCGACCGGCAGCTGCGCGGTGAGCGCCAGCGCGTTGGCCGCCGCGACATCGGAGACATGCACGAAGTCCCGGCGCTGCCGCCCGTCTTCCATCACCTGCGGTGCCGCGCCACGAGCCAGCGCGGACCGGAAGATCGACGCCACTCCGGCGTAGGGAGTGTCCCGGGGCATCCGGGATCCGTAGACGTTGTGGTAGCGCAGCGCCCACACGCCACCACCGGTCTGCCGAGCCCAGGCCGCCGCAAGCTGCTCCTGCGCCACCTTCGTCGCGGCGTAGGTACTGCGCGGATCCAGCGGCGCGTCCTCACTCACCAGCAGCGGCTCGAGGTCGGCGCCGCAGTGCGGGCACGGCACCTCGTATCGGCCAGCGGCGATGTCCTCGGCCCGTCGCGCGCCAGCCGGTACGACGCCGTGGTTCGGGCAGGCATAGCGACCCTCGCCGTAGACGACCATCGAGCTGGCCAGCACCAGCCGGCGTAGGCCCGCCTTGTGCATCGCCGCCAGCAGCACGGCGGTCCCAAGGTCGTTGTTGGCGGTGTAGTCCGGGGCGTCGGACGGATCCAGACCGTGGCCCACCATCGCCGCCTGGTGGCACACCGCATCAACACGGGTAAGCAGGCGGCCGAGAAGTTCGCTATCCCGCACGTCGCCACGGACCAGCTCGTGTCCGGCCACCCATTCCGGCGGTGACCCGCCGCCGTGCGCCTGCGGCAGAAACGCGTCCAGCAAGACCACCGAGTGTCCATCGGCGGCGAGCACGTCGGCGATATGCGAGCCAATAAAACCCGCACCACCAGTGATCAGGATTCGCACCCAGCGCACGCTACCGGCCAGCGGTGCCGCGCGACGGCGCGAGGTCACAGTGATCGGTAGTCATCGGCGATCCGCCGTAAGATCTGCCGCGCGGTATGGCCAAACGAAGCGATACCGCAGAGTTCATCGAACAGACCGCGATAGTCGGCTAACCGTGCGCTATCGTGGGATGCCTCCTCCCCTGAAGGAGTGATAATCGCCTGCGATTGCATAGCATTGGCGACCAGCGGGTAACCCTGTGCTGCAAGCAACGCACGCACAATGAACCGGCCGCGGTTACTGCTTGCCGGAGATGGACGAGCAGGACGCGCGCCGCGTCTCAGGGAGTGGTCGTCGGCTTGGGCCTTGGTCCCGGTGACCAGAAGTTCCATTAACCAGGGATTTGTTATCGCGCGTTGCTTTTCCAGCGCGGGAATTCCCCTGGCCGCAGAGCTTCCTGGCAAAAAAAGGGAGGGCAAAGTATGAGGATCGCGGACATTTTCCAGTTTGGCTATGGTGGCGATGGTGACAATTGCCACAATAACGACCACGGTCACCGCAACTGCGACAGCAATAGCGGCGGCTGGGGCAGCTATGGCGGCCGTTCAGGCTACAGCAGCTCGGGCAGCTACGGCGGAAGCTATGGCGGAAGCTGGGGCGGCTACGGTGGTCGCAACCGCAAGAAGCAGGACAAGTGTGACTACTAATTGGCTGCCATAAGTTCGGGTGAGAATATCTCACCCGAACTTTTTGGGTAGCTCACGGCTCGATGATTTCCAATAGCCCATCGGCCGTTCCCGTGATGTACAACCGCCCGGTGCTGGCGTCCACCGCGACGGTATTGGGTTGGCGGACCGTCGGCAGCGGGCTGGCCAGCACCGGCTGGGTGGCGCTGAGGTTAAGCCCGATCACCTCGTTGAGCGCGGTGAGTGTGACCCAGAGCCGGTCACGGACTGGGTCGTAGGCGACGCCGTACGGGGTGCCCGGTAGCTCAACTCGGCCGATCTGCCGGATTGCTGGCGCCACCTCATAGAGCAGTACCGCGCCGCCGCGAGTGTCGATGACCGCAAGATGGCCACGCTTGTCAGCCACCACGTGGGTGGGGCCGGCACCGGCGGGCAGCTCGGCGACCCGTTGGAGACGTTGGGCGTCGTACACGGTCAGCGTGTTCTCCCGGACGTCGACCAGGCCGACGAGGTTGCCGACGGCAGCGAGCCCGGCTGGTTGCGTGACGTCGGTAAAGGTATGCACGATCCGGTCGCCGCGCACGGCAACCACGCTATGGCCGAGTTCGTTGGCGACGAAGACGGTGCCGTTGGCGGCGGCGGTGGCGTCGTGTGGGACCAGCCCGGTCCTCACCTGTGCGGTGATCTGCCCACCGGGCAGCGCGACTCGGATGAGCTGGTTGGACCCCTCGTCGGGGACCAGCACCGGGCCACCTGGCCCGGCGAGCTGCAGGTGCCGCAACCCACCGGGGAGTGGGACCTTGCGCAGCACCGCACCCGTGGTGGCATCTAGCAGGGTGAGCGCGAACGGATCGCGCACCCCGACGGCCACGACGTGCATCTGCGGGTCCGCTACAACACCTTCTGGGCTATTGCCCACCGGCACTGTCCGCCCGGTTGGCGGCGCGGTAGGCACCGGAGCGGGGGCCGGCTCGGCAGCCGGGGGTAGGGGTGGCGCCGGTGGTGGCTTGGCTGGCGGTGGCGAGCCGCAACCCGCGATCAGGGCGGCAGCAGCAAGAACGGTTCCGGCGATCCAGCGACGGCGCACGCTCGGTGATTCTTCAGCGTCCGGCACGCCATTGTTGGGGCGGCCCACACTCTTGCTTGTGGACCCTTGAGACCGGAGCCCAAAACCGACGGCCGTAATCGGAGTACCTGGTTGCAGTTCATTGGCTCTACGGTTGACACCGTGACCGTCGCGGCAGGCACGGTGCCAACCTTCCTGGCGCTGCACGTGCCCGGTCGTCCATTGCTGATGCCCAACGCCTGGGACGCCGGCACGGCCAAGCTGCTCGCCTCGTTGGGCTTCAGGGCAGTGGCCACGACCAGCAGCGGGCACGCCGCCACGCTGGGCCGGCTGGACGGTGGCGTCAAGCGAGCAGAGGCGCTGGCACACGCTGCGTCCCTCGTCGCGGCGGTGAATATCCCGGTGTCCGCCGACCTGGAAAACGGCTTCGCCGACGACCCGGATGCGGTGCGCGCCACGGTCTCCGAGGCTGTCGGGGTGGGGCTGGCGGGTTGCTCGATCGAAGATTTCTCCGGGGACTCGATCTACGACCTGGCGCTTGCTGCTGAGCGAGTCGCCGCGGCAGCCGATGCTGGATTGGTGCTCACGGCCCGGGCGGAGAACTTCATCCGCGGCAACCCCGATCTGGCCGACACGATCTCCCGGCTACAGGCGTACCAGGAAGCAGGCGCTGACGTGTTGTACGCCCCCGGCCTGCGTACCGCTGCCGACATCCGCAGCGTCATCGCCTCGGTCGATCGGCCGGTCAACGTGCTCACCGTGCCTGGCCTGCCCACCGTGGCGGAGCTGGCACAGCTCGGGGTGGCCCGCATCTCCGTCGGGGGAGCGTTCAGCCAGGTGGCTGCCGCGGCGCTGACCCGAGCCGGCCAGGAGCTGCTCGAGGCGGGCACATACGGGTTTCTGGACCTCGCTGCCGAAGGCCGCCGGCAGGCGGCCGCAGCGTTCACTGCCTGCTGAGCGGGGTGCGCCATGAACGTGGGCCGTGTCGCCGGCCGGACGTGGCTGCTGGCCAGTGTGGCTGGGCTGCTCGGCTATGGCTTGGTCGGCTACAAGTTGTTCGGGTTCAGCCTGGTGGACGCGGTTTATCTCACCCTGTCTGCGCTGACCACCGAAGGCTTCGCGACACCGGTGGTGCTGTCGGACGGGGCGAAGATCTTCACCGCCAGCCTGTCATTGTTCGGAGTCACCGTGTTCCTGGCTGTCCTCGGGGTGCTGGCCAGCTCGCTGATCGATGGGAAACTCGTGCAGAAGTCAAGGAGGTGGTCCATGCAACGACGGATCACCGACTTGCGCGACCACCACATCATCTGCGCCTACGGGCGAGTGGGCCGCGCGGCGGCTCGGGAGTTCGAAGCCGACGGGGTGCCCTTCGTCGTCATCGAAGTCAAGCCCGAGCTCGAAGACGAACTCAAGCGCGACGGCGTGCTTTACCTGATGGGTAACTCGTCGTCGGAAGCCGTGTTGCGCGCCGCCGGGATCCACCGCGCGCGGGGGCTGGTGTGTGCAGTGGACTCCGACGCCGACAACGTCTACATCACGTTGGTGGCCCGGTCGCTCAATCCAAATATCAGCATCGTGGCTAGGGCGTCGGAGGATGCCGCCGCCGACCGGCTGTACCGAGCAGGGGCGAACCGAGTCGTCTCGCCGTATGCCACCAGCGGCCGGCGGATGGCGCTGATCGCCCTGCGGCCGGAGGTGGTCGACTTCTTCGACCTTGCCCGCAGCGGCTTGGGCGCGGTGCGGATTGCGGAGCTGCTGGTCGCCGAAAACTCGCAGTTGGTCGGGCAAACCGTGGCTCAGGTGTGCGGCTCGGCCACCGCGCTGCTGATCCGCCGGGCCGCGGGGGAGCTGGTACCCAACCCGAGCCGGGATACCGTGGTCAAAGCCGGCGACCTGATAGTCACCTTCGGCGAACCGGACACGCTGCGCCCCGTCCGCTAGCTTCGCTGCTTTCCCACCCTGATGCCGTTGTAGCGTCCAAGGCGGTCACCCGGAGTTCGGAGGGCGGCTAATCAAATCCAGGGCGATCTGGAGCGCGGCCGCGCGGGCTGCCTCGTTGTCCGCGCCGAAGCGGTGTGCGCCCATGTGCAAAGCGACGAAGGCAAGGCGCGCCCGCAGCCGGGCGGCGATCGGGTCGCCGGGGTCGACGAGCAGGTCAGCGAGCCGGTCGAACCTGCTGCGCAGCTGCTCACCGGCGGCGAGGTCGCGCAGGGCAGCCTGGCCCTCCTGCAGCAACTGGGCCAGCGGGGTGGCGCGCTCATGCAACAGGGCGTGGTAGCGGCGCAGCACCTGCTCGCGGGTGGCCTGGGTGGCCGGCTGCTGCTGCGCCCAGCTGATGAGCTCGTCGACGTCGGTGAAAAAGTCGTCGACGAGGCTGGCCAGGATCTCTTCCTTGGTCTTGAAGTGGTAGTACACCGCGGCCTTGGTGATGCCGAGGCGCTCGGCGATCTCGCGCAGCGAGGTGCCGTCGTAGCCACGCTCGGCGAACAGCGCTAGCGCGAGCGTTCGAATCTGGTCGCGCGTGTCGGTGCGTCGTTCGTCCATGTCCTTTTGCCCCCTTGTACCGCCGCCCCGCGGAATCTTACTTGTCGCCCGGCTAGTTAACGTTATTAGCTAGCCGGGCGACAAGTAAGTGACCCGACAGAGTGGAGAACTGCCGATGACGACGACCAGCGTGCGGCCAGCCGAGCGGGCTGAGGTGGCCGGGCGATCCCAGAGCAAGCGCGAGATCTATACCGCGATGAGCGGGCTGATGATCGCGATGTTGCTGGCTATGTTGGATAATCTGATCGTCGGCACCGCGATGCCCACGATCGTTGGCGAGCTGGGTGGGCTGGCGCACCTGTCCTGGGTGGTGACCGGGTACGCGCTGGCTACCGCGGTGTCCACGCCAGTGTGGGCCAAGCTGGGTGACCTCTACGGTCGTAAGCGCCTGTTTATGGCCTCGATCGTGCTGTTTTTGATCGGATCGTCGCTGGCCGGGCTTTCTCAGGGGATGAGCGAGCTGATCGCCTTCCGCGGAATTCAGGGCCTAGGAGCGGGCGGCCTGATGGTCGGCGCGATGGCGATCATCGGCGATCTGGTACCACTGCGGGAGCGTGGTCGTTACCAGGGCCTGATGGCCGCGGTGATGCCGGTGGCGTTCATCGGCGGGCCACTGCTCGGCGGCCTGCTCACCGACCACTTGAGCTGGCGGTGGGCCTTCTACATCAATCTGCCGCTGGGCGTGCTGGCGCTGCTGGTGACCGCCGTGACCATGCATCTGCCGGGCCGGCGTGGCCAGGTGTCGGTTGACTGGTCCGGCGCGGGCCTGCTCGCCGTCGGCGTCGCGGCGCTGACTTTACTGGCCAGCTGGGGCGGCACCGAGTACGACTGGACTTCGGTGCCCATCGTGGGTCTGGGCGCGCTGAGCCTGCTCGCGTTGGGTGCATTCGTCGCCGTCGAGCGCCGCGTTGCCGAGCCGATCCTGCCGCTGCGCCTGTTCACCAGCCGCAACTTCACGTCCGCCGTCGCGCTGACCTTCCTTACCGGGCTGGCCATGTTCGGCGCGGTGACCTTCCTGCCGCAGTTCCAGCAGATCGTGCAGGGCGCCTCCGCCACCAGCAGCGGCTTGCAGCTGTTGCCGTTGATGGGCGGCATGCTGGTGACCTCCGTACTCGGTGGTCAGCTGGTCTCTCGCACGGGACGCTACCGCGGCCTGCTGCTCGCCGGTTCGATCCTGATGGCCGCCGGCCTCGGGCTGCTGGCCACCATGGATCGGGGCACCGACCAGGTGACCACCGCGTTGTGGATGGTCGTGCTGGGTGTTGGCATGGGGATGCTGATGCAGACCACCCTGCTGGTGGTGCAAAACAGCGTCGGACAGCCCGACCTCGGCGCGGCGACAGGCGCGGCCACCCTGTTTCGGACCGTCGGCGGCTCACTCGGAGTGTCGGTATTCGGCACCCTGTTCACCCAACAGTTGCAGGCGGGACTGCCGTCTGGTGTTCCCAGCCGCTTGACGCCGGCGATGCTCGATGCGTTGCCCGTCGCGGTCCGGGACGGTTACCAGCAGGCCGTTGCCGCTGGCGTGGGTCTGGTGTTCAGCTGGGGAGCGCTGATCGCCCTGCTGGCCGTGGTGGCGGCGTGGCTTATCGGTGAGGTGCCGCTGCGTGGTCAACCTGGTGAACCCGCAAGATCCACCCGCCCGTAGCTCTGGCAGTTCACCGCGCTCGCCGCAAACATAGCGACTGCAAGCACCGACGCGAGCAGGCCGTAGATCACCACGCCCGGCATCGGGTCCGGCTGCAGGAACTACCACCGCCAACCCGACCAGTACGAGCGGCAGCCCGTACAGCACGGCGATCGCCACCAGCGAGGGTCCATGCGTGGCGATGAGCACCGCGTGGGCGGCACCCAGGAGCTCTGCCTGGTCCTGCGGTGGTGCGCCGGCTCGGGCGCGGGCCAGCTGGGGAAGGGCCAGGCCCTCACTGGAACAGGGCGCGGTGGCTTCGGCTGCTCGCCGCTGGGCGGCGTGGCCTGATCTTTCC
>DATELN010000185.1:0-4361 GCA_035276605.1 Pseudonocardiaceae bacterium | reverse complement strand
GCCGTGGCCTGGTCACCGGCCTCGCTCTGGCCCCCGAAGCCCGCGACCGCCGTCCAGTTCGAGGGCGTGGTGGCACCGTCGGTAACCGGGTTGCCCGAGGAGTCAGAGGGAATAGTGCCATTGAGCTTGAGCCCGTTGCCTGGGAGCTCGGAGGCGGAGCTGATCCGCCGCTCAAAGGCGCCGCCACCGAACAGCGTGCTACCCGACGGGCAGCTGGCAATCACATTGATGGCCGTTCCCGCGCCGTTGGTCATCGGGGTCGTGGTCGAATGGATCGTTACGTCCGGCAACCCGGGGTCGGCGTCGGCAACGGCCGAGGGCAGCGTCAACGCCATTGTCCCCGTGGCGAGGACCATTAGTGCCGAGCCGACCAGCGAGACCACCCGGCGACCCAGCGACACCCGAACCCGCAACCAAGGCCCTCGTGCTGTACCCCTGGACTGCTCACGCCGTCGGAATGAACAGATAAGTCGGTCTGGCATGGCTACTCCCGCGCACTCAAGGACAGGCCCGGGCGAAGCTCCGGGCACCCAACTCCTTCCGTGCCGCGGCAGCCGCGAACGGCCAGACCCCGCCCGCAGTGGACGGCGACCGCACCATCGCCTAACACGGCGATAGTCAACCGCTGATGAGGGTCATTACCCCTGATGTGCACCGCAAGCACGGAACTCATCCCGGGACACTGCGACCCGCAAACCAACACCCGAAGTCCAACAAGTGATCAAGGGATGACCAGCACCCCCACGAGGGATGGCCGCCTAGATCCGCAGCCGCGCGCGGCGGCATACCGCGACGACGCTGATGTCGCGCCCACAGAAGATGCCGATGTGGTCGCGAAGCCTCCCCAGGCGGGCTCTGTGTATCCCGATGATGTCTCTGCCGAGGAGCCGCCGTGCACGGCGTCGCCGGTGTGGAGCCCAAAACCGACGTCCGCGCAACCCATGGGGCTGCGCAAGGGGTGACCTTCCCTGAAGCGACCAGCAGGTATCACTTGGGCCGGCGGGAGAGTCCAGACGGCAGACGACCAACTGGCCGTGTCAGCGATGCCGACACGGCCAGCGATCCACGAATTTGTGGGCTGTTTTACGAGTGGGTGGAATCTGATGAGCGGAGCTGGCGCAGCTTGGACTGGCCGAACATTCCGGCGCTGATGCCAACGATGCCAGCGGCGAGGCCCCACAACAGATGGCCTTGCACGTAAAACCACATGCCGGAGAACACCGTCGGCAGTGACGCCGTGGCGAGGTTATGCACGAACGGGTTGATCAGGTTGGCTAGCACCATGATGGGGGCTAGCGGGATCATGATCCAGGCGTGGCGGCGGATGAACGGAGTGCTGGCGGCGAGGTCGACGAGGAATCCGGCGACTAGGTAGGGCGCCACGAACAGGCCCATGGTCGGATCAATGAGAAGTATTCCGGCGCTAGACGCGGTGGCGATTCCCAGCGCGGTGCCAGGCCGGCCGATTGCCCACCGTGCGGCGATCAGCGGTGTGAGCCAAAACAGGACGCGGTGGCCGGGCAGTCCCCAGGGAGTGTGGATCAACTGCTGCAGCATGATCCCCGCGACGGACACCGAGACAATCGTCGCGATGACGGCCGTAGACACGCTCGGGTGTGTAATGGGGGTCAGGCGCGCCTTAACGTCCTGAAGCGTGCGTCTCGTCGGCGAGAGCGCCAGCGCTTCATCGGTAA
This sequence comes from Pseudonocardiaceae bacterium, assembly GCA_035276605.1. Classification (GTDB taxonomy): domain Bacteria; phylum Actinomycetota; class Actinomycetes; order Mycobacteriales; family Pseudonocardiaceae. The sequence continues at coordinate 2,667 of DATELN010000185.1, read as the reverse complement.
GTGTGGTCATGTCCGGTCCTTCCGCTTTTACCGGTTCCCGTGAGCGAAACGGTCCGCCCGACAGATGAACAGGACATGACCAGCGGTTGAGCAACGGACGGCCACATTACCCGCTAGGGGACGTTTCCTATGCGCGCGAGCCAGTCAGGCTTCCAGTGCTCTGGTAGGCAGCGGCTGTGCCACTGTCGTTGTCTGTTGTGGGGGTTTTGGCCGTCCGTTGGTCGCTTCTGAGATTCCTCGGGTTTGTCCGCGAGGCGCAGCGTCCTGGCAATGACTCCCGAGCATGCGGTGAGGGTTACGGGTCAAAGACCGCATTTGCGTAGGTTCGCATCGCAGCCGCGCTGGATCATCTTCCTGATCTTATCAGCGGTAATGGTCCTGGCCACCACAGCGGCACCGGTGATTCGGGGGCAGGCGACCGCGAGCGCGGCCGTAGCGGCGCCCGCTGCCCCGGTGAACGTGACGGTGCGAGTATCGGGAACGGTTAGCGGCCCAGCAGCCGGGTTTGCTGAGATCAAGACTGATGCCGGCTGCCCGCGCGGTTCGCTGATCTCCGGCGGCGGGATCAACCAGTCCATCGGCACGGGAATGTCTTCCAACGGCAATCACGTCAACGGCGCTGCGCCCAGTGCCGATGGGAGCGGCGAGTTCCTCGGTGGATCGGGGGTGGTCGCCAGGGACGTGGCACATTGGCTGGCCGTGGGCGGAAGTGGTGCCGTAGTCAACCCGTCGTTTTCCACCACCTCCTTTGCGTTGTGCCTGGCCAGCGACCTGATCACCCACACTCAGATCGTGGTGACCACATTGGCTGGTCCCGTGAAAGCGTTGACCCCGGCTGTGGCGGTGGCCAGCTGCCCGGCCAACACGGTCCTGCTTGGTGGCGGCGCCCGCACCACCCCAGCCAGCGCGGGCAGTCTCAAACCCATCGCGAGCTATCCCACCTTCCACAACGCCGCTCATGGTTTCGGTAACAAACCCGCCGCCGATCGGGAGAGCAACCCCGATTCCTGGACCGCCGTCGGACTCAACGGCGGCGGAGCCAGCACCGTCCCCAACACCACCTACGCCTACGCGATCTGCGGCCAGCCCACCAGCGGTGTCACCGTCACCGTCCATTCCCAGGAGGTCAGCGGTCCCGCCACCTCCACCGCGAGCCAAACGGTCACCACCAGCTGCGGTCCCTCCGACGGCACGCTGATCAGCGGGGGCGCGGCGATCAGTGGCGGCGGCCTCACTACCAAGGGTTTCACCGCGCCCGGCTCACAAGGCGATCACCTCAACGGAAGTTTCCCCAGCAATACGTCGGGTGCCCCGGCCAGCAACGGCACCGCCACAGCCACATCCTGGACCGCTTATACCCACACCGGTGGAGCCGACTCACCGCAGACGTTCTCTGAGGCGTGGGCACTATGCGCCCGCACCAATTCTGCTCCAGTGCTAAATCCTGCCGCACCGCCAGGCGTTGTTCCAGGAATACCACAGGTCCCAGGGCCAACGATCGCTCCGGGATCACCCAATAGTCCCGGATTACCCCCTATATCGGGATCAAGTCCAGGGTCAACAACTAGTTCCGCGCCACCGCCCGGGATACCTTCCGAGATGGCCACGCTGACCATCATCGAAATACCCATGCCGCTAAATCTGGGTGGTATCGCGATCCCCATCGCGCAGGTGACACCGACTGACGCCGCGGGAACCGTGCAGTGTCAGGACGGCACTACCAACCTCGGCGGACCGGTGCCAGTCGACACCGGCACGGCCATCGGGCCCATCTATGTCCTGCACACTGGTTCACACTCGCTGACCGCGACTTTCACCCCGACCAACCCAGCCAATGTCCAACCCTTGACATCAAACACCGTAACATTCACGTTCTAAGGGCCGATCAAAAATTGATGACCCGGCGGCGCGGTTCGGCCAATTTTTACGGCTACCAGTTGACGGTGAGGCTAACCGAGAACAAAGGGAAACCAATGGGGTTTAATGAGGTGAACGAAAGTCAAACCGGGTTACCGACCGTCAACGCACGATTACTCGGTCGGTCAACGGTCTTGGTGGGCATCGATGACACCGAGAATCTCGCTAGTCCGGGCACCGGTTGGCTTGCTCAGAGCCTGTGCCACAGCTGACCTCTCCGGGCACGCTGCTCATCGACGATGCGTGCACCCTCAGCGGAGACCGACCCACCCCGGATACCACCGTCGAGGTCGGCCCCTGGATCCGACCACTGCTACTGGACGGCCACGCCGTGTTACTTCTGGCGCGCATCGAGCCGCCCGACACCCCACCAAGATGGCGCACGGCTCCTCGTGACGTCATCAAACAGCACTGATGCCGGTGGCAGGCACCGCCAGGGACGGCGTACCGGGTGCCGATGGTTATGCCGCGCTGACCGTGTGCGCGGCGGCGAAGGCCAGCGCATGAGCCGCCCCCTGTCCTGGGCACTGTCAGCGGGGGTCGTCGTGCTCGCCGCTGCCGGATGCGGCGCAGCACCCCCCGCGCCGGCTGTGACGACCACCTGCGGTCCACCCCAGACCAACCAGCTCGCGCCCGATGCCCGCACCGCGACGACCGCTGGATGTACCGCGCTGGAATTCACCGCTCCGGGCACCTACACCGTGACCGTCAAGTTCCCTCCCGCCGGCGCGCACACAACGATCGATTACA
>DATELN010000184.1:0-11865 GCA_035276605.1 Pseudonocardiaceae bacterium | reverse complement strand
CATCCTGTTCGCCATCTATGCATTTCTGGCTGCCGGCAGTGACACGGCTCGGGCGTTTAGCAGCGACCGTGCCGGTCCGGTAGCGGGATACCTTTTTCTTGCCCTACTTTCGTTCGCCGCCGGGCTGGTTGCCTTACTGTGGCCGGGGCTGACGGCGCTGGTGCTCACCCTCTGGATCGCAGCGTGGGCGTTGATCACCGGCATCATGGAGGTCATCCTCGCCTTCTGGCAGGGTCAGACACCCGGCGAGCGGGCGATGTGGGCCCTCGGCGGCCTGGTGTCGATCGCGCTAGGCGTGGTGCTCGTGCTTCGACCCGATATCGGCGCCCTGTCACTGGCCACCGTGTTCGGCGTGTTCAGCATCGTCGCAGGGGTTTCCGCGCTGATCATGTCGGCGCGGGCACGCCGCGTACACACCCTCACGGGACGACTGGCCTTCCCGGCCTAACACCCGGTGCGCCGGCCGGCTCTCCGCCCTGCGAGAGCCGGCCGCAGCACTCCGCATCGCCCAAGGCAGGAGGGGGATCCACGGTGGTCGCAGCGCACCAGCCCAATACCGCGCGTCCCCAGGATGGGATCGGCAGCACCCCGCTGGGCACCGGCCACCATGCTCTGATCGCACAGCCCCACACCGACGCCGAAGGACCCATCGCCGTGGCCGAGGGGGTCGCGGCCGGAATGCGCTCCAAGCAGTACCCGTTGGGCCAACCCGGGGTTCCCCTGAACAGCAGCTCAGCTTTTCTCGTCGGAATGAGCGCCGCTGGAGGGGTTGCGGTCACCGCGGGCCTGGTGGTGATGATCATCACGGTCCGTGGGATTTTGGTGCTGATCGGTCTGGCGTTGTTCCTAGCCCTCGGTCTGGAACCTGCGGTATCGGTGCTGGCTCGGCGGTGGTTGCCACGCTGGGCCGCGGTGGTCACCGTCATCATGGTGGTCTTGGCGGTGGTAGGAGGGTTCGTGGCCGCGGGGATCCCCCCACTGGCCCGAGAGGCGGGCCAGTTCGTCGCTCAGGCCCCGGCGATCCTGGCCCGGTTGCACAGTCACCAGTCGATCCTCGGCCAGCTCGACGACCGTCTCCACCTGCACCAGCGCCTCCAGCAAACCCTCAGCGGAGATGTCTCCGGTTTGTTCAGCGGCCTGCTGGGTGCCGGCCAGGTGGTGCTCAACGCGCTGTCGAGCACCGGGATCGTCGTCGTGCTGATCGTGTACTTCATCGCCGATCTGCCCCGGATCCGCGCCACCCTCTACCGGCTGGTTCCCAACTCCCGCCGGCCCCGGGTGATCCTGCTCGGTGATGAGATCTTCGCCAAGGTCGGTGTCTACGTGCTGGGTAACCTGCTGACCTCGCTGATCGCGGGAACCTGCACGACCATCTTCCTGGCCATCGCCGGGGTGCCCTACCCGCTATTGCTGGGCATCTTCGTGGCCCTCGTGGACCTGCTGCCGGTGATCGGTTCGGCTATCGCCGGCGTGGGGGTCTGCCTGGTCGCGCTGAGCGTGTCGCTGCCCGTGTGTCTGGCCACCATCGGGTTCTTCATCGTCTACCGACTGGCCGAGGACTACGTGATCGTCCCGCGGATCATCGGTCAGGCTGTCCAGGTACCGGCGGTGGTGACCGTCGTGGCAGCCCTGCTCGGCGGCGCCCTTCAGGGCATCGTGGGCGCCCTGGTCGCCATCCCGGCGGCGGCGGCCCTGCTACTGCTGACCCAGGAGGTGCTCTTCCCGCGCCTCGATCGCGCCTGATTCCGCCAAAGATGCCGCTGACCGCGGCGGGTTATCCCCTCTTGAACAGCGCCGATCTCTCTATCACCGCCGGATGCACCTTCGACGAAAGATTGTCCCGATAGAAACAATGTCAAGGCGTGTGCCGTTGTAGTATTAAGGCGGGAATCGCTGGGTGATGGAGTGTGGAGAAATATCATGGTGACGATAGTTAATCAACGCAGCCTGTCGCAGCACCCGGCTGTGCTGGCACAAATCGACGTGCGGCGTAAAAACCTCCAGCTACGTCTGGCCGACGCAATCACCACTTTCGCCGGTTCGATGATGTTCGTCTACCTTCACGCCGTTCTGTTCGCCGTTTGGATGATCTTCTTGGAGAAGGATCCGTGGCCAAAACTAACCCTCTTTGTGTCGTTGGAAGCGATCTTCCTGTCCACCTTTGTGATGATCGGTCAGAATCGGTCGGCAGCATTTCAGCAAGCCAAGGCCAACCATGACTTCATCGAGCAGGAGCAGGAACTCAAGACCAACACGGAGCTGACGCGCGAAATTGAGGTGTTGACGAAAGAGATTCACGAGCGGGTACTCGGCGATCTTGCCGCCAATCCAGCAAGCGGTGGCCGCCGATGATACCGTTCGGGGCAGTGTTAGGCGGCGTAGAAGGCCTCGCGCATGCTGTCGTGGTCGTTGAGGTCGGCCAGCATGGCGCGGCTCGGGCGCGACCCTTCTCCTTGATGGGAATGACCGTTGGACTCATTTGAGCAGCGCCGCTCTGGCCAGGCAGCCGGAAACGCGGCCCTGCCCGGCGTTGAATTCCCGCTTGGTGCCACACCCACCGCTGAGGGCACGAACTTCGCGGTGGCGTCCGCCGCCGATGGGGTGCTGCTGTGCTTGTTCGACTCCCAAGGCGCGGAAACTCAGATTCCCCTTCCGGAGCGTGATGGCGGGGTTTGGCATGGATTCGTCCCTGGGATCGGGCCCGGGCAGGCCTACGGCTATCGCGCTACCGGACCGTATGACCCGCGCCGCGGTCTTCGATGCAATCCCGCGAAGCTGCTTCTGGATCCCTATGCCCGCGCTATCGAGGGCGAGGTGCGGTTCGGGCCTGAGGTCCTTGGCTATGCGATTGGTGATCCAGAGGCTGCCAGCACGCTGGACTCGGCCGGTCACGCTCCCCGTAGCCTGGTGGTTGATCCCTCGTTTGCCTGGACCGATCACCCGCGGCCCCGATACAGCTACGCCGACACGGTGATCTATGAGGTCCACGTCAAGGGCTTTACTGCCGCCCATCCCGCAGTACCCGAAGCCTTGCGGGGCACCTACGCCGGTCTGGCCCATGAGATCGCGATCGGGCATCTGGTGGACTTGGGCGTGACCACGGTGGAGCTGCTGCCGGTCCACCATTTCGTGTCGGAATCTTTTTTGCTCGACCGGAACCTTTCCAACTACTGGGGATACAACACCATCGGATTTTTCGCTCCCTATGCCAGTTATTCTGCCGCGGCCCGGGCCGGTCGTCCCGGTGGGCAAGTGGCCGAGTTTCAGTCGATGGTCGACCGCATGCATGCCGCCGGCCTGGAGATAATTCTCGATGTGGTGTTCAACCACACCGCAGAAGGCAATCACCTCGGCCCGACCCTGTGCCACCGGGGACTGGACAATCCCGCCTATTACCGGCTCGACCCGTCCGACCTGCGGCACTACTGGGACACCACCGGCGTCGGCAACTCGCTCAACGCCGGCGACCCCATCACCCTGCAACTGATCATGGATTCGCTGCGGTACTGGTTGACCGAGATGGGCGTGGACGGTTTCCGTTTCGATCTGGCGCCCACCCTGGCCCGCCAGGAAGGCGGATTCGATCAGGTGTCCGCGTTTTTTGACCTGGTGTCCCAGGACCCGGTGGTCTCCCGGGCCAAACTCATCGCCGAACCCTGGGACGTTGGCCAGACCGACAGCTACGACTTGGGTCGATTCCCACCGCTGTGGCGCGAGTGGAACGGCCGCTACCGAGACGTCATGCGCGATTTCTGGCGCAGCCAAGGCGGATTACTCGGGGAGTTCGCGTCCCGGTTCAGCGGCTCGTCCGATCTTTACCAAAGCGCGGGCCGACGCCCCACCGCGTCGGTCAACTTCATCACCGCCCACGACGGGTTCACCCTGGCCGACCTGGTCTCCTACAACACCAAACACAACGAAGCCAACGGAGAAGCCAACCGTGACGGCGCCGACGACAACCGTTCATGGAACTGCGGAACCGAAGGGCCCACCACCGATCCCGACATTACCGAGCTGCGACAGCGCCAAAGCCGTGCGCTGCTGACCAGCCTGCTGCTGTCCTTTGGCGTGCCGATGCTGCTAGGCGGCGACGAGATGGGACGTACCCAACACGGCAACAACAACGCCTACTGCCAAGACAACCCCATTACCTGGTTCGACTGGGTCAACGCCGACAAGCAACTCATCAGTTTCACCAAAAACTTGATCACGCTACGCCGCAGCCACCCGGTATTCCGCCGCCGCCGCTTCCTCGCCGGCATCGAGGCCACCCAACTGCGCTGGTACACCCCTGCGGGAACCGAAATGACACCGGCCCAATGGGACGACCCCGGTGCCCGCAGCGTCGCCATCTACCTCGACGGCGCCGACGACCCCGACCGCGCCGCCGACGGCACCCTGCTCACCGACGACGACTTCCTCCTGCTCATCAACGCCTGGTGGGAACCGCTGGATTTCCGCCTGCCCACCACCCGGCCGGACCAGACCTGGCATGTCGAGATCGACACCTATGACCCGCCCGCCACTGCCTCACCGTCCGAGACTTCCGCTGGCGATGCGATCACAGTGCAGCCCCGGTCAATCCTGGTATTGCGGGCTAAGCAGCGGTAGCCGAGGCCAATCCGCTGGCAGTGCGGCCGGAGCAACACGCCTCATTTCGCGTGGGCGAATAACCAGTGTCAAGCCCGAACGCCACGCTGGCCCACCGCTGCCCGCAGTCCGACGCAGCCGATGCAACCGATGCAGTCCACGCAGTCGATGCAGCCCAGGCAACCGATGCACCGGCGGCAGCCAACGCAGGCCAGACACCCGATGCACGTTGTAATGCCGGCGCTGAACATGGTTCCGACGCTGCCTAAGACCCCGACGCTGCCCGCAGTGGCCGCGCTGCCGGCTACCACGACACTGCCGGCCGTAGCCACGCTCCCCGCGACGGCGACACTGCCGGCGGTCGCGACGCTGCCAGCAACCGCGACACTGCCGGCCGTAGCCACGCTCCCCGCGACGGCGACACTGCCAACAGTCGCGATGCTGCCCGCTACGGCCACGGAGTCCTTGGCCGCAGTGCCATCGACGGTCGAGGTAGCGCGAGCCCCGTCGCTCCGGATGGCTCGCCCGCTATGGCCGCCCTTGCCAGCACGCCACCATGCTAAGCGGGCGCGGGGCAACGGCTTGTCCTGCACAGGACGAGTTTCACGGAGCACACGGCAGGGTGGCCAGCACGTTCCAATATTAGGGACGGGCGGGTCCTGACCGTGACTTTGACGGGGTGACACGAGGTTTCGAAAATTCGTCCCTTAGGTGCCATGTTGTGCGCTCGACAGGCGCAGTTAGGTCACAGAGCGCACGCATCCCCTGGCTAGGTGCAACATCAACATGCAGGACCGACAAGGTGCCGATGATTGGTCGCACTGGTATGACCGCGGTGACAGAAAGAATGTGCGCTAGCGCGGTGGGTGCAGGACGGCCGCCCAGGCAGTGGGCACCTCGGGGCCGTAGTGGTGTCCGTGCCCGGGTGGCGGTTTGACGCCAACGATCATGTCGCAGGTGATTTGCCAGAAGGTCAGAAATGGAAACCATTGTATTTGCGGCACCACGTCGGGTCCGTGCGGCTCACGCAACCAGTCGGGCTCGCGCCAGATCAGCTTCGGTGACCACCACACGATGGGATCCGACGCATGCTGCAGGAAAACAATGCGGGGTGCGCGCAGCGAGCCGTCGACTGGACGCAAATCAGTGGCCGAGGCGGCGAAGCGCACCGTCTGTCCGTCGCCGTAGATAGGCAGCCGTTCCGGGCTGCCGGTGGCACGTTCGTTGGTGAGCGTGCGCCACAGTTTGGTGCTGTTGGGCGGCCCGGCAAACAGCGCGCCGTCGGTGTGCGCGAGGAGGTCGGTAATGCCGGAGAAGGCCGCGCTGCCGCCGAAGGCGCCCAGGCTCTCGCCAAAAACCACCAGCCGTGGCCGGTGCGCTGTGGGCAGCTTCGACCAGTACCGGTAAACCGTGGTGAACAGGGTACGGCCAGCCTGGCGGGCCCGGTCTTTGTCGACCAGGAAAGAGATCCAACTCGGGAGGTAGGAGTACTGCATCGCAGCGATCGCGGTGTTGCCGGCATAGAGGTACTCAAGGGGATCAGCCAGTGTGGGGTCGACCCAACCGGTCCCTGTCGTGGTTGCGACAGCGAGCACCGCCCGATCAAAGGCGCCCGTCCGCTTCAGCTCCGCGAGCACCAAGTCGGCCTGGCCCTGCGGCGCTGGCGCAGTGGACAGGCCGGCGTAGACCCGGATTGGTTCGATCGCCGGTCGGCCGGTCAGCCGCTGGATATCGATGATGGCAGGCCCCGACGACGCGAACCCGCGCCCTTGGCGGCCCAACGAGGTCCACGGCGCCAAGGAGGCGGGACTGCCCGATCGGAGTGACGAGGCGGGCTGGATGACGCCGTCGTCGGTGCCGAGATCGACCGTGGAGAACGCATTCTCCGCGAAATGGATCAATCCGCGGTAGACCGCACCGGTGGCTACGCCGACGACCAGGGCAGTCACCAGGATCGATACCGCGACCCTGGCCGCCAGCTCCGGGATCAACCGCCGCAGGTGACGCATCACCACGAGGTAGAGGTCATGGACTAAGCGGGCCAGACCGACCAGCCCGGCGGCCACCGCCACGGCGATGGCGAACATCCCCAGATACCAGTAGTGGCCTTCGGTCGGCATATTCACCGCGTGCCGGATGTCGGCCTGCCAGCGCGCGCTCAGCCACAGCGTGGTCGGTACCGCCAGTGCCGCGAAGGCGGCGATGCCGTACCACAGGCGCCGCTGCATCCGCGGGCTCAGCGGTGTGGCGCCAGTACGGCACGCCAGCCAGGAGATCGCCACCCCGGTGGCGTGCGCAGCGGCACCCTCGATTCCGGAAATGATCCCCTGCACCTCCCACGACCGGGGCAGCAGCGACGGGGTCAGCGAACACAGAAACGCCAACAACGCCAACATCACGCCGACGTGGTGTGGCCGGCGCAGGTACCGGCGCAGGTGACGGCGCAGGCGCGGATAGCCGACGTGCCTCCCAGCAGCGTCGACCGGCTCAGCGGCGACCTTGTCGGCAGGCCGCGTTGTGCCGGAAACTCCCGCGATGGGCGACTCGGCGCTAAAGGCGGTCACGGCGGCACCAGCCTCAGCCGACCAGGTGCCAGGCAAGTAGGCCGAACAGCACGCCCAGCGCATTGGTCGCCCAGTGCATGCCTGCACTGGCCAGTACGCTGCCACTGCGGTGTCTCAGCACACCAGCCATCACCCCGCCCACCCCGGTAATCACCACGGTAGCCATAACCACCAGCACCGTCGCCCAGCCACCCACCCCGCGAACCGCGTCGCTCACACCCTGATTACTCGACCCGAGATGCATCGACGGCAGGATGTGCCACAGGCCGAATAGAACCGACGACGTCACCAGGACCCGCCACGTCGCCAACTGCCGCGCCAACATCCCCCACAGCACGGACCGGAAGGCGACCTCCTCAACGAAGACTGTGCCCACGGGGATGACCACAAAAGCCGACAGCAGCGCGCCGGACGCGGCCAGGTGGTACCGCACATCCAGAAAGGCCGACCGGGTCAGGGGAAACAGCACGCCGGCAAGGTAGGCAGCAGCCACGGTAACGATCGCGCCAAGTCCCCATCGAAATCCCGACCAGAGCCGGTCCGAGCCCAGGCCAAGCTGTGACCAGCTCAACCCGGTCCAACGCGCAAAACACACCAGCGCGATGACCACAACAGGCCCCAGCCACAGGACACCGCGCAGAACATGCTCGGCGACGTTGACCAGCGCCAGCACGACCACCACCACAGCGGTTGCCACACCAGCCGGGATGCGGCCGCGCACCGAGTGCGTCATCTCAGGTCGAACAACTCGATAAAGCACCCAACTGGCATAGCAGCCCGTAGCTCTGCTCGACAGAACACAAGAACACGACTCGCATACACCGAGTATCGCAACCAGCCGGCGCCTCGATCAGCACAAGACGCCGGGGCTGCACTTGAGCGAACCCGCTCGTACCCCATGTCCGAGTGGCGGCCAGCGGAAGGGGGCGGTCATGACCGATGAGGGGGCTGCCAGGCGGTAGTGCGCCGGTCGCCGCGCACGCGCCGATGATGAGTCACTGTCCGGCCCTGCGGCCCGAACACCGCCGGTCCCCAGCGGTCGTTCACGAAGCAAAGCCGTCGACTTCGATGACAGCTTCTGTGAAGGCTTGGGGGGCTTCTTGGGGCAGGTTGTGTCCGATGCCACCGGTGATGGTGCGGTGCGCGTATTTGCCCGAGAATTTTGTTGCATACGAGCTCGGCTCCGGATGGGGCGCACCGTTGGCATCACCTTCGAGGGTGATCGTGGGCACCGTGACCAGGGGGCTATCGGCGAGTCGCTTTTCCAGATCGTCGTATTGCGGCTCACCGGCCGCCAGGCCTAACCGCCAGCGGTAGTTGTGGATCACAATGCTGACATGATCGGTGTTGTTAAATGACGCGGCGCTGCGATCGAACGTCGAGTCGTCGAAATTCCATCGCGGTGACGCAATCTGCCAGATGAGCTTGGCAAAATCGTGCCGGTATGTGTCATAGCCAGCCCGGCCGCGTTCGGTCGCGAAATAAAACTGGTACCACCACGCGAGTTCGGCTGGCGGGGGCAAGGGCGCCTTGTTGGCCTGCTGATTGCCGATCAGGTAACCGCTGACCGACACCATGGCCCTGCACCGCTCGGGCCACAGCGCAGCGATGATGTTGGCTGTGCGCGCACCCCAGTCGAACCCCGCAATGATGGCCGACTCGAAGCCGAGCGCGTCCATCAAGGCAATGACGTCGACGGCCAACACCGACTGTTGGCCGTTGCGCACCGTGTCGGTGGACAGAAAACGGGTCGTGCCATAGCCCCGGAGGAATGGCACGATCACCCGGTAGCCCGCAGTGCCGAGCGCCGGCGCGACGTTGGCATAACTATGAATGTCATATGGCCAACCGTGCAGCAGCAGGACAGGTCGACCGTGGTGTGGCCCGACGTCGACGTATCCGACGTTGAGCAGGCCAGCGTTGATCTGTTGGAGCGGACCAAAGGCTGCCGTGGTCATGATCATTTCCTCGAAGATAGCGCCCATTTGGTCGAACCCTTCGCACGATCATACGACCAGATCCGTCACGTGGCGCTATGAAATATTTGTTAACGTTGCCCACCGAGAGGCGAGGAGTACGCAGGCCGATACGGATGGCTCACATGTTTAGCCAAGTGGTATTTTCGCACTCGCGCACCTGCTTTCATAGCTGGAAGGTAACCAATCCTCGGGCATGTGCAGGCCGATCACCATAAGCCCATGGCAGCATAATTCCCGGCCCAGGTGCAGAGGCCGCACCGGAGCGAGACGGTGGCTGGTAGCGGCGTCAGGTCAGCTCGTCCCCCAGCCAGGAGGTCCACCGATGATGCGCCCCCACCAGCCGGACCAGGCCGGCTTCAGGTCGGTTCTGCCCGAGGACATCGGCTGGGAGCCGTTCCCGGCCTTTCCCCCGTCGGCCCGCCTCGCCGTCGTGGTTGGTCACCCGACTGGGCCGGGGCCCTACGTGATTAGGGTCAAAGTGCCCTCCGGCGTCAAGCTGATGCCGCATTGGCACCCGGAGGATCGCGTCTACACGGTCATGTCCGGGGTTTTCTACATCGGCCTGGGTGAACAGTTCGACGGCGAGAAGCTGGAGGCATATCCGCCTGGCACCGTCATCGTTCTGCCGGGTGGCACCCCTCATTTTCACTGGGCGAAATCCGGTGAATACGTCACCCAGGTTACGGCGATTGGGCCGCTTGGCCTCAAATACCTCGACCCGAAAGACGACCCGCGAAACAACTGAGCGCGACAACGGTGCCACTGACCTGAGCCAGTCACAGACCAGGGTCTTGACCCGTGACTTCGACGGGGGTGACGCGCCGATCGGCGTGCGACCCTGCTGCCGTTACCAACCGGCAGATCAAACCGGAGGGGAAGCCTCATGCCAGAACACGAAGACGTCAAACCGACAATCGTGCTCGTGCACGGCGCCTTCGCCGACGCGTCCAGCTGGAATGGCGTCATCGAGCGGCTGCAGCAGCAGGATTACCCCGTCGTCGCTCCAGCGAATCCGCTGCGAGGCCTGGTCGTCGATTCCGCCTACCTCGCCAGCGTGGTCAACCAGATCGACGGTCCCGTGCTGCTCGTCGGGCACTCCTACGGCGGCGCTCTGATCACCAACGCCGCGACCCACACCCCGAACGCCGTCGGCCTGGTCTATGTCGCGGCCTTCGCCCCGGACGCCGGCGAACGCCTGGGAGAAGTCGAGGCCGGATCCAAGGACAGTGTCCTGAACACAGCCCTGGTCCAGCGCCACTATCCGACCGGACCGGACGGGGAGACAGCGATCGAGTTCATGATCGACCCCGCGCTGTTCCGGGATGCCTTTGCCGCCGACCTGCCCGCGGAGGGCACCGCGCTGGCGGCCGCTACCCAGCGCCCGGTCGCCGCCGCGGCGTTTAGCGACGCGTCCGGACCGCCAGCCTGGAAAAGGTTGCCGTCCTGGGCGGTGGTCGCCACCGGCGACAAGGGCGCTGGCGCCGACGTCATTCGATCGATGGCTCGGCGGGCGGGCGCCGACATCGTCGAGGTCGAAGGCTCCCACGTCATCATGGTTTCCCAACCCCAAGCGGTGACCGACCTCATCCTCAAGGCCGCCCAGACCGTCGTTGACATACCCAGGTAGCAGACGAACACCCCCGGGGGCGCGTCATGGGGCCTGGCGACGTCGCCGCGCTCGCCGTGCACCTCATGACCAACACGGCTCTCACCGGTGGGACCTACGACATCGACGGCGGGCAGCTGGTCTCCGGATCGTGAGAGTGATCTCCATGAACGATCTGCTGAAGCTGGCCATCGAGGGTCATGGCGGCTTGCGGCGCTGGGAGCGGCTCTCCCGGTTCCGCGCGGCGGTCTCCATCACCGGGGCAATCTGGACCCGCAAAGGCAAGCCAGGCCTGCTGGACGGTGTCGAGCTGGAAGGTGACACCTGCGACCAGCGCCTGACGATCACCCCATTCCCCCAACCTGGCCGCTACACCACCTGGCAGCCCGACCACCAGACCATCGAGACGAGCGCAGGCGTCCTGCTCGCCGAGCGTCGCGATCCGGCGGCCGCTTTCATCGGAACTACCCGCCACTCGCGATGGGATGAGTTCCAGGTGGCCTACTTCGCCGGCGAGGGCAACTGGAACTACTTCACCGCGCCGTTCCTCTTCGCCCGCGGCGACTTCGTCACCGAGGAGACCTGGCCCTGGCGCGAAGACGGGCAGATGCTGCGCACCCTGCTGGTTACCTACCCGGACACCATCGTGGCTCACACCCGCCAGCAGACCTACTATTTCGACGATACCGGGCTACTGCGGCGCCTGGACTACACCGTCGACATCCTCGGCGGCGGCCCCGCGGTGCACTACCCGTCGCGATACCGCGACTTCGACGGGATCATGGTCCCGACCCGCCGCCGGGTTTACGTCCGCAACGCCGACGACTCTCCGGTCCTGAATCGAGTCTCGGTCGCCATCGACGTCACCGATGTCACTTTCAGTTAATTCGCGCAAGTCGGGCCCGCGACGCCACGGCGCGCGCTCCGCGTGCTCGATCCAACTCGACCCGAACCTCACGTCCGCCGCGCCCGGTTCCGAGACGTTGACCACGGAGGCTTTTGCCCTTGTGAATCGTAGATCGCGGCGGACGGCGCAGCATGACGGTGATCTAGCGGACGAACTGGTCACCGCCGCGACCGCCGACCGCCGATAGCTCGGACCTGGCTGCCGCCACGGCAGCGTGAT
>DATELN010000183.1:0-9394 GCA_035276605.1 Pseudonocardiaceae bacterium | reverse complement strand
CATGCCGGCGGCGGCGACCTGGCCGATCGCCTCGGCGAGCAGCTCCGCTCGGATCGGTGCGGCGTGCCACTGCTGCAACAGCCGCACCGCCGCCGCCTCGCCCGCCTCCTTCATTGCCGACGCGAGCTGGAACAGCAACTTATCGACATCTGAGTGGCGGCCCCACAATCCCTCGGCATTGAGCACCGCGAGCCCGCCCAACTCACCGATCCGCACCGCCATCGCCGGCGACACGATGGCGTCGGTGGGATGCGTTACCAGCGGGATATCGAACCGGTAGGCGTCAATCTGCCAGGCAGTGGACACATCGCGGGAAGACCGGGTGCGCCGCGACGGCACGATCTGGACGTCATCGAAGTCGTAGGCCCGCCGCGCGGACCGGCCCATCCCGATCTCCACCAGGTCGCGCATCTCAGCGCACCGCGTAGTTCGGGGCCTCCACCGTCATGGTGATGCCGTGCGGGTGTCCCTCCGTGAGCCCGGCCGGGGTGATCTGCACCAGCTGCGCGTCTTGCAACGCCGGGATTGTCGCTGCGCCCGCGTAACCCATCGCCGCGCGCAGGCCGCCCACCAGCTGATGAGCTACCAGCGACAGCGGTCCCCGGAAAGGAACCCGGCCCTCGATGCCCTCGGGCACCAGCTTGTCATCGGCAAGCAGATCATCAGCGGAGTAGCGATCCCGGGAGTACGACCGGGCACCGGCACGGGATGCCATGGCGCCCATGGACCCCATCCCCCGGTAGGCCTTGTACTGCTTGCCGTCGACCAGGATCAGATCACCCGGCGCCTCCGCAGTACCGCCCAGCAGGCTGCCCAGCATCACCGCGCTGGCCCCAGCGACGATGGCCTTGGCGATGTCTCCGGAGAACCGGATACCGCCATCGCCGATTACCGGCACACCTGCGGGCCGGCATGCCTGGTCCGCCTCGAAGATGGCGCTGATTTGCGGCACGCCCACCCCGGCCACCACCCGGGTGGTGCAGATCGACCCGGGACCGACCCCTACCTTGACCGCGTCTGCGCCGGCGTCGACCAGCGCCCGCGCCCCAGCGCGGGTCGCCACATTGCCGCCGATGACATCGACGCTGTCACCCAGTTCGGCTTTCAGCAGAGCGATCATCTCCAGCACCCCGCGGGAGTGCCCGTGCGCGGTATCCACCACCAGCGCATCGACGCCGGCCTCCACCAGCAATGCGGCCCGCTTCTTGGCGTCCTCGCCAACCCCGACCGCGGCGCCCACCAGCAACCGCCCGTCGGGATCCTTAGTGGCCAGCGGGTAGCGTTCAGTTTTCACGAAGTCCTTGACCGTGATCAGGCCACGAAGCCGGGCCTGCCCATCGATAATCGGCAGCTTCTCGACCTTGTGCCGGCGCAGCAGACCCAGCGCTGCCTCCGCGGTGACCCCGACCTGCGCGGTGATCAGCGGCGGTTTGGTCATCACCTCGGCGACCCGCTTGTCGTGGTCGACCTCGAAGCGCATGTCCCGATTGGTGATGATCCCGACCAGCACCCCGTCTGTATCGATCACCGGCAAACCGGATATTCGGTAGCGGGCGCACAGCGCGTCCACTTCAGCCAGGGTGTTGTCCGGCTGGCAGGTCACCGGATCGGTCACCATGCCCGCTTCGGACCGCTTGACGACCTCGACCTGCGCGGCTTGCTCTTGCGCGGGCAGGTTGCGGTGTAAGACCCCCATCCCGCCATGGCGGGCCATCGCGATGGCCATCCGCGACTCGGTCACCGTGTCCATCGCCGAGGACACCAGGGGCACCCGCAGCGTGATGTTGCGGGACAGCTTGGTCGACGTGTCGACCTCGGCGGGGATCACATCAGACTCGGCGGGCAGTAGCAGGACATCATCGAAAGTCAGACCGAGCAGCGCGAACTTTGATTCCATACCGGGCATGTTGGACATCGCCAGGTCGCTGGTCATATGACGATGGTATCCGGCGCGCTAGCTGATGAGGACCGTGCGACGGACCGTCGGCCAAGCGGGTACCGTGCAGCCGTGGTGCACGACTCACTTCCCCCCGATCCCTTCGCCGGCGATCCCGAGGATCCGGCTCTGGCGTTGGAGGCGCTGGACAGTAGCGAGGAGGGTGTTGACGAACCGCTGGACGACGACGAGCGCGCCGGCCTGCTTGCCGATCTAAGCGATCTCGCCGTCTACCAAGCCCTGCTGGCGCCTCGTGGCATACGCGGCATCGTCGTCGACTGCCCTGACTGCGCTGAACAGCATTATCACGACTGGCAACTGCTTCGGGCTAGCCTGCGCCAGCTGCTTGAAGTCGGCCGGATGCGCGCGCACGAGCCCGCCTACGACCCGGATCCCGCTGGCTACGTCAGCTGGGAATACTGCCGTGGCTACACCGACGCCGTGCTTGCCGAGAACGGTGGCTAAGCCGGGAACGGTGGTTAACCAGGCCCACAGAAATGCGGCCGCGGCACAGCATGATCACAAAATGTGGAGAAGCCCCCAGGAGGGTGCGGACCGCCACCGTTGCCGGTCGCCGGGCCTTTGCCGACCGTGCTGTCATCGTGCCGGTCGCTGCTAGGGGGAGTGCTAGGCGTAGAGGCGTCGACTCCCGGCTTAGCGCGGGTCGTGCCGCCGTTGGTGGTGGCGTCGTTACCAGGCACGCCGGACTGACCCGCGCCGGGGGAGCTACCGTTCTGCCGGACGCTACCGGGCGTGGTGGCACCCGGGGGGTAGTGGCGATAGTCGCGGCCAGGCAGGAACTGATTCTGCGTGGTGGACGGATCGGCGGGCATCTCATCGGTGCTACCCGGTGCCGTGGTACCACCCGGCGTCATCGTGGTGGAGCCGGCGGGAGCAGACGACTCACCAGGATTGCCTGCCTTGGTGGCATCAGACGCGGCACCGTTGGGCGCCGATGAGCCAACCGGTGGACCCGAAGGGGGCTTCGCCTGGTCGGTTTCGGGAGTCGGCTCGTTCAACTTTTGCTCGAGTTGGCGGTGGCGAGCAGTGAGGTCGGTGAGACCCTCGGACTCGCCGATCACCGGTAGTTGCTGCTGGACGTGCGCCAACGCTGCTCTGGCCCGCTCAGGTTGGCCCTGGTTGAGGGCCACCTTGGCCTCATTGAGCTCGGTTCGGACCGCGGCTGCGGTCTCTACCGACCGGGCGTAATCGCTGTAGAGCACCTGGGTCACACCCCACAGGTGGTCACCAGGTTGCGCTGACTTGGCGACCAGGCCCACCCCGGAGAAGGCGATGACCAGCACCGCCGCAGCAGCAGCGGCCGAGCCGTACACCGGATTACGGCGCTGAGCCGGCCGACGGGCCGCGGCACGGATCACCGACATCGCGGTGTTGGTGTCCACCAGCGGCCTGACCGGTTCGGCATGCACCTCACGACGCCATGCGGACAACACCCGGGTCAGCTCGTCGTCGGCGTCGCTGGGGATGTGCGCACCACTGCCGATCATGTCCAGCAGCGCGTCATCGGCCTGCAACGCGGCCAGGTCCGTGGGCATCTCGTACGGATCCCCGTTGGGATGGCCGGCGTGCGGGTACTCGTCCCAACCAGGCACTTCAGACCACCCCCTCAGACGCCAATACACCGCGCAACCGACCGAGAGCTCGGTGCTGAGCCACCCGAACGGCACCGGGAGTCGAGCCCACGGCCTCGGCAGTCTCCTCTGCGGATAGCCCGACAACGATGCGCAGGCGCAGGATCTCGCGTTGCTTTTCCGGCAGCGTGTCCAGCAGCTGGGTCATCTTCTCGGCGAACTCTGCCTGCATCAGCTGAGTTTCTGGACCGTCGGCCAGGTCCTGAGTGTCGGGCACCTCCTCGACCGGTTCAGCGCGATTGCGCGCCGCCGACCGGTGGGCGTCGGCCACCTTGTGTGCGGCTATGCCGTACACGAAGGCGAGAAAGGGCCGGCCTTGGTCGCGGTAACTAGGCAGGGCCGTGAGCACCGCGAGACACACCTCCTGGGCTACATCATCCGCCGAAGCGAATGTTCTTTCCTGGCTACCGACCCGGGAGCGGCAATACCGCACCACGAGGGGACGGATCCGCCGGAGCACGCCTTCAACGGCTTCTCTGTTGCCATCGACGGCATCTCCGACTAGGACGTCGAGGTCGTCCCCCACAGCGGTCATCGCAGAATGCAGCCCTGCCGTTACGACGAGGGACCGACCGGGCTGCACGCCGGTCGGCGGTGGCCATTTCGCTGCCTCGACCATCCATCACCATCCCGAGACGCGAGCACCTCGCGGGTAACCGTAGTGGTAGACAAATCGGACAGGTAAGGCGGTATCGGCCGCGGATCCGACCGGAATCGACAGAAAGAACGGGGCGGAGACCGGTGGCGATGCCACTGGTCTCCGCCCCGAAAGCGATCAGACGGCCGCCGTCAGGCCACCAGGCCACGCCGGAAGCCATGTGCAACAGCTTGCGCCCGATCCCGCACGCCAAGCTTGCGGAACAGACGGCGGGCATGAGTTTTGACGGTGTCCTCGGACAGGTACAGCTCCCGCCCAATCTGGCCGTTGCTTTTGCCCTGGCTCATGCCGCGGAGCACCTGCAGTTCGCGCTCAGTGAGCTGGACACCTGGGTCGGAGGGAGGCCGGGGTGCCGGCACCGACGTGCTGGCCAGGGTGTGCGCCAGCGCGGCGACGAGTTCCGGACGGGAGGCGTCCCAACGTAGGTAGCCACGGGCGCCGCCAGCGATCGCAGCGGCAATACTGCCCGCATCGTCCGGCGCCCCGAAGACGATGACATTCGCCTGTGGGTGCGCCGACACCAACCGGCGAGTGGCCTCCACGCCGGCCGGCACCGCACGCTGGGTCCCGACCAGGACGACATCCACCGGCTGCCGAGAATAGCGAGCTAGCAGCTCGTCACCGTGCGCCACGCAGTCGATCCGGGCGACGCCGGGGACCGCGGACATCACTCGAGTGAGCCCCTCGCGGACGCTTCGCCGGTCGTCGCAGATGAGAACTGCGGTCACGGAAGGACTCCTCTCCTGCAGCCAACTGATGTGCCCACCTCCCTATCGGTCATACGGAGCCGGAACTTGACACGATCTGATGGATTTCCGTCAAGGACCTTCAGCCGCTAACTCCGGACGGCTGCATCACCGATGTGGAGCAGCGCTCACTCTACCGAGTGTGAGCAGTTCCCGGCAGTACCGTGAACACGGATGATTCGGGCATTTGCGGCTACTCTTTGTCCGCAATGATGACCCCCGCACCCGTCAGTAGGGTTGCGGGGGTCATCGGAGGGGTTACTACCCCGTAGCGACGGCACGAGCGGCCCCGAGCCACGCGGCTCACCAACGCGAGCGGCGCCGCTGAGCCCACCGGGTCCGGCGGCTCACATACCGTGGCTGTGCCCGTGGCCGTGACCGTGACTCTGGCCAGCCGGCGGCGCCTTTTCCGGCTTGTCGACCACGGCGCTTTCCGTCGTGATCACCATGCGGGCGATCGAGGCCGCGTTGACGATCGCCGAGCGCGTCACCTTGACCGGGTCGATGATGCCCGCGGCAACCAGGTCGCAGTAGGTTTCGGTTTCGGCGTCGAAGCCGTGACCCCACTGGGCTTCACGCACCTTGGCAGCTACCACAGAGCCCTCGAAACCCGCGTTGGCTGAGATCCAGCGCACCGGCGCGGCGCAAGCGTGGCGCACGATGGCGGCACCGGTGGCCTCGTCGCCGGTCAGTCCGAGGTCGCCGATCGAGTCGGCAGCATGTACCAGGGCGGCCCCGCCGCCAGGCACGATGCCCTCCTGCGCCGCAGCTCGTGCGGCTGCCACAGCATCCTCGATCCGGCCCTTGCGCTCCTTGAGCTCGATTTCAGTGGCCGCCCCAACCTTGATGACCGCCACCCCACCGACGAGCTTGGCCAGCCGCTCTTGCAGTCTTTCGCGCTCCCAGTCCGAGTCGACCTCCTCCATCTGGAAACGTATCTGCGCGGCACGCGCCTCGACCTCGTCTTGGTCACCAGCACCCTCGACGATGGTGGTGTCGTCCCTGGTCACCACCACTCGCCGGGCTTGGCCAAGCACCTCAAGCCCCACCTCGGACAGCTTGAGTCCGACCTCGGGGTCAATGACCTTGGCACCGGTGATGACGGCCAGGTCGTCCATAAACGCTTGGCGACGATCCCCGAAGAACGGCGACTTGACCGCCACCACCGACAGGGTCTTGCGTAGGGCGTTGACCACCAGGGTGGACAGTGCCTCGCCCTCGACGTCCCCGGCCACGATGAGCAGCGGCTTGCCGGCCTGACCGACCTGTTCCAGCAGCGGCAGCAAATCCAGGATGGACGAGATCGTCTCGCGGTGCAGCAAAACGTAGGGGTCGGTCAACACCGTCTCCATACGCTCGGCATCGGTGACGAAATAGGGCGAGATGTAGCCCTTGTCGAATGCAACGCCTTCGGTGATCTCCAGCTCGGTGGCCATGGTGGACGATTCCTCGACGGTGATGACGCCGTCCTCGCCGACCTTGGTCATTCCCTCGCCGACCAGGGCACCGATCTTCGGATCGCGGGAAGACACGGTGGCGACCTGGGCGATCGCCTGCTCGCCGGTCACCGGCGTGGCCTTGGCAGCCAACGCGGCGGCAACGGCATCCGCGGCCGCCGCGATACCCCTTCCGAGCGCGGTGGGATTGGCGCCGGCGGCCACGTTGCGCAATCCTTCTCGCACCATAGCTTGGGCCAGGACGGTAGCGGTGGTGGTGCCGTCACCGGCAACGTCGTTGGTCTTGGTCGCCACGCTCTTGGCAAGCTGGGCGCCGAGGTTCTCGTAGGGGTCGGTCAGATCGATCGCACGCGCGATCATCACCCCGTCGTTGGTGATCGTGTGGCCGATGTATTTGTTTCTATCGGCCAGGACGACATGGCGGCCGCGCGGGCCGAGAGTGATCTTGACCGCGTCGGCGAGCTGGTCGACTCCACGCTCCAGCGCGCGCCGCGCGGTCTCGTCGAACGTGATCTGCTTGGGCATTGCCTGCCTTCCTCATGGGCGGAAATCTGATGGGCCTGGCGGGGCCCGTCCCAAATCAGTGGGTATCAGTGGGAGGTCAACCCTCGACCGCCCCGCTGACTCCATAGCGGGCCAGCGGGGCGGTCGAGGTCATAGCGACAGTTGGTTGACTCGACGGTCGAACCGTCAGTTAACAACAGCGAGTACGTCGCGCGCGGAGAGAATCAGGTATTCCTCGCCGTTGTACTTGACCTCGGTGCCGCCGTACTTGGTGTAGATGACGACGTCGCCGACGTTCACATCCATCGGGATGCGGGTGCCGGCGTCATTGACCCGACCCGGGCCCACGGCCAGTACTTTGCCCTCTTGGGGCTTTTCCTTGGCGGTGTCCGGGATGACGATGCCGGACGCGGTCGTCGTCTCGGCCTCGCTGGCCTGAACAACGATCTTGTCCTCGAGCGGCTTGATGTTCACGCTCGCCACGGTATGACCTCCACTTTCAGGGGTCTTCGAAGAGCTGGCAGGTTGTCTGGTACTGGCTCCTGCCACCCCGCCGTCGCGGGTGTCGAGGCGGCTCGGGCCTTTGTTAGCACTCTGACTAGCAGAGTGCCAACTAGCAGACTACTGCGCCGAGTGCTAAACACTCAACCGGGGTATCCCCGGATATCTCGCGCCGGCTCGCTGCCCCACGTCGCCGGAGCCGTCCAGTCGAACTCGGCGACAACACAGCAGTTCATTCGCAGGCCAGCCCAGGATCGAAGGCTCGATGTCGCCGGGTTGGTAGTGGTTAGGAGCACCATCAGGCCCGGTTGGCGGTACTTGAAGAGCCCCCAACTACGGAGGTGGTGATCGGCAGGCCGGGGTCGGCGGGGATATCGAGCGGAGACGGGGACGCGCCGGCGGCGAGCAGGTGGGCACCGAGCGCGGCCACCATCGCGCCGTTGTCGGTACAGAGCCGCGGTCGGGGTACCCGCAGCTGCACGCCGGCCGCCGTGCAGCGGTGACCCGCGAGGGCACGCAACCGCGAGTTGGCGGCTACCCCACCGCCGATGAGCAGGGTGTCGATGCCCCGGTCGGTGGCCGCCCGGATCGCCTTGCCGGTGAGCACATCCACCACCGCCTCCTGGAAGGCCGCGGCGACGTCGGCGACCGGAACCGCGGTGCCCGCGCGCTCCAGCGCCTCGACGTGCCGGGCCACCGCGGTTTTGAGTCCAGAGAAGGAGAAGTCGTAGGGCGCGTCACCAGGCCCGGTGAGGCCGCGCGGGAAGCGGACACTGTTGGGGTCGCCGTCCTTGGCGGCCCGGTCGATGTACGGCCCGCCCGGAAAGCCCAACCCCAGCAGCCGCGCGACCTTGTCGAAGGCTTCTCCGGCGGCGTCGTCGATGGTGGCTCCCAGTGGGCACATCGGCTCGACCAGCGACGAAACCTCCAGCAGGCTGGAGTGCCCGCCGGAGACGAGCAAAGCCAGCACAGGCGGGAGCGGGCCGTGTTCCAGGGTGTCCACCGCCACATGCGCGGTGAGATGGTTCACCCCGTACAGCGGGACCTCCCAGGCGGCCGCGTACGCCTTGGCCGCCGCCACCCCGACCAGCAACGCGCCGGCCAGCCCGGGACCCGCGGTGACCGCTATCGCATCCACATCCGATGGTGCGACACCCGCGGCTCGCAGCGCGCGGCGCACGGCAGGCACCATCGCCTGCAGATGCGCGCGGGACGCCACCTCGGGCACCACGCCACCGAAGCGGGCGTGCTCATCAACGCTGGACGCGACCTCGTCGGCCAGCAGCGTCACCGTGCCGTCGGACGCCAACCGCACCACACCCACGCCGGTCTCGTCGCAGGATGTCTCAATACCTAACACGATCCCGGTCACGAGGCGGCCTGCCTGCGCATGGTGAACGCATCGGCTCCGCTGGGCCGGTAGTAACGGCGGCGGGTGCCAACCACCTCGAACCCCTCACTGCGATACAGCTTGATTGCCGACTCGTTGTCGGTGCGGACTTCTAAAAACACCGTGGCACCGGCGGCATGATCGAGGACGGCGCGCAGCAAGGCACGGCCGATGCCTCGGCGGTGGTGCGCCGGATCCACCGCGATGGTGTGGATCTCCGCCTCCGCCCCGACCTTCGCCAGCCCGGCATAGCCGATCAGCGAGTCACCGTCGCGCGCGGACAGGTAGTAGTGGCCCGCGGCCAGCGCGTCGAGGAACGCCTCGGGGCTCCACGGGTCGTCACCGGCGAACAGCACACGCTCGAGTTCGGCGCAGCGCAGCGCATCAGCGGGCACCATCGGTTCGATCAGGACGCTCACGCTGGTGTCACTCGCTTGACCGGGCCGGGCGGCACCGCATCGGGGCGCCGCAGGTACAGCGGGACCAGCGGAGGCGGCGGCGCGGGCGAGCACAGCGCGGGCGCCGCCACGGCGACCAGTGCGGCGGGGTC
>DATELN010000182.1:0-3390 GCA_035276605.1 Pseudonocardiaceae bacterium | reverse complement strand
CGCTCGGCCT
This sequence comes from Pseudonocardiaceae bacterium, assembly GCA_035276605.1. Classification (GTDB taxonomy): domain Bacteria; phylum Actinomycetota; class Actinomycetes; order Mycobacteriales; family Pseudonocardiaceae. The sequence continues at coordinate 3,380 of DATELN010000182.1, read as the reverse complement.
CCTCGAGATCGTCGGGAAACACCCCCTGCCCCGGTTCCAACCACGGCACATCGCGGACCCTCGCAATGTCCAGCAGGACACCACGCGTGATGATCCCGTTCGCCGCCGCCGTGACGGACGCCCACGCCGATCCCGTCGCGGCGTCGACCAGCGAGTGCGACCGCCCGTTGTACATCGTGCCGTCCCAGAAGATGTGGCACGGCGAGTCGACGTGGGTGAGGGTGTTGCCGTGGAACGTGATGCCGAGCCGCTCGAACGAAAAGCCCCAGCGCCGGTCGTCGCGGAATCCGGGCACCGGCATGTCCTCGGCACCCGGCATGTCGGCGGCGCACGGGCACGTCGTCGTCGACCGCTCCATGTCTTGCGGTACGGCAACCTCCCATGCGCACGACACGCTCCTGCCGTGGCGCACGGCCCGCGCCGCCGCCAGCCGGACATCGTCGGTGATGTGGTTCAGAGTGCCGAGCTCGTCGTCGTCGCCCCACCGTCCCCAGTTCGACAGCGTGTTGAAGTACCCGAGCACGTCGTCCTGTGTGGGCATCGGTCGCTCTGCCGTCATCCCAGCATCGACTCCTCCGGTCCCGCGGTTCGCGGCACCAAGGCCGCTGAACTGGCATGACACTAGATCAGCGAGCCAGCAGTCGGCCGGTCAGGAGTGACAAAGCTTGGTAAGAGCGTGTTTGAGGAGATCAACTACTGGTTGTGAAGGTGCGTCGCTGCTGGCGGGTGGCGGGGCCTCCGCGGGCGAACCGGCGGTTGATGGTGTTGATCGCGGCCCAGCGGATCATGGCCTCGGAGATGGCGGGGTCGCGTTCGTAGCCACGGGCCAGGCGGCGGTGCGCGGTCAGCCAGGCATGCAGGGTGGTGGCCAGGATCGTGCGCGCCCAGTCCAGGAGTCGGCCGGTGAACCCGCCGTCGGCGAAGACGAACCGGACTGGAGGGCGCAGGTAGGTGTCCAACAGGACCGGCTTGGCACCATCGCGGTCCTGCATGCCGGCGGAGAGGACAACGACAGTGGGCAGCAGCCCGAGGGTGTCGGTCACGATGAACCGCTTGCGGCCGTTGATCTTCGTTGTGCTGTTCGTCACCCCGGCGTGTGCCGGTCGGTGCTGATGGCGTGCAGTTTGCGCAGCCATGAGCGGGCCCGGGCCAGGACGCTTCGGTCGATGCCGTGCCCGCCAGGGTGCCAGTGCAGCTCAACGGCCGCGCCGCGAGCGATGAATTGATCAGCCAGGCGTTGGGCTTGGTCGGATGGGGACATCGGGTCCGCCGTGCCCGCGCCAATGAACACCCCAACCCCGGAGAGGTCCGCCATTGGCGGGTCGTCGAGGGTCACCATGGGTGCGAACAGCACCGCAGCCCGCAGCAGGCGGGGATGTCGCAGCAGCATGGTGGCGGCGATATTGGCACCGTTGGAAAATCCCACAGCGACCAGGGGGGAGGCGGTCAGCCGGTAGTGCTCGACGGCGCTGGTGACGAAGGCAGCGAGCTGGTCGGTGCGCGCGAGGAGATCGTCGGTGTCGAACACGCCCTCGGCCAGCCGCCGAAACCACCGGTTCGCGCCGTGTTCGGATACTTGTCCGCGCGGTGACAGCAGCGCCGCGTGCTCGTCGAGGACGTGACCGAGCTCAAGCAGGTCGTCCTCGTCACCGCCGGTGCCGTGCAGTAAAAGCAACGTCAGCCCGTCAGGGGTTTTGGCTGGCGTAAACCGGTGGATGAAGGTGGCGACACCGGCGGTCATCGTGCCTGCCCGCTTTCGGTGCCGCCGACGGTGATCTCCTCGTCAGGACCCGGGACCCGTAGCGTGGGCAGTGCGTGTTCAATCTCGGCGCGAGAGGGTTCTAGCCACGGCGGCAGCTTGAGCGCTCGGCCTAGCCGCATCAGCGGTTCATCGACGGTAAAGCCTGGCGGGTCGGTGGCGATCTCCAACAACACCCCGCCGGGTTCGCGGAAATAGATTGACTGGAAGTACTGACGGTCCATGATCGGCGTGACGTTTAATCCCTGATCGATCAGCGTGGTGCGCCAGGCGACCTGCTCGGCATCGTCGGGGGTACGCCAGGCAATGTGGTGCACCGTGCCGGCGGCCACCAGCCCTTGCGGGGCCTCCGGGCTGCACAGCACATCCACCAACGCACCAGCGTCACCGCCGCCGGTGGCGAACCGGAACCGTGCGCTGGATTCCTCGACCAAGTGGAATCCAAGCGTGTCGGCCAGCAGTGCCGCGGTGTGTTCGTGACCTGCCTCGGTGAGCGTGACCGAGTGCAGTCCTCGGATTGCGTGCTCCGGCGGGATTGGTCCCTCCTGCCACGGTGGCCGAGAGTCGGCCTGCGGGTGAGCGACCAACTCCAGGGCCAGCCCATCCGGGTCGCGCACGGGCAGCGCCTCTTCGCCCAATCTGACCGTGATCGCTCCCGTCGCCACGCCCAAGCGCTCCAGATGCGCCCGCCACCAGCCCAGCGAGTTTTCCGGGATCGAGCAGGCCACCGTGGTCGCCTGTCCTGTGCCGCGCCGCCCGCGCGGCGCACCGGGCCACGGGAAAAATGTGATTAACGTGCCGGGTTGACCGGTTTCGTTACCGAAGTAGAGGTGATAAGTGTCCGGAGCATCGAAGTTCACCGTGGTTTTGACCAGCCGCAATCCCAGTGCGGTGCGGTAGAAATCCACATTGCGCTGCGGATCCGTCGCTATCGCAGTCACGTGGTGCAACCCTGCTAGTAGCCTCGACATGCTCGCTGACCTCCTAGCGCTAAGCCCGGCACACCAGAATCCGTAACCTGTGCACCGGGATATTCGCACCCAGCTAATGACAGGCGTTCAGATAATCTGCGGATAATGTTCCTGCAGCAGCGACACAACCACCTCGTACCCTCGTCCACAAGGACGAAAGAAGCATGCGCTGCCGAAAGTCGGCGTTAGCCGGTGGCGACGTCAAGCCCGGCGCGGACGATGCTGTCGGCGTCGATGCCGTGGTAGCGGTAGACGTCCTCGAGCGATCCTGACTGGCCGAATCGGGTCACGCCGAGGGTGATGCTGGGCACCTGGTTGATGGTGGCCAGGAAGGCCAACGTATGCGGGTGGCCGTCGAGGACGGTGACCAGCGGGGTGGCGTGGGACGGGGCGAACACTTGGTCCAGGATCCAGGCCGGCGCGTCGGTGTGGCCTTGGCGGGCGCGCAGGGCGTTGAACAGCAGGCCGGGGCTGGTCACGCAGATGACGTCCGCGGCGGCGCCGAGGGCGTCGAGGCGTTCGGCGGCGGTGAGCGCCTCCGGGACTAGTGCGCCCATCGCGGCGATGGTCACCTGCGGGTTGTGCGTGCGGCGCAGGCGGTAGGCGCCCGCGACCACCTGCCGCCGCCGGCGCTCGCGGGCGGCGGGGTC
>DATELN010000181.1:0-9593 GCA_035276605.1 Pseudonocardiaceae bacterium | reverse complement strand
AACCGCTACACCGGAATGCTGACTAAGGGCGCCCCACAGGCGCTTGCCGTGACGAAGCAGCTGCTCAGAAAGGCCGCCCCGGAGGATTTCCAGGCCATGCTGGAGATTTCCGCTGCGTGCTTCGCCTCAGCAGAAGGCCGCGAAGGTGCCCGCGCATTTGCCGAAAAGCGCCCGCCCTCATGGGCTTCCCCCACTTGAGCATATGACCTCGTACATTGCTGGTTGCGGCCAGTGTGAACCGATCGGCGCTAGTAGCGCGCTGGTTCGCGACCGGAAATTGAACAGTCGTCAGCTCTATTTCGGGTAGCACTTCGACTCGCTTTGCCACCAAATGCCGCGAATGTTCCCCGGTACGGTCGGCCCGAATGGACGTACATACGCCCAGCTATTGATGTCTCGGCCGAACCGTTGCTCGATGCACGCGGATCACCCGTCGGCGAGGAACACTGACAGCGGGCGCTCCGAGTTGGCGGCGGCCGCCTCGTCGAGTGCTGCGAGCACCGCGCGGTACCCGCCAGGATCGGCGGCCTCGAGTGCGTGGTGACCGGTCCAGATCAGCACGTGCTCACCAAGCGGCTGCCAAGATAGGTCGACCAGGCAGTCGTACATCGCATCGAGGTTTTGGCCATACCAGGCCGGAAAGTCCAACGCGGCGCCGATCACATCCAACGCCTCGGCCGTGCTGGTCACCGGACCGATCAGGTGCACTACCGCGCCCCGGGCACGGGCTTGCGCCAGCGCATGCTGGGCATCGGCAACATGACGAGCCACGACTTACTCGTATGGGTTGACCACGACGAAGCTCACATAGTGGTCGCCGGTGTAGTACAGCTCAGTGGCACCGCCGATGATCAAGCGGCGGGGCCCGCGATCAGGCTCTCCCGGGACGGGGACGGTGTACTCGCGGTAGAAACCGATCTGCCGCGACGGCAATCGGGCCTCCCGGTTTCTGAAGATGCTGCCGTCCTGCCGGTAGGGGAAGGGACCACCGTGCTGAATCAGCTGCCACACATGCGCCGCCTGAGGCGGCAGCTGCGACAGCGCCCGCACCGGCAGGCCGGCCGCCGAGGCGACGGCCACGGGTTGGCCACTGGTCGGCGGATCGGCCACGAGGTGGTGGCCCAGCCAGCCCCCAGTCACCAGCATGAGCAAGCCGACTAGCGCGGCGGTGATGCGTCGACGAGAACTCACCGTGGCTCCCGCGCATCCTCAGCCTCCACGCTGTAGCGGGGACCGAGCCGGGCGAAGAGCAGGCCGATAAGCCGATCCATCAACCGTGCAGCCCACCAGCAAGTCGGCAGCAAGACGGCCATGAGCAGAGCCACTTGAAGTGCTAGGCCCAGCTGCGTGAGCCACAGCTCAACCCCATTCCACCAGCGGGCCACCGCGTCCCACCCCGCCCACAGCACAACAAAAGCCTAGCTCGTCAAGAGGTACGTGCCGGCGACCGGCACTAGGTTGGGCAGCATGTTCGCCGTCTACGCCGCTGAGCCGAATCCCGCAGACCCGCTGGCCTCGCTACGCATCGGAGATCGCCCTGACCCAGAGGTACCCGAGGGCAGTGTGGCCGTCACCATCGCCGCGGCGAGCTTGAACATGCACGACCTGTGGACGCTGCGCGGAGTGGGAATCAAAGCCGACCGGTTCCCGATGATCTTGGGTTGCGACGGTGCGGGCACCCTGCCCGACGGCTCCGAGGTAGTGATCTACCCGGTGATCACCAGCCCGGGTTGGGTCGGTGACGAGTCGCTAGATCCGGGCCGCACGCTGCTCACCGAGAGATTGCAGGGTAGTTTCGCGGATACCGTCGTGGTGCCAGCTCGTAACGTGGTGCCCAAGCCGCCGTCGCTGACTTTCTCCCAGGCCGCCTGTATGGGCACCGCCTGGCTGACCGCCTACCGCATGCTGTTCGTGAAGTCCGGCCTGCGGCCTGGCCAAACCATGCTCGTGCAAGGCGCGTCGGGCGGCGTCTCCACGGCCCTGATACAGCTCGGCCGCGCTACCGGAATGCGGGTCTGGGTCACCGGGCGCGCGGAGGCCAAGCGCGAACTGGCCTGTTCGTTGGGCGCGCACCAGGCCTTCGAGTCCGGTGCTCGATTGCCCGAGCGAGTGGATGCGGTATTCGAGACCGTCGGCAAAGCCACCTGGTCACATTCTGCTAAGTCACTCAAGCCCGGAGGCATCATCGTGTGCTCCGGTGCCACCAGCGGCGACGCCGAACGCGCCGAGCTGCAGCGGCTGTTTTTCCTACAACTGCGGATGGTCGGATCCACCATGGGGACCTGCAACGAGCTGCGCGACCTGCTGTCGTTCCTGGACATCACCGGCCTCCGTCCGCAAATCGGCGCAGAGCTCCCGATGACCGACCCCGAGCCAGGCTTCAAGTCAATGCTCAACGGCGACACCGCCGGAAAGATCGTCTTCACCCGCTGACAGTCTGGGGAACCCTACTTTCTGGCGCCGGACTTGGCCGAGTCGTCGGTGGACAGAGCGGCGACGAAGGCTTCTTGGGGGACCTCGACCCGGCCGATCGTCTTCATCCGCTTCTTGCCCTCTTTCTGCTTCTCCAGCAGCTTGCGCTTGCGGGTGATGTCCCCGCCGTAGCACTTGGCCAGCACGTCCTTGCGGATGGCGCGGATGGTCTCCCGGGCGATGATCCGGGAGCCGATCGCGGCCTGGATCGGCACCTCGAACTGCTGGCGGGGGATGAGTTCGCGCAACCGGGTCGCCATCGAGGTGCCGTAGCCGTAGGCGGCCTCCCGATGCACGATTGCGGAAAAGGCGTCCACTGGCTCGCCTTGCAGCAGAATGTCCACTTTCACCAGGTCGGCGAGTTGCTCACCGGCCTCCTCGTAGTCCATCGAGGCGTAGCCGCGAGTGCGGGACTTCAGCGCGTCGAAGAAGTCGAACACGATCTCGGCCATCGGCAGCGTGTAGCGCAGCTCCACCCGCGACGCCGACAGATAATCCATCCCCAGCAAGGCGCCCCGGCGGCCCTGGCACAGCTCCATGATCGTGCCGACGTATTCAGACGGCGCGATGATGGTGCAGCGCACCACCGGCTCGTACACCTCGGCGATTTTGCCGGTGGGCCAGTCCGCCGGGTTGGTGACGATCTGCTCGCAACCGTCGTCGCGCACTACCCGGTAGACCACGTTGGGTGCGGTGGAGATCAGGTCGAGGTCGAACTCGCGCTCCAGCCGGTCGCGGGTGATCTCCAGGTGCAGCAGGCCGAGGAACCCGCAGCGAAACCCGAAGCCCAGCGCGGCGGAGGTCTCCGGCGCATAGCTGAGCGCGGCGTCGTTGAGCCGCAGCTTGTCCAGCGCGTCACGCAGTTCCGGGTAATCCGAGCCGTCCATCGGGTACAGCCCGGCGAACACCATCGGTTTGGGCGTTCGGTAGCCGGGCAGCGGCGTGGTGGCACCGCCCCGCTCGCTGGTGATGGTGTCCCCGACCCGGGACTGCCGGACGTCCTTCACCCCGGTCATCAGGTAGCCGACCTCGCCCACGCCCAGGCCGTCACAAGGCTTCTGATCAGGCGAGATGATGCCGACCTCGAGTAGCTCGTGGGTGGCATTGGTGGACATCATCCGGATCCGGTCTCGCGGGATGATCCGCCCGTCCACCACCCGGATGTAGGTGACTACGCCACGGTAGGTGTCGTACACCGAGTCGAAGATCATCGCCCGAGTCGGCGCCGTGCTGTCCCCGACCGGGGCGGGGACCTGCTGGACCACCACGTCGAGCAGCTCACGCACACCCTGCCCGGTCTTGGCGCTGACCCGCAGCACATCGTCCGGCTGGCAGCCGAGGATATGGGCCAACTCGGCGGCGTAGCGATCCGGCTCGGCGGCGGGCAGATCGATCTTGTTGAGCACCGGGATGATCCGAAGGTCTTTTTCTAAAGCCAGGTACAGGTTCGCCAGCGTCTGCGCTTCAATGCCCTGGGCGGCGTCGACCAGCAGAACTGCACCCTCACACGCTTCCAGCGCGCGGGACACCTCGTAGGTGAAGTCCACGTGGCCGGGGGTGTCGATCAGATGCAGCACGTGGTCGACACCGTCGACCTTCCAGGGCAGCCGGACGTTCTGCGCCTTGATTGTGATGCCGCGTTCGCGCTCGATGTCCATCCGGTCGAGGTACTGCGCCCGGTAGTTGCGTTCGTCGAGCACGCCAGTGAGCTGCAGCATGCGGTCGGCCAGGGTCGACTTGCCGTGGTCGATGTGCGCGATGACGCAGAAGTTGCGGATCAGCTCGGGCGGGGTGAACGTCTTGTCGGCGAACGTGGTCACTCAGCAGTCCTCGGGTGGCGTCAGGGATTCACCTCATGGTTGCACGCCGCATCGACAGCGGCCGCGCCGCCAGGCAGCCTGCGTTCACAGCGGTCACCGGTATCGAGCGAGCACCTCGACGTCAGCCTTGAGATGCGGGGCTGCCGGGATCCGGGCATCCAGGGTGACGAGCGGGATGCCAAGTTGCTCGGCCAGCGCCACGTAGAGGCCATCGGTGAAAGTCAGGTCGTGCCGCAACTCCCACGCTCGCGGCAGCAGTTCACGGTGGTCAAAACGCAGAATTTCCAGCTTGCTGAGGGCGTCAATCGCGATGCTGGCCCGCTCGTCGCTCAGTGATCCATGCCGCCAGTGCCTGCGCACGGCGTTACCCGCCTCCGCATCGATGATGGCGGGGGCGGTCAGGCGCGCGCCGGTAAGCCGGTCGACGGCACCCACGGAGCCGATTATCACCTCGACGATCACCGAGGCATCGACGACGATCACCCGGCGCGCTCACGCTCTGCGCGAATGTCCTCGGCGATCTGTTCGTCGCTGATGCCCGTGGGCGGGAGTTGGCGCAGTTGGGTGAAGATCGTCGCGTTACGACCGACCCGGCTGACGTACTCGAGTTCGCGCAGCGCGAATTTGCTGAGCGACAAACCGGCCGCCTCGGCACGCCTGGTCAGCTCAGCGTGGACGTCGTCAGGCACGTCGCGGATCTGGATCACCTTCGGCATGCACCCAAACTATGCACACGATGGGTGCACTGCGCTATGCATTTAGCGGCATGGTGCTGGCAAGCTATTGCCATAGCTATGCAAGTCAGCACCCAGAGAGGAGCACCGACGTGACGATCGTTCCGCTGCCCACGTTGGGACGCCGCGACGCTGCCGCCGCCGCGCTAGCCGCCAAGCACCGCCTCGGAGTGCCCTGGCAAAAGATCGCCGAGACACTGAACCGTTCAGTGGTGTGGACTACCTCGGCGGTCTTGGGTCAGCAGACGCTGGACGCCGAGCAGGCCCGCGCAGTGGGTCAACTGCTGCAGCTAGACGCCGAGGTAGTGGATGCCATGCAGCTGCCCCCGGTGCGCGGGGCCGACGTGGTCGATTCCACCGAACCAGTCGTCTACCGGCTTAGGGAGGTCGTCCAGGTTTACGGCAGTACGCTGGCCGAGCTCATCCGCGAAGAGTTCGGTGACGGCATCATGAGCGCCATCGACTTCGAACTGTCGATCGAGCGCCGGAAGGACCCTAAAGGCGACCGGGTGCGGATGGTGCTGGACGGCAAGTTCCTGCCCTACCGGGTCTTCTAGGCACTGACTTCAACGCTGGTCGATCCGCAGCGGGTGATCAGCGGGTACCTCGACGATCACCAGCCGGAGGCCGTCCGGATCCGAGATCCACATTTCGTCTAGCCCCCACGGCTCACGGCGCGGCTCCCGAAGCACCGTCACGCCCCGATCGGCCAGCTCGGTTGCGGTCGTCGCCAAGTTCCGGACCTGCAACCACACCGCGATCGCCGCGCTCGGTGCGGTGTCAGACTCCCCCGACACCTCCAGGAAGCCACCACCCAGGACGAACACCGTGCCGCCAGGAAACTCGCGGTGGACCGCGAGCCCCAACACGTCACGGTAGAATGCGGTAGACCGCGCAGGATCGCGCGGGCGAATTAGGATGCGGCTGCTCAGTACTTCCATCCACCTGTCCTAACCTGCGGGTGTGCGGGGTTTGCGGTAGCGCCGGTCATCCCGACTGTTACGATCGTGCACCGTGCCGCGCGACGGCACCTCCTACGGAAGGCAAGATCGAAGGTAAACGCGTGGCCAACATCAAGTCGCAGCTGAAGCGGATCCGGACCAACGAAAAAGCGCGGCTGCGCAACAAGTCCGTCAAGTCGTCGCTCAAGACCGCGATTCGCAAGTTCCGTGAGGCCGCGGCCGCCGGCGAGAAGGACCGGGCAGTCGACGAGCTGGTAACCGCCAGCCGGGCGCTGGACAAGGCGGTCAGCAAGGGCGTCATCCACCGCAACCAGGCGGCGAACCGCAAGTCCGCCATGGCCAAGCGGGCAAACCAGCTCTAACCTGCTCAGCGGCAGCATCCTGATTCGCCGCTCAGCGGCGGCGCCCTGATTCGCCGCTCAGCGGCGGCGGGCGGCGCACAGCGCGAGCACCGTGCGTTCGAGTGCATATTCGGCATCCGCGGCGGCACCTTTGACGTCGGCGTTCACCGCTGCCACCAACTCGATCGCCTTCACCAGCCCTTCCCGCTCCCAGCCGCGGGCCTGCGCCATCGCCTTCTTCACCTTCCACGGCGGCATGCCCAGTGTGCTGGCGAGCCGGTATGGGTCGGCGCGGCCCGATGCGCTCACCCGAGCAACCGTGCGCACAGCGTCAGCGAGCGCGTCCGCGACGAGGACGTGTGGCACGCCAAGCTGCATTGCCCAGCGCAAGGTCTCGAGTGCACCAGCGCGATCTCCCGTCATCGCCTTCTCGGCGACGGCAAAACCGGTCACTTCGGCGCGCCCACGGTGGTAGCGGCGCACCGCGGCCTCGTCCACTGACCCACCGCTGTCGGTGCTGAGCTGCGCCGCGGCGCAGGCGAGTTCACGCAGATCGGACCCGACCGCGTCAAGCAGGGCGGTCACTGCGCCCGCGCTGATCCGTCCCCCCGCCCGGTGCACCTCGTCGCGGACGAAACCGGCCCGGTCCTCGAAACGGGTAATCCGTGGGCATTCGCTCACCACGGCACCAGCCGCGCGTAAGCCATCGGCCAGGGCCTTACCACGGCCGCCACCTGCGTGCACGACAACAAGCACGATGCCCTCTGCGTCCTGAACCAGATGGCGGGCATGGTCTAGCACGGCATCAGCAAGCTCTTTGCCCGCTTCGTGGGAATCACCCACGATCACCACCCGCCGCTGCGCGAACAGCGAAGGGCTGACGAGCTCGTCGAGCTCACCGGTCACCAGCTCGCTGGCGCGCACCCGGCGCACTTCAGTCTGCGGATCAGCCCGCCGCGCCGCCTCCACGACAACCTGCACTGCCCGTTCGACCAGCAGTTCTTCTTCGCCGAGGACGAGGCGCAGCGGCGCAAGCGTAGGCACCGGAGTACTCACGCCGACCATCCTCGCACCGCAGCTCACCCGGCCCGCCAGGTCCCGCATGGTGGACTCCGGCTGGGCGGGCGGTACCAACTGTCGTACGGTTAAGACCACAACCACATAAAGCTCATCCAGAGGGGCAGAGGGACCGGCCCGATGAAGCCCCGGCAACCGACGCCGGCTGACGCGCATTTTTGCTACCGCGAGGCCGCCGACGATCACGGTGCCAATTCCGACCCGCCGTGCGGGAGAGATGAGGAGAGGACCTCGCGATGACTGGCACGCTCGATGCAACGACCACTGCTGTCTTAGATCTGGGAAGTGCGCACCAGCTGGTGTGCCGGGAATGCGAGTTCAGCACACCACTGGCGGCGGAGTTCGCCTGCGCTGAGTGCTTCGGGCCACTCGAGGTCGAGTACGACTTCGAACCCATCACCCGGTCGGAGATTGAATCCGGTCCCCCGTCGATCTGGCGCTACCGGAAACTGCTACCAGTACCTGACAACGTCGACGACCACCCGAACACTCAACCTGGCCTGACTCGGTTGATTCGCGCTGACCGGCTTGCCAAGGCGCTGGGTCTTCGCCGGGTCTGGGTCAAGGACGACACCGGCAACCCGACGCATTCATTCAAGGACCGAGTGGTGGCAGTTGCGCTGGCCGCCGCACGGCAGCTCGGCTTCCGGGTGCTGGCGTGCCCATCGACCGGCAATCTCGCGAACGCGGTGGCAGCTGCCGCTGCTCGCGCTGGCTGGGAGTCGGTCGTGCTTATCCCTTCCTCGTTGGAACGAGCCAAGGTGCTCACCACCGCGGTGTACGACGGTGCGCTAGTCGCGGTGGACGGCACCTACGACGACGTCAACCGGCTAGCCACCGAGCTGGCCGCCGAATATGAGGATTGGGCATTCGTCAACGTCAACGTCCGGCCCTACTACGCCGAGGGCTCCAAGACATTGGGCTACGAGGTCGCCGAGCAGCTCGGTTGGCGCCTGCCCGAGCAAGTCGTGGTGCCCATCGCGTCCGGTTCCCAGTTGACCAAAGTGGACAAGGGCTTTCGCGAACTCATCGAATTGGGGTTGGTGCAGTCGTCGCCGTATCGCATGTTCGGAGCCCAGGCCACTGGCTGTGCACCAGTGTCAACAGCCTTCAAGAACGGTCACGATGTGGTCGTACCCGTCCGCCCGGACACTATCGCCCGCTCGCTGGCAATCGGCGCGCCGGCCGATGGTCCCTACGTGCTGGATGCGGTCCGCCGCACCGGTGGCGCCATCGAGGACGTTACTGATGCTGAGGTGGTGGAGGGTATCCGGCTGCTGGCCCGAACCGAAGGCGTCTTCGCCGAGACCGCCGGCGGAGTGACGGTGGCGTGCACGAAGAAGCTAGTCGAGCACGGCCAACTCGACCCCGACGCCGAAACGGTGCTGTTTATCACCGGCGACGGGCTCAAGACGCTGGATGCCGTGGAGCACCACGTGGGGCCGCGAGCCACCGTAGCGCCCACCACCAAGGCCGTCCGCGAGGCCCTGCGAAGCTGAGCTGACCGCACTGCTCTTCGGCTGAGGCCACCGCTTACTGGCGGTGCCGGTACAGTCACGCGGACTAAGGTGCTGGGTCCCTGATCCCAGGCCGTGAACCGTGAAACGGAGCGTGCTTCTGGCGATGATCGCCTATTCGTTCGCATCACTCGGCTCCTGGGCACTCACTGCGCGAACCCTTGGAGCAGTGTTCGCCGGATCGGCCGTGGCTCTGTCGGCGACGGCGCTGCACGGAGGTCCGCTCCTGACAGGCGGAAACAAACCAGTTTCAATCACCGAGCGGCCAGCCAATTCCACCGCCGCCCCACCTCAGCAACTTCCTGCGGAGAGCTTGCCGGCGCCGATGACTGCGCCCTGGGCACCAGACGTAGCGTCGCAGCTGCCACCGCCGTTCAGTCCTCCGTTACCTCCTCCGCCACTACTGTTCGCTCCTCCGTACATGGCTCCCATGGCGCCACCGCCCAGCCTGGGCTCCTTCGCACCACAAGGCAGTCCCGAGGAGCCGACATCAGGTCCAATGGCGCCGCGGGGGCCGGGCGAGGCCGCAGGTCCCCGCCATGCGCCTCCCCCGTCGCCCGCTGACCAGCCAGCCGGTAAGCCGGTCGGCGGTGTGCTGGGCAGCGTCGTTGGCGCAACGAAGGGCATCCCCGCTGAGCCGCCGCGCTAGGTAACAATGTTCACGGACTCG
>DATELN010000180.1:0-27688 GCA_035276605.1 Pseudonocardiaceae bacterium | reverse complement strand
GAAACCAGCAGTACTGCCGCCGCCGTGAACCAGGCAATGGTACCGACGCCGACCGCCGGCCGCGGATCGGCGAGGCCGCGGGGGAGCACCCCTGCACGCTACCGTGAGCTGCTCCGTCGCACGCGGTGCCGTAACGCTGTGTGCGACTGGTAAGCCGCATCGTGAGTTAAGCTCAGGCCATGGACGGCCTGGCCAGCCGGCTGCGGCTTGCCGTGGTTCGGCTCAATCGGCGGCTGCGGGCCCAGCGCGACGTTGAGGCCGTCGTTACCCTCACCCAGCTGTCCGCGATGGCCTCGCTGCACCGGCACGGTCCGATGACGCCGGGTGAACTAGCTGCCTGCGAGCGCGTGCAACCACCGTCGATGACCAGGGTCATTGCCGCGCTGACTGACAGTGGGTTCGTCGATCGTAGCCCGCACCCCACCGACGGGCGGCAGACCGTGGTGGCGCTCACCACGGCCGGCCGCGACTACGTGGACGCGGAAGTCAGCGCGCGGGAGCGCTGGCTCGATGCCCAGTTGGCGCAGCTCACCGCCGACGAGCGGGACGTGCTCAGCCGCGCGGTGGACATCATCGATCGGATCGCGGGTCGCTGAAACGTCAGCTGTGGTGGGCGGGGGACTCCTGCGGGCTGCCGCCCATCATGCGCAGCATCGGTAGCCCGCCAGTGCGAACGAATCGGATGACGAGCACCGCCGCGAGGACCAGGAAAACGATGTTGAGCCAGGTGGTGTAGTTCCATGAGATGGTTTGATGCAAGACCTGCGCGCTGCGCTGCTGGGGGATCAAGCCGGCGGCTCCGAAGATCAGCTCGACCAGGTAGCCGGCGGCGGCCATCGCGGTGAAGAAAGTGCTCAGCAGGAAAAGCGCCATGCGAGTGCCGTAGTAGTGCCGGTAAATGTTCAGGATCGGAATGATGATCAGGTCGGCAAAGATGAACGCGACGACACCGCCGAAGCTGATGCCGCCGTTCCACAGCACCGCGGCCAGTGGGATGTTGCCGATCGAGCAGACGAAGGTCAGCACCGCCACCAGCGGTCCGACAATTGGCCCCCACAGCGCCGCGGCGACCGGGTGGTCAGCGAAGAACATGTGCTCGAAGGCGCTGTGCGGTACCCAGGCCGCGACCGCGCCGGCGATGAGCAGCCCGGCGACAATATCGCGCAGCACAGCGGCCCATTCCATGACAAAAATGTGGGATACCGCGGTAAACCCTTCGCGGGAGGACAACCGTTGCCACAACGATCCCTCGCGCTGGACCGCCATGTCCATCGCGGCGTGGCCCTCCATCGAACCGGCCAGGCCCTTGTTGGCCTGGTCGTGGGCGTCGCGAAGCAGCTTGCGGCGCAGCAAAAGCCGAAACAACACAGCGAGCACCACGATCATGATGGGTCCGCCGATGAACTCGGCCACCGTGAACTGCCAGCCCATCAACAGCGCCAGGATCACGCCCATCTCGATGACCAGGTTGGTCGAGGCGATCTCGAAGGCCATCGCGGCGGTGAAGTTCGCGCCTTTGCGGAACAGCGAACGGGCCAGTGCGACCGCCGCGTAGGAGCACGACGATGAGGCCGCGCCGAAGCCGGAGGCGATCAGCAGCGCGCGCGGCGAGTCGGTTCCGAGCAGCCGCACCACTGTCGCCCGGCGGACCACCGCTTGCACCAACGACGTGAGGATGAACCCGAGGATCAAAGCCCACAGGATCTCCCATGCCATCGACCCCGCCAGACCTAAGGCATGCCCTACCACACACCTACGGTACGGGGACCCTACCGGCCTTGACTGACAATTGAGGGTAGGCTAACTTAAGTATGCCGGCTTCGTGGTGGGAGTCCTGGCAAACGCAGGTGGAACGCGTCGGGCCCGACTCCTGGGCTCTCGGTCGGGCCCGACGGTCCCTGTTGTTCGGGGGTGTTATTCGGGCTCTCATGCGGTGTCGCTATCCAGGGGCCAGACGTGCACTGGCAAGTTCGAGTGCATGTGCTCCATGTAGCTGCGCAGCATGGTGGTCAGTGCAGTGGGCCGGTCCGCGCCCCGATCGGCCAGGGCCTGCACGGTGGCACGCTGCCAGCTCGCGCCGGTGCGCCGCGCCACACAGCGTTGCTCGATCACCGTCAGGTAGCGCTCCCGTGCCGCATCGGACATCCCATAGCTACGCAGCCCGTCATGGGCCAGCGCCAGCAGCTTGCGCAATACGAGCTCATCAGGCCGGACCAAGCCGAGGTCAGGCCAGTACAGCTGCGCATCCATACCCATCCGCGCTGCCGCATACAGGTTGTCCTGGGCAGCCTGAAACGGCATCTCGTGCCATACCGGTGGCTGCATCTCAGCCAGTCCCCGCATGGCTCCGAAGTAGAATGCCGCGTTGGCCAAGACGTCGATCACGGTCGGGCCTGCCGGGAGCACGCGGTTTTCGATGCGCAGGTGCGGCACCCCGTCCTTCACGTCATAGACCGGCCGGTTCCACCGCCAGATCGTGCCGTTGTGCAGCCGCAGCTCCGCCAGCGAGGGAACGGCGCCTGCTGCAAGCATTGCCAGCGGGTCCTCGTCCTGCGTCTGAGGAAGCAGCGGCGCGAAATAGCGCACGTTCTCCTCGTACAGATCCAGTATCGAGTCGATCCACCGCTCGCCGAACCACACCCTGGGCCGCACCCCCTGGTTGCGCAGCTCGGGTGACCGCGTGTCGGTGGCCTGCTCGAACAGCGGGATGCGGGTCTCGTGCCACAGAGCGTGACCGAGCAGGAATGGCGAGTTCGCAGCCACCCCGACCTGTGCCCCGGCCAGCGCCTGGGCGGCGTTCCAGTGTGCGGCGAACTGGTCAGGTCCGACCTGCAGGTGCAGCTGCGCCGAGGTGCACCCGGATTCCGGCAGGACCGAGTCGGCGGCACACAGCAAGCGTTCCGGCTTTCCGCCGGCCAGCGGCACGCCCTCCATGTCGAGCTGGAGATCCTCCGAGCGGCTGGCCAGGATCTGACGGTTCAGCAGCGCATAGCGGGAGTTGGGCGACATCCACCGCTGGTCGAAGTGATCCGGTCGCAGCGTGGGCAGGATACCGATCATCACCAGACCCACCCCGGCGGCGTGGGCGGCATCGTTGGCGGTGTTGAGACCGGCACGCAGTTCGCGTTCAAGTCCCAAGGCTTCATCGTTGGCCAGCGGCCGGGGTGGGACGTTGATCTCGATGTTGTGCTGGCCGAGTTCGGTCTGGAAAGCCGGATCGTCGATGTGCGCCAGCACCGTCTGGTTAGCCATCGCCGGATCGACATTGTCGTCGACGAGGTTGAGCTCGAGTTCCAGGCCCATACAGGCGGGACCCGCAGCGAAGCTGTTGCCGGCCAGCATCTGCGCCAGCGCCTCCAGGCACCGCTGAGTCTTGTGCCGATAGCGCTGTAGGTCGCGCGTGGTGTAGCCCGCGTCGACCTGGCCTTCGCCCATCCCACCCCTGCTTTCCCCGGCGCGCGCTCACCGTGACACAGCGGCGTGAGCTGTGACCAGCCGCCGAACTGGTGGGCTGGTTGGAGTAGTTGCCTACCTTGCAAAACTGACAGTGTGGGCGAGATCGTCGAGGTGCGCGACGCAGATGACCCCCGGCTGGACGATTTCCGTGACCTGACGCTGGCCGATCGCCGCCCGGATCGCCCCGGCGGGCGGGGTCTGGTCATTGCTGAAGGCGTCGCCGTGGTCCGCCGGTTGCTGGCTTCGCCATACCCGCCACGGGCGGTGTTCGGCGTGCCGGCGAAGGTTTCTCAACTCGCCAGCGAAGTCGCTGCTGTTGCCGGGGCACCGTGCTACTGCGGGTCAGCCGACCTGATGGCGCGGGTCGTCGGCTTCCATCTCAACCGAGGCGTGCTCGCGACCGCGGACCGAGCGCCGGTGCCGTCGGCGCAGCAACTGATCGGCCGGTCGCAGCATCTCGTGGTGCTCGAGGGCATCAACGACCACGAGAATCTCGGCGCGCTATTCCGCAACGCGGCTGCCCTGGGGGTGGACGCGGTACTGCTGGGCCCGCGCTGCGCCGACCCGCTGTACCGGCGCAGCGTGCGGGTGTCCATGGGCCATGTGCTTCGCGTGCCGTTTGCCCCGTTGCACCGCTGGCCCGAGGATCTGCAGGTACTGCGTGCCGCCGGTTTCCGGGTCCTGGCGCTGAGCCCTGCGGGCAGTGCGGTGCCGCTGGCGCAGGTGGGCGTGGCAACCGGCCGGGTGGCGTGGCTGCTGGGAGCGGAGGGTCCAGGGCTGTCCGGTGCCGCGTTGGGCGCGGCGGATCTGGTCGTCCGCATCTCCATGGCGCCCGGGGTGGATTCGCTCAACGTCGCCACCGCCGCTGCCATCGCCTTCGCCAGCGCGCGCCGCGTCTAAGGTTTGTCACTATGTCGACGCCGACCGGTGAGCCGACGCCGTGGTCGACCGGCCTGACCGTCAGCGGGGTGGTAGCGGCAATCGTCGGGATCGCGCTGCTGCATCTGTCGCAGGGACTCGCGGCCAACGGCCGCGGAGCGGTTGCCCTGGCGAACCTGCTCGTCGCCGCCGGTCTGACCCCCTCCATCTGGCTAGCCAGGGAGACCCCGACCTGGCGCTGGATCGCCTACGGCACCGCCGCCGGCATCGTCTTCACCTGGCTCGCCCTGCTCCTTTCCCTCTTCGGCCGCGGCCCCTAAACGGCAGTCTGGATGCAGACTGCCGTTTTTCGGGCCTCAAAACGGTAGTCTGCATCCAGACTGCGAGCCTGTGGATAAGTTGTGGACGGGGGATTTGGTGGATTTGGGCTGACGGAGCAACCTGGCGGGCGTGGGGACACATCTTCGGTTGACCGATCTGAGTGGGCCGTTTCTGGGGTCAGAGGCGGTGGGAGTCGGCGTTCTGACGCGGAGGCAACTGCGTAGTCCTGCGCTACGCCGTTTGCTACAGGACGTGTACGCACCCGCCGGCATTCCGGACACCCACGAGCTGCGCTGCGAGGCGGCCGCGCTCGCGGTGCACCCCGCCGCGGTGGTCACTGGCCGATCGGCGGCGACGCTGCGCGGGGTCCCGCTGGCCCGTGCCAAGGATCCTGTCGAGCTGGTGGTGCCGGAGAGTGTGCGCGTGTTCCGGCGTAGTGGCCTCGACATTCGTCGCACCGAGCTGCGCGCCGGCGAATCGCAGCCGTGGGGACGGATTGCGCTGGCGACGCCATTGCGGATGGGTCTTGATCTGCTGCTGGACCGACGCATGCCCGACGCCGTGGCCGATCTCGACGCGGTGTTGCGCGCTGGGCTGGTGGACCGTGCGCAGTTGCGTCAAATGCTGGCGCAGCGGCACGACCGCGGCATCGTCGCTGCCCGCCAAGCCGAGGAACTCGCCGACCCGCGAGCTGAGTCGCCCCCGGAGTCCCGGATGCGGGTATGGCTCGTGCTCGACGGCCTGCGTCCGATTCCGCAGTACTGGATCGAGGACTTCACGGGCCGGTTGGCGCGTGCGGATCTCGCTTTTCCCGAGCAGCAGGTGGCCGTGGAGTACGACGGATCCTGGCGCGAGGGCGAACTGTGGGCGCTCAACCGGGATCGTGACCGCCTCAACCGCGTCCAAGCCGCCGGCTGGGAGGTCGTGTTCGTCACCGCGCCCCTCCTCGCCGACCCCCAACGCATGATCGCCACCGTCCGCGCCGCCCTCGCCCGCCACTGACCCGGGCAGTCTGGATGCAGACTGCCGTTTTTCGGGCCTCTAAAACGGCAGTCTGCATCCAGACTGCCGAGAGGGGGTCAGGCGAGCAGGGTGGCGCGATAGGTGGAGTGGAGGGTGGCGAAGGGGCCGGTACCGGCGATTAGGTGAGTTGGGGGGCCGTCTTCGACCACGGCGCCGTCGGCGAGCACGAGCACGCGGTCGGCGATCAGGACGGTGGACAGCCGGTGCGCGATGATCAATGCGGTGCGGCCGGCCAGGACGGTGGTCAGTGCGGCTTGTACGGCCTGCTCGGAGGGGATGTCCAGCGACGAGGTGGCCTCGTCGAGCACCAGCACCGCAGGATCGGCGAGTAGCGCTCGGGCGAAGGACACCAGTTGCCGCTGTCCGGCGGACAGCCGCGCACCGCGCTTGCGCACGTCGGTGTCGTAGCCGTCGGGTAGCGCGGTGATGAACTCATCAGCGCCCACCGCCCGGGCGGCCGCGACTACCTCCGACCGAGACGCCGACTGGCCAGAAGAACAGCCGCAGCCGAGCGCGATGTTGTCGGCCACGGAGCCGGAGAACAGGAACGACTCCTGGGTCACCATCACCACAGCCCGGCGCAGATCAGCGTCGGCCACCGAGCGCAGGTCGACGCCGTCGAGCCGCACGGCGCCGGCCACTGGGTCGTAGAACCGGGCCAGCAGCTTGGCCACCGTCGACTTACCCGCTCCGGTCGCGCCGACGAGAGCGACGGTCTGACCAGCGGGTATCACCAGATCCAGCTGCGGCAGTACCTCACGGCCACCGCCGTAGGAAAAGCGCACCTGATCGAAAACCACTTCGCCGCGGACCGGAACCGGCAGCGGAACCGGCGCAACGGGGTCGCCAACCGTGGGGCGTTCCTCGAGCAGACCCGAGATCTTCTCCAGCGCCGCGGCCGCCGAGGCGTAGGAGTTGGCGAACATCGCCAGCTCGTCGAGCGGGTCGTAGAACCGGCGCAAATAAAGTACGAATGCCGTGAGCACACCCAGGGTGAGGGTGCCTTCAAGTACCCGCAACCCGCCTAGCAGCAACGTCACCGCGATCGAGACCGAAGCGACCACCCGCACGGTCGAGGTGAACCGGGCGATAAGCCAGTTTGCTTCGGTCTCGGCGTCGGCGAAGGAGTCGTTGAGCCGAGCCATGATCGAGGCGTTGCGCGGCTCCCGGCGAAACGCCTGGACCGCGCGGATCCCGTTCATGGTCTCCACGAACTGCACGATGACCTGGGCGATCCAGCGGCGGGTGCGGCGGTAGGTGTGCTGTGACCGTCGCCGGTACCAGCGGGTAAGCAGACCGAGCGGGATGAAGCCAGCCAAGGCCACCAGGCCCAGTCGGATGTCGAGCACCATCAGCATCGTTCCGATGCTGATGATCGACAGAATCGAGAACAATCCGTCCAGGCCCTCGTCCAGCAGTTCCTGCAGCGAGTCCAGGTCGCTGGTCAGCCGGGAGATCACTCGCCCCGACGTATAGCGCTCGTGGAAAGCCAACGACAGCCGCTGGATCTGCGCGAACACCCGCTCCCGCAGATCGATCAGCACGTCGGCGCCCATGCGCCCGGACAACCGCAGAAAGGCACGGACGATCAGGGCATCGGACGCGCCCGCGACCGCGTAACCGGCGATGCACCACGCCAAAGTGGCGGGGTGACCGGCCAACGTAGCGGGAATGCCGCGGTCGATCGCCGCCGCGATGAGCAGCGGGCCGGCCAACAACGCGAGCTGGTCGGCGATGAGCAGCACGATCGCGACGCACACCCCGCGCAGCTGCGGGCGCAGCAGCGAACCGAGCAACCGGCGGGACCGCGCGGCCAGCCGCAACCCGATGGCAGTGTCGATCGCATCGAGGTCCTCGGCGGCGACCCCGCGCCAATCCTCGGTCATCGGGCCACCACCGCATCGTCAACCGCCGACAGCAGCCGGCGGTACTCCGGTACCTGCACGAGCAGTTCGGCATGCGTGCCTACCGCCGTGATCCGGCCGCCGGCCAGCAGCGCCACCCGGTCCGCGAGCTGCACGGTGGATGGCCGGTGGGCCACCACCAGCGCTGTCACGCCGCGCAGCACAGTGCGAAGCGCCGCCTCGACCTCCGCCTCGGTGTGCACGTCCAAAGCGGACAGTGGGTCGTCGAGCACGAGCACCGCGGGTTTTCCGATCACCGCGCGGGCTAGCGCCAAGCGCTGCCGTTGACCCCCGGACAGCGTCAGACCCTGCTCGCCGATCCGGGTGTCCAGACCCCACGGCAAGGCGTCGACGAACTGTTCGGCGTGCGCCACCGCAAGCGCGCGGCGCACCTCGTCGTCAGACGCGTCCGGGACGGCCAGTGCCACGTTCTCCCGCACCGACGCGGAGAACAGCACGGGGTCCTCGAACCCGGTCGCCACGGCCGTGCGCAGGTCGGCCAACGCCAGGTCGCGCACGTCGACCCCGTCGAGCAGGATCCGGCCGCCGGTGACGTCGGCCAACCGCGGGATCAGCGCGGTCAAGGTGGTCTTGCCGCAGCCGGTGGCGCCCACCAGCGCGACCGTCTCACCCGGTTGGACGTCAAGATCCACGCTACGCAGCACCTCAGAGGCCGCACCCGGGTAGCGGAAGCGCACTGCCTCCAGCCGTAGCGCGCCGCGCATCGGCCGCGCTAGGGCCTGCGGCTGGGGCGGGTCACCGACGGCGGGGATGGTGTCGAGCACCTCGCAGTACCGGGTGGTCGCCGCGGTCGCCTTGCCTGTCTCAGCCAGCAGCCAACCCAGCGAATCCAGTGGCCAGCGCAGGTAGGTCAAGATCGTGATCGCCGCGACGACGGTGCCCAGCGACATCGATCCGGCGACCACCGCGTAACAGCCGATGGCCAGCATGGCGGCCAGCGTCAGCTCCGGCAACACGATGATCACTGCCCACAGGGCCGCCAGTACCGCCACCTTGGTCAGCTCGGTGTGGCGCAGCTCGCGCGCCTGTGCCAGGAAGGTCCGGGTGGCGCGTGGTCCATGACCGAACGACTTGAGCACCCGGATGCCCAGGGTGGCCTCCTCCACGCGGGTGGCCAGATCGCCCACCTGGTCCTGGGCGCGGCGCGCCGCTGACTCATACCGTCGCTCGTAACGCCGGCACAGCACCACCAGCGGCATCGCCATGATCACGGGGAGCATCCCGAGCGTTGGCGCGATCACCACCAGCACGACCAATCCGACCAGCACGGTTGTCACGTTGACGACCAGGAAGATGCCGGAGAAGGCGACGAACCGCCGGATCGTGGTCAGGTCGCTGACCGCGCGAGACAGCAACTGCCCTGACGGCCAGCGATCATGGAAGGCGACCGGCAATCGCTGCAGGTGGTGATACAGCTGCGCCCGCATCCGTTTCTCGACGTCCGTGCTCGGGCGCGCCACCAGCGCTCGGCGCAGGTAGATCAGCCCAGCCTCGACCATCCCGAGCGCGAGCACCCCGAGCGACAGCACCACCAGCCCGGCACGATCCCGGTGCGCGACCGGGCCGTCGACGAGGTGCTGGATGAGCACCGGGATGCCGAGTCCGGCCAGCATCGCGGCCAGTGCGGCAACGCCTGAGCCGAGTAGCCGGCCGTGTACCGGCCGCACATAGGGCCATAACCGGCGCAGCACAGCCAGGGAAGGTTTTTGGTGGGGAGTCATCGCGCCCAGACGCTAACCCGACCGCCCGCCCGAAAGCACTCACTTTTCGGTGATCATACTGCAGAAAGGACGGTAGGCTCGATCGGTGCCAGGCGTGCCGGAGAGTGGCCGAGTTGATCTTCTTCGACAGCTCCGGCATCCGAATGGTGCTCGAGCTCTGGCGCCAGCGAATGGCGGCAGGTCAGTCACTGCGGCTGGTGGTCGCCCCTGAGTCGCCGGTACGCCAAGTGCTTATGGTTACCGAGGTGGACCGGATCGTGCCAGTTCACCTGTCCTGGGAAGACGCTGAAGAAGCTGCTGCGCAGGCCGGTGGTTCCTCACCCGCGCGGTGAGCGCACGCCGAGTAGCACGTCTTCCCAGGAGGGCACGATGGCGCGGTCCTTGCGGCCCCGCTTGGGCGGTGGTTGGCCAGACTGCTCGCGCTGCTCGGTGGCGCAAGGGCCTCGCCCGTTGTCGGCCGCTACCGGTTGCTTCGGACGGTCCTGCGCCGCCGGCGGCACCGTGCGTAGCGCAGCGGTGGGTTGTGGATCGATCAAGTCGGTGGCGTGGTCGTCGATCGCGGTGACAGTGCCGCCGTGGGCACCGGGGTGCAACGCCCAGTGCGCCCGGTTCTCCGACCGACCCGCCCGCCAGCGCAGTTGCACCACCCAGTTGCCGTCATCTGCCCGCCAGGCATCCCAGCTCACCGCGCCGAGGTCGTGACACCGGCGGCGCAAGGTCTCCGTGACGACGGCCTCCAGCGTGCGCACATCGGGCCCGTCCGCGCGCACCGGGTGCGCGTGTTGTGCCAGCTGTGCTATTCGAGAACGCTCCAGCAGCACCGGGTAGGCGAACCGTTCGACCCGCTCGCAGGCCATACCGGCGGCGGACGCTACCTGCTCGACGGACGCTCCGGCTCGGATCCGAGCCTGGATCTCACGGGGTCGCATCTGGTTCTCCGGCTCGATCTCGATCTCGTCGAGGCGCGGGAGATCACCTCTCACCGCTGCGTGCAGGTTGTCGTCGACCGGAACGGCGAACCGCTCTCTGCGCGCGCCGGGCTGCGACGCCACCGTCTCCATGATGATCGTGCGGTCGTCGGCTCCCAGACCGACTACCCGCAGCGCGCGCATCCGAGAACCTCCACATCCGGTGCCTGCCACCGTAAGCCGGTGGGCAGCCACTCCGCGGGAGGCGCGCCGCCGCCGGTGAGCTCAATCCAGCCGCTCAACGACCCAGTCGATGCACCTGGTGAGTGCAGCGACGTCATCCGGGTCGACGGCGGGGAACATCCCGATCCGCAGCTGGTTGCGGCCGAGCTTTCGGTAGGGCTCGGTGTCGACGATGCCGTTGGCCCGCAGCACAGACGCGACGGCGCCGGCGTCGACGCTGTCGGCGAAATCAACAGTCCCCACCACGAGGGATCGCTTGGCGGGATCGGCGACAAACGGTGCCGCGTACGGCGAGGACTCCGCCCACGTGTACAGCCGCGAAGACGAGTCGGTGGTGCGCTTGACGCACCACTCCAGCCCGCCGTGGGCCAGCATCCACTCGATCTGGTCGACCAGCAGCAGCAGGGTGGCGACCGCCGGGGTGTTGTACGTCTGGTCCTTGCGGCTGTTGTCTAGCGCGGTGGTCAGCGACAGAAATTCCGGTATCCACCGTTGCGACGCGCCGATCTCCGCGACTCGCTCCAGCGCGGCGGGGCTGAGCAGCGCGATCCATAGCCCGCCGTCGGCGGCGAAGGACTTCTGCGGCGCGAAGTAGTAGACGTCGGCGTCGGCGGCGTCTACCGGAAGGCCACCCGCGCCGCTGGTCGCGTCGATCGCCACCAGGGCGCCCTGCGCGGGTGCCGGCCGGCACACCGGCACCATCACGCCGGTGGAAGTTTCGTTGTGTGCCCAACCGATCAGGTCACAGGATGGATCGCTCACCGGCTGCGGGGCATCCCCGGGTGGAGCGGAGACCACCACGGGGTCGGTCAGGAACGGCGCGCGGGTGGTGACCGTGGCGAACTTCGCGGAGAACTCGCCATAACTCAGGTGCAGTGACCGATCCCGGATCAGACCCAGCGCGGCGGCGTCCCAGAATGCGGTGGTGCCGCCGTTGCCGAGCACTACCTCGTAGCCTTCGGGTAACGAGAACAGCTCTCGTAAACCAGCCCGGATCCGGCCGACCAGCGACCGCACTGGCGCCTGCCGATGCGAGGTGCCCATCACCGAGCCACCGGTGCTGGCCAGTGCGGCCAGCTGCTCGGGACGGACCTTCGACGGCCCGCACCCGAACCGGCCGTCGGCGGGTTTCAGATCAGCGGGGATGGTCAGTTGCACGGTCTGCGTCATACCCCGACCCTACGACGACCAGCTGACACCCGTGATGCGCTCATAAGCTTCGACGTACCGGCGCCGCGTTTCCGCCACGATTGCGGGTGGGATGACCGGGCCCGGCGGTTCACGATCCCATCCTGTGCTGACCGCCCAGTCCCGGACGAATTGCTTGTCAAGGAAGTATTGCTGCTGGCCGGGTCGCCACTTTTCGGCGAGCCAGAAACGTGATGAGTCCGAGGTGACCGCCTCGTCTCCGAGCGTCAACTGCCCGCCCGGATCCCAGCCGAACTCAAATTTCGTATCCGCTATGATGATCCCGTTTTCTAGCGCATGTTCCGCCGCCGCCGTGTAAAGTTCTAGGGTCGTTTCGCGCAGCCGTTTCGCGGTCTCGGCGCCGATTTCTCGGGTCACGTCGTCTAAGGTGATGAACTCGTCGTGCCCGGTGTCGGAGAACTTGGTGGTCGGGGTGAAGATCGGCTCAGGCAACCGGCTCCCGGCGACCAATCCCGCAGGTAACACCACGCCTGACACGGTGCCGCTGCGCTCGTACTCACGCAGCCCCAGGCCGGCGAGATAGCCGCGAGCGATGCATTCGACGGGAATCATCCGCAGTGCGGTGCAGCGCATGGCGCTATTGCCGAAGTCGGGCGGTACGTCGGTGATGGAGATCAGATGGTTGGGTATCACATTGCGCAGTTTGCCAAACCACCACGCCGATAGCTGAGTAAGTAGTGCACCCTTGTCTGGAATGGGCGTCGGGAGCACCACATCGTATACCGATATCCGGTCTGACGCGACGAGCAACACGTCGCCGTCAACCGAATACAGATCTCGCACCTTGCCGGTTAGTATGTGCTCCACCTTATTCAGGCTACCGAGCGTGCCCAGCGATAGCGCGGGGCTGGCAGGCGCGACATGGTGCAGCCGCCGCCACCCGGGCGCCTGTTGCACGCCCCGGCGCGGTGAGGCGACGCCGACCGCGCCGGTAGGTTGATCGCTGTGGACGTCAGCAGCACCTTCGGGGCGCTTGTCGGGCAACTCGAGTATTCGATGTTTATCGTCACTGTTCGGGCCGGCGACGAGCTGGCTGGTTGCCTGGTTGGGTTCGGCTGCCAGAGCAGCATCGACCCCCCGCGCTTTCTGACCTGCCTGTCCCGGCGCAACCACACCTACCGGGTAGCGATGAGCGCGCCGGAGTTGGCCGTGCATTTCGTGCCGCGGCAGGCCGATGCGCTGGTTCGGCTGTTCGGTGGCCACACCGGTGACGTGGTGGACAAGTTCGCCCGCTGCGCGTGGCAGTCTGGCCCGGCCGGGTTGCCGATCCTGCAGGAGTGCCCGGACTGGTTCGTCGGGCGGGTGCTTGACCGGCTTGACCTCGGCGACCACGTCGGGTTTCTGCTTGAACCCACCGCGGCCCACCGGGCAGATGGCGCGCCGTACTACACGTTCGCACAAGCCAAGCGCATTGAGCCGGGGCATCCGGCATGACCGCGGTCACCCTGCGGCGCCTGCTGCCGGAGCCGGGCACCGTCACCGCCGAACAAGCCTTGGACGGTCTCGCGCTGGCCGATCTGGCCCCCAATCACCGTCCGTACGTGGTGCTCAACATGGTGGCCACCGCAGACGGCGCGGCGGCGGTGGCGCACCACACTGCCGCGATCAGCAATGCTGCCGACCGGCAGCTGTTTCACGAGCTGCGGGCGCACGTTGATGCGGTGATGGTCGGTGCGGGCACGGTGCGCACCGAGCGGTACGGGCGCCTGGTTCGCGATCCGCAGCGCCGGGCGCGTCGTGTCGCCCGTGGACTGGCACCAGATCCGCTGGCCATCGTGGTGAGCCACCGGCTTAGCCTTACCCCGGACCTCCCACTGCTGGCTGACCCGCACTCTCAGGTGGTGGTGCTCACTACCAGTGACGCCGAGCTGACCGGGTGCGCGGCGCAGGTCAACTACCTACGTCCGGAGCCGGGCGGTCAGGTGGATCTGGCCGTGATGCTCGCCCAGTTGCGCGCCGAGCACGGGGTGCGCTCGGTGCTGTGCGAGGGCGGCCCGAACCTCAACGCCTCGCTGCTCCCAGCCGGCCTGATCGACGAGCTGTTCCTGTCCATCGCCCCGACCCTGGCCGGCAGCGCCGGCTCCCTGACCATCGTCGACCGCGCCGCGTTAGCCCAGCCGCACCCCCTCACGCTGCTCTGGCTCCTCGAATCTGACGGCCAGCTGTTCGCCCGATACCGGCTGGGCACTCCGTGAGTGTTCAATGCTCAACGGCGATGTCACTCCAGCCCGCGACATCTTGGGGGCGCCGGGCTACCGGGCCGACGTATTGGGCCGTGGGACGG
This sequence comes from Pseudonocardiaceae bacterium, assembly GCA_035276605.1. Taxonomy (GTDB): domain Bacteria; phylum Actinomycetota; class Actinomycetes; order Mycobacteriales; family Pseudonocardiaceae. Next base: position 13,719 of record DATELN010000180.1, on the reverse strand, counting down.
ACCAGCCGGCCGGTGCATTTTTGTTCCATGATGTGCGCGCACCAGCCGGCGGTCCGCGCGCAGGTGAACATCGCCGCCATCATGTGCGGTGGCACCTCGGCGAAGTCGAGGATCACCGCGGCCCAGAACTCAACGTTGGTCTCGATTGCCCGGTCCGGTCGCCGCTCGGCCAGGGCGGCCAGCGCGGCCTGTTCCAGCGCCATCGCCGCCTCATAGCGCGGCGCGCCGAGCTCCCGGCAGAACCGCCGCAGCACCCGAGCTCGCGGGTCCTGGGCCCGGTACACCCGATGGCCGAAACCCATCAGCCGCTCACCACGATCCAGCACGCTGCGCACCACCGCGGCGGGATCACCGGTGCGCTCCACCTGCGCGACCATCGGTAGCACCCGCGCCGGCGCGCCACCGTGCAAGGGGCCGGACATCGCGCCGATCGCCCCAGACAGGCAGGCGGCGACGTCGGCGCCGGTCGAGGCGATCACCCGGGCGGTCAGGGTGGAGGCGTTGAGCCCATGCTCGGCGACCGACACCCAGTAGGCGTCCACCGCGTTAACGTGCGCTGGGTCCGGGTCACCGCGCCAGCGGGTCATGAAGCGCTCCGTGATGGTGGAGCACTGGTCGATCCGGTCCTGCGGGACGGCCGGTTGGTGAATCCCGCGAGCGGACTGCGCCACATAGGACAGTGCCATTACCGACGCTCGGGCCAGATCGGCGCGAACCTGTGCGTTGGAGCTGTCCAGCAGCGGGCGGTAGCCCCACATCGGCGCGAGCATGGCCAAGGCGGCTTGCACATCGACCCGGACGTCGCCGGTGTGCACCGGCAGGGGGAACGGTTCGGCTGGCGGCAACCCGTGCCCGAAGCGTCCATCGGTGAGCAACGCCCACACGTCACCGAAGGTGACGTAACCGGCGAGATCCTCGATGTCCACGCCCCGGTAGCGCAACGCTCCGCCGTCTCGATCCGGCTCGGCGATCTCAGTCTGGAACGCGACGACGCCTTCCAGCCCGGGATGGAAGCTGCTTTCCGCTCGGCCGTTCAACACAGTCACGCCGTCCTCCCCGCGCGCTAGGCGCCCTTAGACGAGGGCACGTACGCGCGGGTCGCTCACCGGCCAGCGGGGATGGGCGCACGCCACAGCGCGGCGCCGCGCGGATGGGCTAACAGTGCACCCGATGACTGCCCGGGGGCAATGCAGATCTCGGTTTCCTGCACGATGGGGGCTGCCCAGCAAGGTGACGCCAGGGACACCCTTACATCCGGTAGCGTGCGCCGGTGGCGGATAAGCGGCAGCAAGGGGGAGAGCAGCCCATCGACCTGGCGCGGATGCGAGTCGTCTACACCGGTCGTGCGCTGGACGAAGCCGACCTCGCCGGCACTTGGTCCGAGCAGCTGGCGAGTTGGCTCGATGACGCCCTGGCATCAGGTGTGCCCGAACCCAACGCGATGGTGCTGGCGACCACCGACGCCCATGGGTTGCCCAGCTCGCGGACGGTGCTGGCCAAAGGTCTCGATGCGCGGGGTGTGGTGTTCTACACCAACTTGACGTCGGCCAAAATGCGCGATCTGGACGCCACCGGATTCGCTGCGGTGACCTTTCCATGGATTGTCGTGCATCGTCAGGTGCACCTGCGCGGGCCGATCGAGACGGTCACCCGCGAGGAGACCACCACCTACTGGCAGACCCGCCCGCGCGGTGCCCAGTTGGGGGCTTGGGCCTCAGCGCAATCCAGCGTGGTGCCCGACCGGCAGGCCCTGGAGGTCGCGCTGCGCGACGCCGCGGCGCGATTCGCCGACGTCGAGCACGTACCGTTGCCGCCACACTGGGGTGGGGTGCGGATCCGACCGGTGAGCGTGGAGTTCTGGCAAGGCCGCCCGGACCGCATGCATGACCGCCTTCGCTACTACCGCACCGACGACGGCCAGTGGCTTGTGCAGCGTCTTGCACCGTGATTGGCTCGCCGCGAGCTACCGTGAACAGGTGTCCTGCGAACAAGCCGTGACCTTGGACTACCCGGACGGCGAGCATCAAATGCCGATCGTCCGGCCCACCTTTGGTGCGCCAGCAATCGACCTGAGCACCCTGCGCGCAAAAACCGGGATGGTCAGCCTCGACCCGGGGCTGGTGAACACCGCGCTGTGCACATCGAAGATCACTTACATCGACGGTGATGCCGGCGTGTTGCGTTACCGTGGGTACCCGATCGACGTGCTGGCGGAACGATCGACGTTCCTGGAGACCAGCTATTTGCTGATCTACGGGGACCTGCCGACCAGCGGGCAGCTGGAGCATTTCACCGACTCGATCCGCATCCACACTCTGCTGCAGGAAGACCTCAAGCGCTTCTTCGATGGTTTTCCCCGCGATGCTCACCCGATGCCGGTGCTGTCTAGCGCGGTCTCGGCGCTGTCCACCTTCTACCAAGACAGCCTCGACCCGTTCGACCACGATCAGGTGGAGATCTCCACCGTGCGGCTCCTCGCCAAGCTGCCCACTATCGCCGCATACGCGTACAAGAAGTCGATCGGACAGCCGTTCCTCTACCCGGACAACTCGCTGGATCTGGTGCATAACTTCCTGCGGATGACCTTTGGGCTACCCGTGCAGCCCTATGAGGTCGACCCAGAGGTGGCCGCAGCCTTGGATCTGTTGTTCTTGTTGCACGCCGACCACGAGCAGAACTGCTCGACGTCGACTGTGCGGCTGGTCGGCTCGACACATGCCGACCTGTTCGCTTCGATCTCGGCGGGCATCAACGCGCTGTTCGGGCCCTTGCACGGGGGCGCCAACCAGATGGTGTTGGAGATGCTCGAACGGATCCACCGCGACGGCGATGACGTTGACGCCTTCGTCAGGAAGGTCAAAGACCACGTTGACGGTGTGCGGTTGATGGGCTTCGGGCATCGGGTCTACAAGAACTACGATCCGCGCGCGAAGATCGTGAAGAAGACGGCGGACGAGGTCTTGCACAAGTTGGGCGTCAACGACCCGCTGCTGGACATCGCACTGAGGCTGGAAGCGAAAGCACTGGCCGACGACTATTTCATCGAACGCAAGCTTTATCCCAACGTCGACTTCTACACCGGCCTGATCTACCGGGCGATGGGGTTCCCGATCAAGATGTTCACGGTGCTATTTGCGCTGGGCCGGCTACCTGGATGGATCGCGCACTGGCGGGAGATGAACAGCGACCCGGAAACTAAGATCGGCAGACCACGTCAGGTTTACACGGGCTACTCCGAACGGGAGTACGTCGCCATCACACAGCGTTGAGCAGGCCACCGCGCGGCGTCATCCGTTGAGCGGTGCGCGACGTGGCTCCCGGCGCGTAGGTTGCGCGGAGGCCAAAACGGGGAAGCCAAGACTGAGCACCAAGATTGAGCAAGGGATCTATGCGGACCATCGAGTGGGTCGACGGGCACGTCGATGTCATTGACCAGACCGCGTTGCCGCATCAGCGGCGAGTGGTCCTGCACACCGCCGAGGACGTGGTGGACGCGATCCGCCGGTTGGTGGTGCGCGGCGCACCTGGGTTGGGTGCGATGGGTGCGTTGGGCGTTGCGCTGGTCGCGGCGCGGTCGGCCGAGCTTGGCTATGACCCCGACGCGGTGCAGACCGACGCCCGCCGGATCGCCGAAGCCCGGCCCACTGCGGCACATCTACGGTGGGCGGTGCAGCAGGTGATGCCCGCGGTGCCGCGCGGGCCCGCTGCGGTGCTGGCTGCTGCGCAGGCATTGGTGGATGCTGACGTCCGGGCGTGCGCGACCTTGTCTCGGCTCGGTGCCGCCCTGCTGCGCAGCTACGTTGGCGACCGGCCCATGGTGCTGCACACCCACTGCAACGCAGGCGCCATGGCCTGCGTGGAGTGGGGCACGGCGCTCGGCGTGGTGCGGGCCCTGCATGCTGACGCGCTGATCAAGAACGTGGTGGTCGGGGAGACCAGACCGTTGCTGCAAGGCTCCCGGATCACCGCGTTCGAGCTCGCCGAGCTGGGTGTGCCTCACCAGGTGGTGGTGGACAGCGCGGGTCCGTCGTTGATTGCCAGCGGTGAAGTGGACGCGGTCATCGTTGGAGCCGACCGGATCGCCGCCAACTACGACGTGGTGAACAAGGTAGGCACCTACCCGCTGGCGCTGGCCGCGGCCCGGGCCGGCATCCCGTTCGTGGTCGCTGCCCCCACCGCGACGATCGACCTCGACACCCCCACGGGGTCAGCGGTGACGATCGAGTACCGGGATCCCGACGAGATACTGCTGGTAGGCGGCTGGCGGATGACGCCGGTCGCGTCCGGCGCGCTCAATCCGGCCTTTGACGTAACTCCAGCCGATCTGGTCACCGCCATCGTGACTGAAGCTCGGGTGATCGAGCCGGCCCGTCCAAGTGAGCCGATGAGCGTGGCGCACGCGGTGACGGTCCCCGCCATGCGGATGGTCGGCGCCTTCTGAGATCAGCCTCCGATGGCCTCACCCGTGATGCTGGCCATGCCGACGATGAACGACAGCTGGCCGGCGTCCGTGGTGGGCAGCTTGAACACGCACTGGTAGGTGTAACCCTCGCCCGGGGCGAGTCGCTTGCGGGCCGGTGTCATGGTCATCGGCACTGCCACGTTGTTGAAGCGTGGGTTGCGCGGACCCACCGCAGCGGTGTCGACCGTGATCGGAACGTCGTTGGTATTGACCAGCGCGATGGTCAGCCGCACACCTCCCTTGACCTTCTCCGGCCGTAGCACGGTCAGCGACATTCCGGCGGCGTCGGTGATCGGTGGCGAGAACGCGACCGGATCCATCGGGCGTACGGCCTCTGCTGGCGCTGGCACCGTCTTCGTCGACTTTCCGCTGTTGGCAGGCGCCGTGTTGGAAGGCGCCGTGTTGGCAGGCGCCGTGTTGGACGGCGCCATGCTGGCTGCCGCGGCGTCGGCCACTGCCGGTGGCGGTGTGGTGACCTGGTTAGTTGGCGCGTGAGGACTGGCGATCGCCACTGTGCCGGCACCGAGTGCGGCCCCCACTATGGCGGCGCCGATAACCGGTAGCAACCGCATCGGCGATGGCCTGCGATGGCGCGAAGTGATCGTCACAACCCCTCCTCAGGCTCAGGTCGCCCGGGAGGATCTCATATCGGAGTAACCCGGTTACGCCGGGCCATCGAGAAGTGACGCATGGTACGGCAGCGGCCGCTGATTCCCCAGTGACACGCCGATGTAATGTTCCTGTCGGCATGGCGCTTGACACGGTCCTCGCATTGGGTTGAGACAAGCGGTCTACTAGTCGGGGGCGCGCCATTCCTCGCGGTGCGCAGCCTCCTCGCTAATGCGGGTAGATTCGCCGTGGCCGGTGCGAACGGTGGTGTCCGCGGGCAGGGTCAGCAGCTTGTCGCGGATCGACTCGACGATTATGCCGAAGTCGGAGTAGGACCGTCCGGTCGCGCCGGGCCCGCCGTGGAACAAGGTGTCGCCGCTGAACACAGTATTCAGGTCGGGGGCGTACAGGCAGCACGAGCCGGGAGAGTGCCCGGGAGTGTGCAGGACCTGCAGCACGGTATCTGCGACCCGGAGCTGCTGACCGTCGGTGAGCTCGCCATCCGGTGGTGGCATGTCAGGGTGAGCCAGCCGCCACAGCACGTGTTCTGCAGGATGTAGCAGCACCGGTGCCGCCAGCTTGCGGGACAGCTCTGGCGCGGCATTGACGTGATCATCATGAGCGTGCGTGCACACGATCGCGCGCACCCGCCGACCACCCACCGCGGTGGCGATCGCATCGGCGTCATGGGCGGCGTCGACAACAATGACTTCGCGTTCGTCGCCAATCAGCCATACGTTGTTGTCCACCGCCCACGTCCCGCCATCCAGGCTGAACGTCCCGGACGTTTCCACGCATGTGATCATGCTCGTGAGTGCCTTTCGGTGCTATAACACTGTTACTCACTCACGAGCTGCGCAAGGTGACAACGCTGCGCAGCACTTCACCGGCCTCCATCTTTTCGAAGGCTTGCTCCACGTCGTCCAGGCTGATCGTCTCGGAGACGAACTTGTCCAGCGGTAGCCTTCCCTGCAGGTGCAACTCGACCAGCATGGGGAAATCCCGCTCTGGTAGGCAGTCCCCGTACCACGACGACTTCAGCGCGCCGCCCCGGCCGAAGACCTCCAGCAGCGGGATATCGGGCACCTTCATCTCCGGAGAGGGCACCCCCACTAGGACCACAGTGCCCGCCAGGTCGCGGGCGAAAAATGCCTGTTTCCAGGTCTCCGGCCGACCCACCGCGTCGATCACCACGTCAGCCCCAAAGCCGCCGGTAGCCGCACGCACTGCCTCGACGACATCGGTTTCCCGGGCGTTGACGGTGTGCGTCGCGCCGAAATCGGTGGCCCACTCCAGCTTGCCCGGGTCGATGTCGATCCCGATGATCGTGGTCGCGCCGGCCAGCCGGGATCCGGCGATGGCGGCATCGCCTACCCCGCCGCACCCGATCACGGCGACCGAGTCGCCGCGGGTGACTCCGCCGGTGTTCATCGCCGCGCCGAGGCCGGCCATCACACCGCAGCCGAGCAGCCCAGCAACCTCCGGGGCCACCGCAGGGTTGACCTTGGTGCACTGCCCGCTGTGTACCAAGGTCTTTTCCACGAACGCCCCGATGCCCAAAGCCGGTGACAGCGCCGTCCCGTCGGGCAGTGTCATGGACTGCGTGGCGTTGTGGGTGGCGAAGCAGTACCAGGGCTTGCCCCGGCGGCAGGCGCGGCAGCGTCCACACACCGCACGCCAGTTGAGGATGACGAAGTCACCCGGCGCCAGCGCTTCGACGCCGTCGCCCACCGCTTCCACCACGCCAGCGGCCTCGTGCCCGAGCAGGAAGGGAAACTCGTCGTTGATCGCGCCCTGGCGGTAGTGAAAATCGGTGTGGCACACCCCGCAGGCCTGCACCGCGACCAGCGCCTCGCCCGGGCCCGGATCAGGCACCAGCACGGTCTCCACCGTGACCGGCGCGCCCTTGCTGTGCGCGACTACCCCACGGACCTCGTGGCCCACCGCGACCTCCCGTGTTGGTCCATCACGTCGACTGAGGTCAGCCTGCCACCACGTCCGTCACAGTGCATGCCAGACGTTGCACCCCGGGAGAGCCGGCGATCCAGCGGTCAGCTCTTACGGCGCCTACGCCTGCGCTTGGGGGCGGGAGCGGAGATTGCCAGCAGCATGCCGCCAAGCTGCCCGCAATTGGACAAAAAGCTCGCCTGGCGAGCTTGGCGGTCGCCGGCGGGTCCGCTAAACGGCTGATCAGCCACAGTGGCTGGGATCAATTCCGCAGTGAGCAACATCGCCCCAAGCCGGGGGGCGCGCCCTAGCGCCATCAACAGCCCGGCGACGATCTTCACGGCAGCGCCTGCTTGCACCACCAAGGCGGGATTAACCGGGGCCTTTGCTACTAACGGCGCAGTAGAATCGATCTTCGTCTTGGGGTTCAGCAGGGTAGTTACGCCATCAGCGACGGATACGGCGCCGAGGAGGGGACGGGCAACCCGGGCAAGCAACACGGCGGCTCCTCTCTGAGCTGTTCGCTTTTGCACCGTAGCCCTCTTGCGCCGTGCCGAGGGGGAAGCCACCCATCCGGGTCACACGCCGAATCGACGATCACCAACTCAGGGCAAACGCCCTCCACAACCCCGGCGTGTCGCTCCTCCGATACATCGGCGTGTCGCGCCTCCGTGTACTCCGTGTCGCGCCCGGGCGCTCGGTGTGTCGTCACACCGTGCCCGCGCCGTCGTGGCAGTAGCGACCATGCCGGACTCCACAGCAGGCGCCGCCCGGAAGTCAGCTCGTCGTCTTGGCCGCAGCGACGAGCAGGGCAGTCCGGTCGACGATCTTGATGCGGGTCCGTCCGGCCGCCACGCCGAGTGCCCGCTCCGCGGCGTCGATCGCTTCCCAACCGGCCCACGTGACCACTCGCACGCGCCGCGCGGCGAGTTTGTCGATGATCGCATCGGGGTCGCGTTCGGGGGCGCGCGGCAAGGTGTCCAGATCGGCCAGCAGCTGCTCCACGGTTTCCTTGGCGTCGCCCTTATTGGTACCGATGACCCCAGTGGGACCGCGTTTGATCCAACCGACTACGTACTCCCCGGATGCGGTGCGGCCATCGCGCTGGACCCGGCCGGACGCGTGCGGGATCACTCCTGATCGCTCATCGAAGGGCACCCCCGGCAAGGCCGACCCGCGGTAACCCACTGAGCGCAGTAACAGCTGAGCCGCCAGGGTCACCGTCTCGCCGGTGCTGATCACGCCGCCGGATCCGTCGAGCGTATTGCGCTCACACCGCACCGCTTCCACCTGATCGGTGCCGAGCACTGCCACCGGGGCGAGCAGAAACCGCAGGTGGATTCGCCGGGCGCGACCGAGTTGTGGCCGGGTGGACCACTCCTGCAGCGTCTCCAGATTGCGCCGTACCGTCTTGTTTGTTTCCACCACTTCCTTGCTGGCCTGGTCGAGCACCAGCTCAGCGGGGTCGACCACGACATCGGCGCTGGCTAGTTCGCCTAGCTCGCGCAGCTCCTTGGTGGTGAACTTGGCCTGTGCCGGTCCCCGCCGGCCGACGATATAGATGTCGCTGATGGCGCTGGAATCGAGCACGTCGAGCACGTGCTCAGGCATGTCGGTGACGTGCAGCTCCTGGGCCGTCTTGGCGAGGATGCGCGCGACGTCCACCGCGACGTTGCCGACGCCGACCACGACCGCGCTACGGGCATCCAGCGTGAACGCGTCGACCCGGGCATCGGGGTGACCGCAGTACCAGGCGACGAACTCAGTGGCTGAGAAGCTGCCTGGCAGGTCTTCGCCCGGGATGGACAGCCGACGATCCACCGACGACCCGGTGGCATAGACCACCGCGTCGTAGCATTCCCGGAGTTCTTCGATGGTGACGCCAGTGATGCCAGAGCCCAGCTCAACGCCGCCGAGAAAGCGCACCCCAGGCCGTTCCAGGATCTTGCGCAGTGTGATCTCCAGCGACTTCATCTTCAGGTGGTCCGGCGCGACGCCATAGCGCAACAGTCCGTACGGGCAGGGCAGCCGATCCAGGACATCCACCGACACCCCGTCGTGCTTGCTCAGCTCATCGGCCGCATACAGGCCGGAAGGGCCGGAGCCAATGATCGCCACCCGAACCGACCCGGACAAGACTGATGCACCTCCTGCAAACCTGCGCCCAGCCCTTTGAAAGGCATCGCGCCCGGTTCGACGTTACGCCACGACCAGACGACGCAACGCCGCCACGGTCAGCCCATCTTTTAGTTGCGGGTCGCCACGCAGAACCGAGACCCCACCAGGGCGAGCCAAATCATCGAGTATTGCCACCGCGCCGGACAGGTCCTGGTCCCGGGTGTAGCCGTTGACCACCGCCACGCATCGCAGCCCAGCGGCCTGCGCGGCTTGTACCCCGTTGGCCGAGTCCTCGATAGCCACCGCGTCGCCGGAGCTGACACCCAAGCGAGCCAGTGTCTCATAGTAGACGGCCGGATCGGGCTTGAGTTCAGTAACGTCTGATCCAGTCACCACGATGTCGAATACATCGAGTCCGAAAAGAACGTCGAGCAACGGCAGTACCCAATCGTTGGTCCCCGTGGTCGCTACCGCAGTGGCCACTTTTTCGGCGCGCAGCTCGGAGATCAGTTCGGCCGTGCCCGGCCGGGCTTCCATTGCGCCCGCGCGGATCAGTTTCGCAAACCGGCGAGTTTTGTCCCGGTGCAGTTGTTCCGCCAGCGCGGCGACCTCAGCTGGAGGATGGTTTCTCGATCGGAGATAGCGTTCGATGCGTCGCCGACCGCCGGTTGTCGTGAGCAGCTCGCCGTATTCGTTCACGCCCCACCGGTAATTCAGGCCGGCTGCCTCGAACGCTTCATTGAATGCCACGCGATGACCGTCTCGTTCAGTGTCAGCGAGCGTGCCATCCACGTCGAAGATGACCGCCCGCAGCGGGTCGCTCCGTCCAGCGCTGCTGCGATCTGTGTCCGCGCACATGGAGGTGACGCTAAAACTGTCGGGTATCGATCGACCTCCCCCAGTCAGGTGGAACCCTAGGGGCAATTATCGCGCCCGGCCGGGCTAACGGCCGCCTCGATCCGCGACCCTGGATGATCGCCGGCCTCGCGCGCCATGGAACTCGGCGCGGACGGGTTTGCTGTCCCGAGCCGGGGCGCCAGGCCGTTGCCGACTCCTCGGCGGTTCAAGTTCAGCCGATCGTGAAGATCCGTTACCTGCATGCTGCAACGTGTCAGAAGTAGCTTGACGGTTTGTCGTTGCCACCACAGGTGTGGCGGTGGTTTTGCTGCGGTCGTCCTGCCGGGACGGCTCCTGGTGGTCTTGCCAACCATCGGTGAGGGAACCCAAGGCGTCGATGAGGTTACGCACGGAGGCGAACGTTCCTCGTCGGATGGCCTGCTGGGTGATGATACCTAGCGATACCTCCACTAATTTGAGCCACGGGTCCGGCTGACCTGCGGATTGTTTCTCGCCGTCGCCATGTGAGACATCGTGCTGTCGGTGCAACGCCGCAGCGCGCTGGGACAGGTTCCGGTACAGCCCGCTGATATCTCGAACTTGGGCCTGCCGCGCGAGGTCGCTGCCGAGTGCAAATGTCTCGACGTGTTCGGGCTGGATGCCCCACTTGCGCCAGATCCGCGAGACGGTGGCGAAGGAGATGCCCAGATGTTGACCAAGCAGCCGGGAGGACCATTGGCTAACGCCTAGATGCGCTGGTGGGCGACCACCGTCAGCGAGTGTGGTGGCCACTACTTCAAGCTCGTCCACCACGGGGGGCCGGCCAGGCCGGCGCAAGTCACCTAGGGCACTGATGCCCCCGGCGGCATAGCGGTTGCGCCAGTTGATGACGGTTGGTCGCGTCGCTCCGGTGCGTCGGGCGATCTCGGTGTTCGTCAGACCCTCCGCGGACATCAAGACGATCCGCGCGCGCTGTGCCAAGGCGGGCCGCGCCGACGCCGAGCGCGCGAGCGCCTCGAGGCGTCCACGATCACCTTCACGCAAGATCAACGCGGCTGCCGCAACCATGCCTCATCATCTCGCAACTCGGGTTGTAAAACAACTATCAACACATGGCCCTGCCTGGGACGTCTTGGGTGCACAGATGCGGCGAGGTGGCGCTTAGACGCTCTTGACACGCCGATCCGCAGCCGTGTGGACTAATGGCGCGCGTGCCCTCAAACTGGACGCGCGAGCCAGCGATCCCACCGGAAGCCGGCACTAGAGCTAGAGAGGGGCCAGATCGATGGCGATCGAGTCAACCGGACACAGTCGTGGTAATCCCCGCATCTTCGAGCTGATCGAGAATGCGCCGAAGACCGGGAAAAGCCCCACAATCTGGGCATGGCCAGAAGTGGTGGACTGGCTTCGCATCGCTGGTCAGCCGGTGCCCGGACCATGGCCGCCACACCAGCAGCCTCGCCCGAATCCTGAGGAAGAAAGCCTGCCGGTGGCCGTTGCCGAGCCTGCGCGCGAGCCCCGCAAGGAATACCGGCCCTCCAACGAGCCTGCCAGTCCGGAGAGGCCGAGCCCGCCCCCGGAGAGGCCGAGCCCGCCCCCGGCCAGCCAGTCGTCCCCCCGCCACGAATCGACCTCCAGTTACGGGTCGGCTGATGAGGCTCCGCCGCGGCACGGCCTCGGCTTGATGGACACCTGAGTGGTCCACAGCGACTCGGCTTAATGCACCTGACCTTTGTTGGTCGGCGGGTTTTTAATTGCTCTTCGTAGTGTCCGAATAGGATTTCTACGGACGGGTCAGTCAATGAATGGATTGTGTGATATAGCTTTTCCGTGGATTATTCAGGACTAGGAGGGTATTGGATGTACCCGTCTCGTTTCCACTACGAGGCCCCACGTACGCTCGATGAAGCCTTTGGCGTTATGCAGGCATACGGTGACGAGGCGAAGATCCTCGCCGGCGGACAAAGTCTCATTCCTCTTATCAAACTGCGCTTTGCGGCGCCCGCTTGCATCGTCGATATCAACAATATTTCGGGCCTCGACTATCTCGAAGAAGGTTCCGACGGGTCGCTCAGTATTGGGGCGCTGACCCGGCACAGAACTTTCGAGAAGTCCGCAATGTTGCGCAGTAAGTTCCCGGTCATGTCGGCAACTGCGCCACTCATCGCCGACCCCATGGTACGCAATCGCGGAACCATGGTCGGCTCAATTTGCCACGCAGATCCGCAGGGCGACTGGGCATCGGTGATGTTGGCGTTGGGTGGCGAGATCATCGCCCGGAACGCTGAGGGCAAGGAGCGCGCCATCCCGGTCTCGCAGTTCGTGGTTGGGCCATTCCAAAACGCCTTGCAGGCCGGTGAGATCGCGGTGGGGGCTCGCGTGCCGGCCGCGCGTGGCACGCGTACCGGTACTTACCTCAAGCTCGAGCGGCGGGTGGGCGACTTCGCGACCGTTGGGGTGGCCATCGCGCTGGAGATGTCCGGCGGCACAGTCAACCGAGCCGGTATCGCGCTCACCGGGGTCGGGGGAAACAACATCCAATGCACATCGGCTGAGCAGGCGCTGGCGGGTAAGTCGCTTAGTGGGAGCACGATCGATCAGGCAGCACGGCTGGCGGCGGAAGCGGCTCAACCTAAGACCGACGTCCGCGGCAGTGCTGAGTTCAAGCGCCACATTGTGTACACCTTTGTCCAGCGCGGGTTAAGTAGCCCACAAGCCCGAGCGGCCTGACGGTTCGACCCGAGGATGTCTTTTAAGCATAGCGACGTCTAGGAGGCGGCGTGGAAGAGCGACGAATTAACGTCGTGGTAAACGGGGAACCGAAGTCTGTCGATGTCGAGCCTCGCATACTGCTGGCCCACTTCCTTCGTGAAATTATGGGTCTGACCGGCACGCACATCGGCTGCGACACGACGAACTGCGGCGTGTGCACAGTGCTAGTCGATGGTTTGCCCATGAAGTCGTGCACCATGTTCGCCGTCATGCTCGACGGACACGAGGTGACGACCGTCGAAGGCCTCGGCATGCCCGCTGAGCTGCACCCCATCCAGCAAGGTTTCCGGGAGGAGCACGGACTGCAGTGCGGTTTCTGCACGCCCGGGATGATGCTGGCATCGAAAGCAATTCTTGATGAGAACCCTAACCCGACAGAGGAAGATATCCGTTGGGGCTTGGCCGGCAACCTTTGTCGTTGCACCGGTTACCAAAACATTGTAAAGGCTGTGCTCTGGGCTGCTGAGAAAATGCGGACCGACGGCGGAGCGTACACGCTTGAGACCAGAAGCCGACGATAAGGGAGATGTGACGTGGCGCAGGCGCTAGACGAAATCAAGATTGGCGGCTTGGGTTCAAGCCGCAAGCGGGTGGAGGACGACCGGTTCCTGGTCGGTAGGGGCAACTACACAGACGACTTCAAGTTGCCCGGCATGTTGCACATGGAGATCCTCCGCAGCCCACTGGCCCACGCACGGATCAAGTCGATCGACACGAGCAAGGCGTGGCAGATTCCTGGTGTGCACATGGTGCTCACCGGTGACATGGCGGCCCAGCACAACCTGGCTTGGATGCCGACTATCTCCTATGACACCCAACCCGTGTTGGCCACCGACAAGGTCCGCTTCCAGGGCCAGGAAATTGCGTGCGTGGTCGCCGACGACCCCTACATCGCCAAGGACGGCTGTGAGGCGATCGTCGTCGAGTACGAACCGCTTCCGGTGATCGTCAACCCTTACCAGGCTGTTGCGGAC
>DATELN010000179.1:0-3410 GCA_035276605.1 Pseudonocardiaceae bacterium | reverse complement strand
GGCGCCACCATCGCCAGGGCAACGACGCCCGCGCCCACGACGTCAACATGACCGCGGCCAGCAGGTAGCAGGCCAGCACTCCGAAACCCTGAGCGACCGGATTATCCGGCCGGGTGAACGGGATGACCAGCTGCCGCGGCCCGATTCCCAGCTGGTCGGCGGCGAGCACAGCAACGAGGTGAACAACGGTGAAAACGACCGCCAGCACCCCGATGAACTCGTGCAGGCCCTGCGTCCAGGCGCGGCTGCGTCCCTGGGTAAGCCGCACGGCCAGTAGCAGGCCGCCCACGACGGACACGCCCAGCAACAGCCACGCCACCAGGCCGGCGGCGCGGGCCACGTACCACCACACGGCCGGACCGAGGTCGCGGGCGGCCGCGTCCGGCGCCGGCACCATCATCACGAACAGGGACACCATGATGGTGATGCTGAATCCGCCGGCCCAAATCCGGGCAGCGCCAGCTGGCCGGACCTGCGAGTCAGCCATCGTGACTGTCGTCCTGGCCGCGGGCTTTGCCGCCATTGCCCTCGACCTTCGGTCCACCGCCTGTCGACCGGTTACGTACCGATGTGCCATTGTGGGCGTCGGGCCACCCAGATGCGCGAATCTGCGAGCGGATAATCTTTTCAATGTCTTGCGGCTGGGGACTTTTAACCACGCGCTTCGGCGGATCGACAGTATGGATATCGCGGAATGGTTTTTTGTTGGGAATCGGCGCGGGCACCTTTTTGCCCGCTGGAGCATCTGGTTTGTCGACATCGCGTGGTGGCGGGGGGGCTTCCTTCCGGGCGGCCATCGCGCTGGGTGAGGAAATCAACACGTCCGCTGATAACTTCACGTGGCCGGCCGGCGCGTGCGGGTAATCGACGTCCGGCATAGGGTCTGGCGCCGGCGGTGCGCCAGCACTCGCCGGAGCGGACGCGGAAACAGGATCGCTTGGCCCAGTTTTCGGTGCCGGAGCGATGGGTACTGTCGGCAGTTGCCCGCTGTCCGGGGCGGGCAGTTCTTCAGACGGTCGGGGTAATGGTCCTGGCCCGATCGTCTGCGTCGGCGACGGCTGCGTGATGTGGAAGCCAAATCCGCCGGCGAGCGAGCCCACCAATAGCGTGCTGACACAGCCGAATAGCGCGATCGAACCAGCCCAGGCGATCGCTTGACGCCGTTCCATAAGCCGCTCCGCTGGTAGTTCCAACCTGAAGCGAGTTAGGGAAGGCTAACTTAATGGTAGGCGAAGGTCCAGCCTGTCACTGAACTTATCGATAAACCTCCGTTCTCCGGATGACGATTGCTCACCACTGGCTGCGGTCAGCGATGGATCAACTACTCCATCGACAAATTGCATTGGAGTATCGGCGCGTATGCCGGCTCAGCGGACGGAATCGAGCAGGTGGTACAACAGCAGCAGCTGGGTGATCGCCAGCGGCTCACTGCGGGCGCTGTCACCGATATGGCCTAGCGAGGACGGCAGCTCTGTCTCGGTGTCCAGCTCCGCCCAGATCGCCTTTTCCAGCAGCTGGCTCTCTTCGCGGGGCACATAGCCGTGAATGTGCAGCTGTTCTACTGGCCTGCCGACCTCGTCGCGAGCCAACCGCAAGTGCATAGCTCGGCGGTCGGTCTCCCGGAACACGTGGGTCAGGTCGGGGTGGCGGATCGTCGGACGCAGCGTCAGCTCAGCCGACAGCGGCGTCTCCGGCGGGTCGTGACGCTGCTCGATGGGACCGAACCGGACCACGATGTCGGCCGCGGAGCGCTGCGGGCGGATGAATGCCTCGGACTCGGGCTCTCTCTTGTCGAGTTCAGCCAGCACCTGTTCAGGGGTGTACCCGCGCTTGGTGGTGTCCCGCTTGACCTTCCAATCGCGGCGGATGTGCTCGGGCGGGTCGAGGTAGACGGTGATGTCGAAACACGCCTGAGCCAGCCGGGTGTGCAGCGGCAGCAGGCCTTCCACGATCACGAACTCGGTGGGCTCGATGAGCTCGGGCCTGGTGAGCTCACCGGTGTCATGGTCGTAGACCGGTTTGAGCACCGGTTGACCGGTGGCCAGCAGCTGCAGGTGCTGCTCCATGATCTGCACGTAGTTGCAGTCCGGGTGTAGCGCGGTGAACGGCAGGCCCTTGCGTTCCTGGCGGTCGTAGCGGTGGTAGTCGTCGACGCATAAAGAGGTGATGCGATCGGCACCGAGCGCATCCACCAGTCCTTTGGTCAGGGTGGTCTTGCCTGCTGCGCTGTCACCGGCGATGGCGAGCATCACTGGCCGCGACGAACTCGATCCCGCGCGCTCCATTCGCAATAACTTGTCGGGCACGGCACACCCCATTTCTTCCCAGAAGACCGTGTTTGACCATAAGCGGGCCAGGCCGCTGCCGGCGTCCCCTCCTGGAGGGAATGGCAAGGGGAGCCCATTGCGCCACCCGAATGCCAGCTACCACGATTACACTCGGCACATGGAAGGCCAGCCGCTTCGGGTGGTGCTGGTCGACGACCACGAGATGGTGCGCACGGGCTTAAAAGCAATGCTCAGCCGGTTCGCCGGGCAAGTCAAAGTGGTCGGAGAAGCCGCCGACGCGCCGACCGCGCGTCGGGTCGTCGCGGTCTTGAACCCGGACATCGTGCTGGCCGACGTGCGCCTCGGCGGGCAGAGCGGGTTGGACCTGTGCCGCGACCTCGTGCAGGATTCCCCCGGGCGGCGAGTAATTCTGCTGACCGTCTACGACGACGAGCAGTACCTCTACCAAGCCATTCAGGCCGGCGCTGCCGGCTACCTTCTCAAACGCATCGACGGTCCTGAGCTAGTCGAGCACTTACTGCGGGCGCATGCCGGTGCGATCGTCATCGACGCTGGCTTGGCTGCCCGGGCGGGTGCCTCAGCCGCCCGGCTGCAAGCGGGTGAGTTCTGGCCCGGCGCGCGTCTTGGGCTCACTCAACGGGAAAGCGAGGTGCTGTCCCTGATGGTGGCCGGCTCATCCAACCGGGCCATCGCCGCGGAACTGGTGGTAGGGGAAGAGACCGTCAAGAGCCACGTGCGCGGTATTTACCGCAAGCTCGACGTAACCGACCGCGCAGCAGCGGTGGCCACCGCGTTGCGCGAAGGCCTGTTTCGCTAAGCCTCGTGAGTGGCATTCGGTGCTCTGGCACCGAATGCCACTCACGAGGCTTTCCCGAGTTACGCCGTCACCAACGCAGACGAGTTGGGTGCGACTCGACTGAACAACGCCTGCTGGCCGGCCTCGACCAGGGAGGACTCGCCGTGCCAGGCCTTGAGCGCGGGGTCCACCAGGGCGCGCCCGAAGGAGAAGGTCAACGGCCATGGTGTGTCGTGTTTCTGCATGGCAGCCAGGTTCGCGGTGGCCTCCTCCGGGGACTGGCCGCCGGACAGGAAAGCAACCCCGGCCAGTGCGTCGGGCAGCGC
>DATELN010000178.1:0-16424 GCA_035276605.1 Pseudonocardiaceae bacterium | reverse complement strand
TCCAGGCGGTGGTTCAACCGGCGGTCGCGCACCACGTCCCACAACGACCCGACGGCACCGGTCTTGGGTTCCCAGGCGCCGAACACCAGGCGGTCCACCCGGGCCGCCACCAGGGCCCCGGCGCACATGGTGCATGGCTCCACAGTGACGGCCAGCGTGCAGCCGGTCAGCCGCCAGCCATTGTCCAGCCGGGCAGCGCCGGCGCGCAGGACCAGCATTTCGGCGTGCGCGGTCGGGTCCCCGGTGGCTTCCCGGGCATTGCAGGCGGCGGCCAGCTCGACGCCGTCGGCATCCACCAACACGGCACCCACCGGAACGTCGCCGGTGACCATGGCGCCGCGAGCGACTTCCAAGGCGCGGCGCACCAGCGCCACTTGGGCACTAGTCGCTGTGGTCATTGTGGGGCCATCCGGGATTTACCCGGGTTGCTTTGCCAGTAGCGCGGACAGCTGCGGCCGGAATCCACACCGTTGGGCGATCATGTCGAGCTGTTCGTCCGGGTAAAGATCCACCTCGTCGATGATCACTTGCATCTCTTCCGCCGGCAACCCAAGATCGGCAAGCACACCGAGGTCACCCTCTGGCCACACGTCGTCCGGGTCCACCGCATCCTCATCGGGGACCTCCACGCGCAGCAAATCGAGCACATCGGCCGCGATGTCGTAGTCCAGTGCGGCGACCGCGTCGGACAGCAGCAACGCCACCCCACCCGGCACCGGTCGCACCACGACGAAGAACTCGTCATCGACGTCGAGCAAGCCGAAGACCGCCCCCGTGGAGCGCTGTGCACGCAGCTCAGTGATGGCCGCGTCGAGGTCCCGCAGGGCCGCCGCGTCCAGTTTGGTGCACTGCCAGCGCCCATCCTCGCGAACCACCGCGACAGCGAAGCCGCTGATCGTCATGACACCAGTATGCGCCGTCTGCGGTGGCACGAAAGTACGGTCAGGTATCGAACCGCCCAACAGCGGGATAAAGTGCGACAATAAGCGGTTGTGAGTACGCCCGGCCCCCGTCATCGGCCCCGGCATAGGCAGGGCGCCAACAGCCTTATCCGGCTGCATTCGACCAGCCCCAACTCGACAAACCTGGTGGCTGCTGCCCGGCAACTGCAGCCGCGCACGGTCGCACTGCGGAGGGCTTTACACCAGCACCCGGAACAGGGACTGCACCTACCCGAGACGCAATCCGCCGTGGTGCAGGCGCTGGCCGGCCTCCCGGTGCAGGTGCACACCGGGCAGGAGAGCACCACCTCAGTGATCGGCGTAATCGAGGGCGCCCGACCGGGCCCGACCGTGCTGTTGCGCGCGGACATGGACGCGCTGCCGGTGACCGAGGAGTCGGGGGTGCCGTTCAGCTCGGAGCTGCCCGGCTCGATGCATGCCTGCGGGCACGACACCCACGTCGCCATGCTGGCCTCGGCGGCACGGCTGCTCGCCGAACAGCGCGACGAGCTGGCCGGTCGGGTGCTGTTGATGTTCCAACCCGGCGAAGAAGGCTTCCACGGCGCCCGGCACATGCTCGACGAGGGCCTGCTGGAGGTCGCCGGGATGCCAGAACTCGCGCTGGCCCTGCACATCACCTCCACGCTCGACAGCGGGCTGGTGCAAACCAGGCCAGGCCCCATCATGGCGTGCTCGGACGTCCTGCGCGTCACAGTCACTGGGCAAGGCGGCCACGCCAGCGCGCCGCAGAACGCGCTCGACCCGGTGCCTGCCGCGGCCGCAATGGTCGGCATGCTGCAAACCATGATCACCCGGACGTTCAGCGTCTTCGACCCAGCAGTGGTCACCGTTACCCGGATCGTCGCCGGCACGACGACCAACATCATCCCGGAGACCGCGCAGCTGGAGGGTACGATCCGGGCGCTGTCCGAGCACACCCGCAGCAAGCTGCACGAGGAGGTTCGCCGGATCTGTGAACACGTCGCCGCGGCCCACGGCTGCACCGCCACCGTGGAGATCAAGCACGGCTACCCCGTCACCGTCAACGACGACGAAGTGAGCCACCAGGTGATCGAACTGGCCCGCGGCATCCTCGGCGAACGCCACGCTGAGCCGATGCCCGACCCCCTCATGGGCGCCGAAGACTTCTCCTACGTGCTGGCCAAGGTGCCCGGCGCGATGGCGTTTCTGGGCGCCTGCCCGGAAGGTCGCGAGCCGGACACTGCACCGGCGAACCACTCCAACCGGGTGGTGTTCAACGAGTCGGCGATGGTGCACGGTGTCGCGCTCTACGCCGGTTTCGCCCTGCAGGCGCTGACCTCGTGAACCAGGGCGCTCTGAGTGTCGTCGGGCTGGGCTTGATCGGCGGCTCGTTGGTGCGCGCGGCCGACGCCGCGGGCTGGAAGGTCCGGGGCGCCACCCGTTCTGAGGCCACCGCTGCTGCGGCCCGCGACGCCGGCTTCGACGTCACGTCCTCAATCGAGGACCTGCTGGTTGGCACTGCGGACGATGCTGTGGTGGTGCTCGCGGTGCCGCTGCCTGCGGTGGCCGATGTGCTGAGGGTCGTCGCGCGCCACGCCCCGCGCTGCCGTCTCACCGACGTGGTGAGCGTCAAGCAGCCCGTCGCGGCGGCGGTGGCCCGGCGGGCACCGGCAGCCCGCTATGTCGGCGGGCACCCAATGGCCGGCACGTCTGCCTCCGGTTGGTCGGCCGGGTCGGCGACGCTGTTCCACGGGGCGTCGTGGGTGGTGGGCAGCGACGACGGCGCGGACCCAGTGGTGTGGGCGCAGGTGACGCAGCTCGCGCTGGACTGCGGTGCGCACGTGGTACCGGCCGGCGCCGCCGATCACGACGCCGCGGTAGCTCGGGTGTCGCATCTACCACATGTGCTGGCCGCGGTGCTCGCATCGGTGGGCGCCGACGGTGGGCCATTGGCGATGGCGCTGGCCGCGGGGTCGTTCACCGATGGCACCCGGGTAGCCGCGTCGGCCCCCGAACTGGTCCGCGCGATGTGTGAGGGCAACCGGGACGCGCTGCTCGAAGCGGTGGACGACGCGTTGGGCCGGCTCGGCGCGGCCCGCGGTTCACTGGCGTCCACCGGCGCGCTGAGCGCCACCCTGCAAGCCGGCCACCGCGCCCGCCGGGTCTTTGAGGCTCGTCACCGCACCGGCGACACCATGACCGTCGATCTGGCCGCCCCCGACGCGCTGCGCCAGCTGCGCGAGATCGGCCGATCCGGCGGTCGGGTCGTCGCCTTGGAGGGCACCCGCTGCCGGCTAATCCAGGGTTAATCAGCGTTTGTGTGCGCTGCGCGACATGCGGTGCCGCCTACGGCACACGACCAGTGATCATGTCCGTAATGCTTCATGCCAGGTGAATCGCAGCACGGTCCATCCGGCGCGGATCCGATGCTTGGACCTGGCGCCTCGTCAGACCACCACGTAATGCGTCCGCTCTGCTAAGCACACCGTCCGGGAGGCCGCCAGTTCCTCGATCAACGCCTGGCACAGCGTCACCAACCCAACGCCGGCCCGCTATGCCGGTGCCCGCATGCTGTGGACAGCAGACCCTAGTGTGGACAACTTGTGAACGTGCTAGCTGACAATCCGTATAACGCCGTGGTGCACGTGTGCCCCCAGCCCGGCACAGTGGCGGCCACAGCTGGTCCGTTGCGCGGGGTACCGGTCGCCGTCAAGGACCTCATCGACGTTGCGGGAGCGCCCACCCGGTGTGGCAGCGCGGTGCTCGCCGACGCCCCACCCGCCGGCCAGGACGCCGAGGTGGTAGCCCGGCTGCGCGCCGCCGGCGCGCTGATAGTCGCCAAGACGCACACCCACGAGTTTGGTTACGGGTCCACCGGCGATGTCGCAGCCCAGGGACCGTGCCGCAACCCCCATGATCCCCAGCGGATCACCGGCGGCTCGTCCAGCGGCTCGGCGGCCCTGGTAGCCGCCGGGTTGGTGCCGCTGGCAGTAGGCACCGACACCGGCGGCTCAGGACGGATCCCGGCCGCCCTGTGTGGCGTGGTCGGGCTCAAGCCGGCCCGCGACGTACTGCCTATGACCGGGGTGTTCCCGCTGGCGGAGACGCTGGACCACGTAGCGCTGCTCGGTGCGGACGTCGACATCATCAGCGAGACGTTCACCGCGCTGAGCCGGTCGCCTATCGACCTGTCTGCGCCGATCGCAAACACCGTGGTGGGGCGGCCCGCCGACGCCTACTGGCAGGTGCACGACCCAGAAATCGCCGCTGCGCTGGATCGTGCCGCTGACACGCTGGTCGCCGCCGGTGTCACGATGCGCGAGATACACCTGCCCCAGATCGACGAGCTGGCCGCCAGCTACCGGGTGATCGTGAGCGCGGAGGCCTACGCCACCCACCGGCACTGGCTGGACCAGCGGCCAGGCGACTACCAATCGTTCACCGCGGAGCGCTTGCAGGCCGCTGGGGCGTACACCGCCGCTGACTACATCACCGCACAGCGCATCCGCCGGCGGCTGACCGCCGAGCTGACCGCCCGGCTGGGCGCCGAAGGGATCGATGTGCTGCTGGTCCCGACCACCCCCGTGCGCGCCACCCCGATCGGCGCCCAGCGGGTCGACGCACCGGACGGTACTGAGGTGCGGGTGCTGCCCGCGCTGCTATCCCTGACTCTGCCGTTCAACCTGCTGGGATGGCCGGCCTTGTCCGTACCGGCACCGCACCAGACCGGACTCCCCACGGGCATCCAGCTGGCCGCAGTCCGCGGCGGGGAACAGGTGATACTCGCCCTGGCTGCGCGCATCACCGGGCTCAGGACGCAAACTTAAGAGCGGCGGGCTAGCCCGGGATAGTCCAGCACCACACCGTCGGCGTCAACGGTGAACTCCGTCTCGTACAAGTCGCTGCTGAGGCTGACCACCGCGGGCTCACCTAGCGAGACGGTGCGGTAGGTCTGCGGAACTCTGCTGACTTCCAGATCCGGCAATGACACGAACGCCATCGCCAGCTCGTGCTTGGCTGCCATCCGGTGCAGGTTCAGCCGGCGGACCGGCAGCGCATTGAACAGTGGGCTGAACTGCAGATCGACGTCCAAAGCGCCGCCGAAGTTGGTCCGCACCGCGCCCTGTCCGTGGTCGACCAGCCAGATGCCCTCCTCCGAGCGGCTCAGAGTGACGTGTTGCTGGCCTTGGGCCCGCGTGGTCCGGACGGTCAAGCGCTCGACTACCCCGGTCTCGTCGGTGGTCAAGGAGTAGGACGCCGAGTACGCCTCCACGCCGTCGTGCCGGCAGCTCACCATCGATCCGGTAGCCCGCAAGCCACGCTCGGTGAGAAGCACCCGAGCCGCCTCCAGACGCAGACAGTCCACCCCGGTCCAAGCCACCATCTTGGTGGCGTGCGGCGCACGGCCCGTGGTGCCGCCACGCGCCTTCTCACCGGGGGGACTACTCACGGGACAGCCTGCCTAAGTCGGTACACAGCGGGGCAGAAGGAATCGGAACGAAAGAAGTAAAGGTCGAGCTCCACCGGAGCCTCCCTGCACACTGGTGGGGTCGGAGTCCGGCTAGCGACCGGGCTATAGTCACGAGCCTACCTATGCCAGATGATCGCATGCACGGGTGCCGAAAAGCGTGTCGGCCTGCGATAATTCCGGACTGCGCCAGCACGGCCCGAGGCTGTGAGCCTGCTGGTGCCATCCGATAGCAGGTATACCCCTGTTGACAGCGGGAGTACTCTGCACCGGGGACGAGAGCCCCGGGGGCAGTGTCGTGCTGGCTGCTCGTCTGTCATAACCCATCTTCCGTCGATCACGCCGGGGGGCGCCCTGCATGCGGTTTCGTTCCGCTGTGCCCGCGCGTCGCGCGCTCCTACCCCGGTTGGCGGGAGCCGGATAACACCACCCCGGATAACACCACAACGAAGAAGGACCACATGCGCACGCCCGTCTCCGACCGCCGACCGCGGTCCGGAATGACCGTGACTCCCCGCCATCGGCAGAACCGACCCCTGCCGATGAGTGCCGTTGCCGTGCGGCGCGGCCAGTTCGGGGAATTTGAGCTGCGCCCGGTGCGGGAACACACCGTCGAAGCGCTGACCACGGAGCAGGCATCACCTGAGAATTGACTACGAATTGAACGCGAGGACGCCGGCACCCAGACGTGCCGGTCTCCCGCCTATGCGTTGCCGGAAGAAGACCCCTACGGTAACGGCATGCTGACAGTCACCGAGGCCGCAGCTCGGGCCATCAACTCACTCGTCACCGCCAACGACATGGGTGACACTGCGGGCCTGCGAATCTCGCCGCAGAGCACGACCAGCCGGGCAGCGGGTCTAGGGCTGTCTATCGCGCGAGCCCCAGCCGCGGATGACACCGTGCTAGAGGCGCACGGCGCCAAGATTTTCCTCTCCCCCGGCCTGGTCTATGACCTCCACGAGCAACAGCTCGACGTCGAGGAGCAGGGCGGTGAGGTGAACTTCTTCGTCGAACGCCGGAAAGAAACGTGAGCGCTCACGGGACCACGCCCTTGGGCAGGTGGTCGGTGACCAGGATGCGCTCGACCGCAGGGTGCCGCACCCGCAGGATGATCAGGGCGTAGTGGCCGCCCACCGCCGGGGGGCTGGCTCCGGCAATCGTTCCCGCCGGGTAGTTGCCGCGGTAGACGACCAAGCAGGCATGGGGCCACCCGGGACGAACGGGACGATGAGGAGTGGGCAGGCCGGGACGCGCACGCGACGGCGCCACCGGGTGCACACCCAGCTGCCGGCTTAGCGCGTCGGCCTGACTGCGGCTGATCCGCCGGACCTCGGTGAGCATCCCCTCGTCGTGGACGATGCTGCGAGCTAGCGGCAGCACAGCAGCGCAACCGGATACCTCACCGGTGGCAGAGGCCCCGCTGCGCGGGCCCGAGCAGGCCGCCGCCAAGATGCACGCGATCACGACACCGGCTATCGCGGCAGGCCGCCACCGCAGGCCCGGGATCATGATAGTCATGGCAGCGGCTCCGCTTCCACGACCGCCGGGCTCATCGGCGCATCCCGGGCAGCGGCGGGTTCCTCGACGGCAGCGGGTGCGGTGATGCGTAGCACCAGCCAAGCTAACCCTCCGGCGGGAAGGCAACCCCAGTAAGCGATCAGCCGGTACAGCAACACAGCGGCCAGCGTGATGGTCTCGGCGCCGCCGAAGGCCACCAGGGCCAGCGTGATGCTGCCTTCCACCACCCCGATCCCACCGGGAGTCACCGGCAGGCTCGCCGCGATCTGCCCGGCGCAGTACGCGAGCAGCAACCCGGTCCACGGCGGGGCGGAGTGCAACGCCAGGAAGGCGATGGCCAGCACCGAGACGTCGGCTACCCAGGACACCATCATGAAGGCGAACGCCGCCGCCCCGGCCAGTGGAGTTAACCGCACCGTGCGCAACTGCTGCGCCCAGTCCCGCAGGAATGCCCGCAACGGCGCCCACCGCGCTACCCGACCGGAGGCGATCCTTGAACGGTGCAGCAGGTGGGTAAGCCGGCGACGCACCGCAGGACGGCGTAACAGCGCATACCCGGCGCCGAACACGACCAAGGCGCCCAACAGCCCACCGCTGATCGCCTGCAAGCCGGCAATCGGGTCGTCATCGCCGGCGATCTGCACGGCGATCAACGTCAGCACCGTCACCGAGCTGACGTAGAACACCGAGCAGACCGCGAACATCCAACCAGCCACCGCAGCGCTGACCCGGCGGCGCCGGAGCACATCGACCATGACTAGGCCGGAGGCGGCGAATCCGAATGGGAGGCAATACGCGGCCGCATCGCTGGCCAGCGTGGCAGCACTGAGGGTGGTCACGCCGGCTCCTCCACCGCCGCGGCGAAGCACCACCGCGTTCGCGGCCCCTCGCGCCGCGTACGACACCACCTCAACGAGGACGGCTACCACAACCCATCCGACCTGCACCGAGGTCAAGGTGTCGGCGGCCGTGAGCAGCTCGTCGCTGCTGTCGTACAACACCCGGGCAGCCAGTGCGGCGGCGCCAAGCCCGACGAGCGCAACGGCAGCCCGTCGCCACCGCTGCCGGCCGTCGCGTGCCACCGCCACACCTTGTCACATCGGTTTCGCGGGCTTCGCACCAGATGCCTCGACGGCACCGAATGGTCCTCGTGAGTGGCGACGCGTGCTATAGCGGGCGTCGCCACTCACGAGTCATTCCGGCGAGGTCGGCCAACAGCACTGTCGATAATGCCAAGAGTAGCCGGGCGCTAATGCTTGACGATGCGGGACAGCTCGTCGACCGCATGTCGGCAGGTAAGTCCTGCCTTATCGTGCAAATCTACCACCGGCCAGCCAAAACCGAGCCAAGAGCGAACTCCAAAGCCACTTTTGGGGTAGCCTGTCCGCTTCCGAGAGCGCCCCGATCCGGTGGCTGTCCCGCAGGTAGAGGGTCTATCGAAGGTCGCCTGCGGGACTGTGAGGCGGCGACGAATCGTTGCTCAACAATCGCCGCGGCGGCCCGCCAGAGGACCAAGCCACCTATCTTTGGGGAACCTCCTCTTAACTCGGGTCAGTACTGTCAGCCGGTCAGGTACCCGTTTTCATCCGGTCTTACACACGGGGCGGCTTCGACGGTTTCCTGCTTTCGACAGCGGTCCATTATGGACTACGATAGCGAGCAGACGCCCAGAACGTGTCGTAACGTTCCGGGAAACAACTCCTCCAGGAGAGACATCATGATCGTCCTTGGTATTGTCTTACTGATCGTGGCATGGCTGGCCGGGATCCCGATTCTGTGGACCCTCGGGATCATCTTGATTGTGGTGGGAGTGATCCTGGAGCTGCTCGGGGCCGTCGGACGCCCGATGTTCGGCAGGCGGCACTATTACTGACGCCGCGGCGTGGGGCATGATCACTGAGTGCCCCTCGCCCACCCGGACAACCCACAGCCGGTCGGCACCCGCGAGCTGACCGTCAACCCGCTGTTCACCCGGGAGCCCGTGACCGTGCCTCGGGACCGGCTCCCGGAGTTCGGCATGGACGCCGAGCTTGCTTACCAGCTGGTGCACGACGAGCTGATGCTGGACGGCAACGCCCGGCTGAACCTCGCCACATTCGTCACCACCTGGATGGACCCACTCGCCACCCAGCTGATGGCCGAGTGCGCCGACAAGAACATGATCGACAAGGACGAGTACCCGCGTACCGCGGAGCTCGAACGGCGCTGCGTGCGAGTGCTCGCCCGGCTGTGGGGCGCGGCTGAACCCGACGCCGCGCCCGGCTGCTCCACCACCGGTTCCAGCGAGGCCGGCATGCTCGCCGGACTGGCGCTCAAGCGCCGGTGGCGGGCCCGCGGTGGCACCGGTACCCCGAACATCGTGATGGGCAACAACGTCCAGGTCTGCTGGGACAAGTTCGCCAACTACTTCGAAGTCGAGCCGCGGTTGGTACCGATGCGCGGCGAGCGCTTCCACCTCGACGCCGCCTCGGCGCTGCCCCATGTCGACGACAACACCATCGGAGTCGTGGCGGTGCTCGGCTCCACCTTCGACGGCAGCTATGAGCCGGTGGCGCAGATTTGCGCCGCGCTGGATCAGCTAGCCGCCGATGGCGGGCCCGACGTGCCGGTGCACGTCGACGGCGCGTCCGGGGCGATGATCGCGCCGTTTCTCGATCCCGAGCTGGTCTGGGACTTCCAGCTGCCGCGGGTGACCTCGATCAACACCTCCGGACACAAGTACGGGCTGGTCTATCCCGGGGTTGGATGGGTGGTGTGGCGCGACGCCCCAGCCTTGCCCGAAGAGCTGATCTATCGGGTGAACTACCTGGGCGACGAGATGGCCACCTTCGCGTTGAACTTCTCCCGGCCCGGCGCGCAGGTCGTTGCGCAGTACTACCAGTTCCTGCGGCTGGGCAGCGACGGCTACCGGCGCGTGCAGCAGCACTGCCGCGATGTCGCCACCCAGCTCGCCGCGGACGTCGCCGCGCTGGGTCCGCTGCGGCTGCTCACCGACGGCAGCCAGCTGCCGGTGTTCGCCGCCGTGCTGGCCGAGGACATCACCAACTACACCGTGTTTGACATCTCCGCCGGCTTGCGCGAGCACGGCTGGCAGGTGCCGGCCTACACCTTCCCCGCCGATCGCACCGACTTGGCGGTATTGCGTTTCGTGATCCGCAACGGGATGACGCACGACCTCGCCGCCGTCCTGCTGGCCGATCTGCGCACGGTGCTGGCCACCCTATCCCGCCAGCAGCACTCCACCCGTGACCCGCACCGCGACGCCTCCTTCGCCCACGACGGCCGCCCCCTCGCACCACACGCCCGCTAACCGCCCTCCAAACCCTGACAAGTCGCCGCTAGTCCGCGGACTTGGGGTGCTGGCGTAGGGCGGTGAGCAGGCTGGCGCCGTCGGGTACCCCAAGGCCAGTGCAGGCATCCCAGCCGGGGCCGGCCGTGAAGGCGCCGTTGCTGCCGGCGGTGATGTCCCGAAAACCGCGGGGAATGCCGTAGAGCAGCGGCTGCACCAGACCCAGCCGCCGCTGCGCTGCCTGGGCCAGGCGGGTCACCAGGGCCGCCCACAGCGGCGCCACCGCGCTGGTCCCGCCGATCACGGCGTCGATGCCGTCAACCCGGACCCGGTAGCCGGTCTGCGGGTCGGCCACGGCCGCGACGTCCGGAACGCCGCGACCCGGCTTACCGTGCTGCAACGGCACCCCGGCCGCGGCTTGCCAGCTGGGCCGGTCGAATGCCGCGCTGACGCCACCGCCGGTGGCCCCGCGTCCGGCGCCGTTGTTCCACACCGTCTCAGAGATCACCTCCCCGGTAGTCGGGTTGGCTTGCAGCCGGGTTCCCCCGCAGGCCAAGGCGTGCGGGCTGGACGCCGGGAAATCGACGTGGGGCTGGCCGTCGGGGGCGCCATCGCTGCTGCCGTCATCGCCGGCGGCCGCGGTCACCGTCACGCCGAGTACGGCCGCGTCAGCGAGCGCGCCATCCATGGCGGTGCGGGCCTGGCCGGTCCAGCCGTCCTCGTGCAGGCCCCAGCTGATGCTGATCGTGGTGGGTGTCGGGGTGGCGTGCGCGGCGGCGGCGATCGCGTCGACGAAACCGGCGTCGGTGTTGGGGGCGAAGTAGACGAGCAGGGTCGCCGCTGGCGCGAGCGCACCGGCGACCTCGATGTCCAGCAGCACTTCGCCGTCTGCGCTATTGGGATCGTGTTCCGGGGCGTTGGCTCCGCCATCGACGCCGACCGCTTTCACCACCGGCCCGGTGATGCCCAGCCCAGCGAAGTAGGCGTCGAGATCCGCCTGCACGAACCCCCCGCCCAACTCGATGATCGCGATAGTGTGACCAGCGCCGTCGGTGCCGTCCGGGAACCGGTAGATGCGGCCGAGCTGGAGCGGGGTATAGCTGGTTGACACCGCGGCGGCAGCAGGGCGGCGAAACTGCGGGCGGGCCTGCGGGCGGTCGTCGAGCCCGAGTACCGCGGTGACCACGCCGTCGAGCACGGCCGGCACGCTCAGCGCGCTGGTGGGCATCCGGTGCGTGACCTGCCCACCGGTCCCGTCCGGGGTGGTAACCAGCTCCAGCGTGGTGCCGAACATCCGGCTCAGCTCCGCCGCGGTGGCCTCGATCCGCACCTGCCGCGCTGCTGCCCGCACCTCGAGCACCCGCGCACCCAAAGCGGTGACGGTCGCGGTGACCAGCTCGATGTCAGCGGGATCGGCACCATAGTCGGCGGCGAACTGCGCACCGGAGATTGGTGCGGCGCGGGCCGGATCGGGCAGCTCGGCACGGCGACGCAAGACCATCGTCACCTCGATCACCGTGTCCACCGGTACGGGGTCGGTGCCGCGGATCGCGCGGGGCAGCTGGCGCTGTTCCCCACCGGGCAGCGGGCGTAGGTCCAGGCCAGCCGGCTCGGGACTCGGATTGTTCATCACCGCTGTATACCCGTGATCAACCCTGGGAGGTAGCAGACTCGGCCGGCGTACCACAGCTGATGTAGGCGCCCTGCCGGTCCTGGGGTAGGCACAAGATGCTCCGTCAAACGGACGACCGGGGCCCTGTCCGTCCGACATAGTCATGCAGCACGCACGGCAGGCGTGCACAGAACTTGACACGGTGGCTGGTCAATCAGCAAAAGGGGCACCCGGTGACTACGGCTTCACTCCTCGATCCGCAGCGGTTCGAGCCAGCATGCGCACCCACGAACGCACCGATCAGCGACCGCGAGGCTCTGGTCAGCGCTGCGGTCAACGGTAACCCGGCCGCCATTGACGGTGTGCTGCGGTGGATTCGACCCCTGGTGCTGCGGTACTGCCGCGCCCGAGTCGGCGGTCAGGACAGAACCTTCACCTCAGCCGACGACGTGTCCCAGGAGGTCTGCATCGCGGTGCTGACGGCGCTGCCCACCTACCGCGACCAGGGCCGGCCATTTCTGGCCTTCGTGTACGGCATCGCCGCCCACAAGGTGGCCGACGCCCACCGGTCAGCGGCACGCAATCGCGCTGAGCCGGTGCCCGATGTCCCCGACGTGACAGACCTGACGGACGGCCCGGAGGCGCACGTGATGAACGGCGAGTTCGCCGGGCGGATGTCCAGGTTGCTGGAGTCGGTATCAGATAAGCAGCGCGAGATCCTGCACCTGCGGGTTGTGGTGGGACTATCCGTGGAAGAGACCGCCGAGGCCGTGGGTTCCACGCCCGGCGCCGTGCGAGTGGCTCAGCACCGGGCGCTGACCCGGCTACGTGAGCTGCTCACCGCAAAGCCGTCTGGGGGCGCCAAATCGAAGGCAAGCAGCACCGGACACACGTTGTTTACCGAGTGGACCGCAGACGGGCGAGCGGTGTGGTAGGGATGGCCGATACAATAATGGTCGGACATCCCCGCATATGGCGGGGTTGCCTCCACACCAAGGCAGGTGGGACTATAATCACGAATTGGCCAGCTGAGGGAGAAGACGATGAGGTCTTCTGATCCACATTCCACTGATGGGGTGGCGAGAAGCGTCGCCGGCCGGTCCGGGCGCAAAAAGATCGTGATAGCGATTCCGGCATTCTTGTTGTCCACTGTTTTCATGTTCGCGGTAACACCCACGGCGATCGCAGAACCGGCAATCGTGGATGATGGTATCGTGGCCTATTGGGAACCTGACTCGTGTCGAGGCAATCAGCCCGGCGTCTGCCCTTATGGCTACCCCGTTAGCCAGGTCGACACACAGAAGACCCAGCCCGAGAAACAGAACACCACGGCGCCAAATCGACACGTCACCTCACATCAATCACCCTCGCCATAATGATGACCACGCCAGGTTGGAGCCTGCGGAGTATTCACCTCCCCTCGTCCGCAAAACAGGACGCGTTTCTGATTCCGGCGCTTTTCTTGCTCAACCTGTTCTTTTTTGCGGCTTGGTTCAAGTTGATCCATCTGGCGGCTGCGCCGTGGCTGACCCTGGTCTGGGTATTCGCCGTGGTGATGCTCATCCCGCTAGCTTGGCGGGACCGGGCTCCGGTGGCCGTCTTCGCGATCGAGTGGGTACTGAGCGTCGCCGCATGGCCGATCATGCCGCTATACACGCCGGTCGCCGGCGTTCCGCTGGCGCTGTATGCGGTAGCGGTCCACCGCCCGCAGAAAACCTCGTCACTAGCCCTGCTGGCGTCTTTTATCCCGATCGGGCTCGGCGCCAGTGTGGCATTTCGAGTTAACGATAGCCTCGCCCTCCAGCTCTACTCATTCATTCCCAATTCTATCTTCCTCGTCATCGCCACAATTGGCGCGTGGGGCGCGGGCCGGGTGACCCGGGCCAGCAAGCAGCACGTCGAAGAGCTGGAGCGCGAGCGGGAGACAGTGCGAGAAGCAGTGGCCGCCGAGCGCAGCAGAATCGCCCGGGAACTTCATGACATCGTTTCTCATGCGGTCACCGCAATCGTTTTGCAGGCCGCGGGCGCGTCCCGCGTGGCCACGACGAACTTCGCTGCGGTCACCCAATCACTGACACACATCGAAAACACCGGCAAACAAGCGATGGCGGAGCTACGAAGGTTGCTCGGAGTACTGGAAGCGAGCACTGCCGGCAGCTCCCTTGGATCCAGCGAACTAGGGCCGCAACCGGGACTGGCCGATTTACCATTACTGCTCACCTCGTTGCGAGATACCGGAATGCCGGTCACCGTCCATGTCGAGGGAACACCGCGCAACCTGGACCCCAGTATCGATCTCGCCGCATACCGGATCATGCAAGAGGGCCTGACCAATGTCTTAAAACACGCTGGCGTGAATTCCTACCCGCACCTGCGGCTGGTCTGGGAAGACGACCGCCTGCTCATCCAGATCGACAACGACCTCAACCCGGCGGCAGCAAACCGCGGGCAGGCGCTGTCGGTCGGCCGCGGCCTGGCTGGCCTGCGCGCCCGGGCTCAGGCAGCTGGTGGGCGGCTGCACGCCGGACCCCACCACAACGGTGGCTACCGGTTGACTGCGACGCTACCGCTGCCGAAGACCGCGCCCGCGACTGTCCGCGACAGCACCCTGGCGCGCGCCTCCGGTGATGGCCTCAGCGGGGGCGACCAAGGGAAGGTGTCAGCGTGATCCGAGTCGTGGTAGTCGATGACCAGCCGCTGGTGCGCGCCGGCATCGTGATGCTGGTGAACGCCGAAGATGACATCACCGTCATCGCCGAAGCCGCCGATGGTGCAGAGGCGTTGACCCAGATCCGCGCCCATCGGCCGGACGTGGTGCTCATGGATGTCCGCATGCCGGGTACCGACGGCGTCGCCGCAACCCGCGCCGTGGTCGACGAGGGTCTGACCGCACACAGTGGTCAGCCCATCGGGGTGATCATCCTCACTACCTACCACATCGATGAGGCCGTCTACGCGGCGTTGCGCGCCGGCGCCTCGGGTTTCCTGCTCAAGGACGCCGCGCCGGCCGAGATCGTCAACGCGATCCGCTCGGTGGTCGCCGGCGAAGCCTGGCTGGATCCCGCGGTGGCCCGCCGGCTCATCGACGAGTTCGCCGCCAGGCCGGAGCCGCATACTCCTACCCCGGCCGAGATGGCCCAGCTGACGCCGCGCGAGCGGGAGGTGCTGTCCCTGATGGCGCGCGGCCTGTCCAACGCCGACGTCGCGGTAGAGCTGTTCATCAGCGAAGCCACCGTCAAAACACATCTCGCCCGCGTCATGATGAAACTCGGCGTCCGCGAAAAGGCCCAAGCAGTAGCCGCCGCCTACCAAACCGGCCTCGTCCACCCCCCCACCCGCTGATCGCTAAACGGCAGTCTGCATCCAGACTGCCGTTTTGGTGGGCCCGTAAACGGCAGTCTGCATCCAGACTGCCTGGTTTAGCGATCAGCGGGTGGGGGGTCAGGCTTCGGAGAGTCGGGCTGGCGGAATGAGGCCGGTGACGATGGCGGGGACTCCCTTGGCCATCAAGGTGCGGGCACGGTCGGGGGCTCGCAGCAAACTCGCCTGCTGCCGATCCAGAACACGCATCGCCAGTTCGGTCTGTTTTTCGATGTCGGCCAGCAAGGTGCGGTGGCGCTCACTGCGGTTGGCATTAACGTGGTGGATGCGGGGAACCTCAAACATCGCCTGCCGGATGCCCTTCCAGCGCCCGCCACCAGCGAGGTCCTCGAACTCGCGGAGCAGGGCGACAGTTTTCCGGTTGGCCTCTTCGGTTATTTCGCTAAGCCTCCGGTTGAGTTCCGCAAGGCGTTCGCTTTCGGTCTGATACCGCTCGCGCAGGTCGGCTTCAGTTTCAACTATGAGTTCCGCGCGCCGTTGTTGCACTGCGACTCGCAGCGTGTCGAATCGCTGCCGGATAGCGACGCGGAGTTCACGGTCGGTCATGTCCCCTCCGTCCGCACCTGAAAAGCTTTACTGACCAGCGATTATCAGGGTGCCAGCTCGAGATCACCAACGGACGACCTTGAGATGACAGCACGACCGCAAACGATGTCGGCGCAGCAAACGCCTAATGAACTAATCAGCGATAAATACCTCTTGTCACAATGTGCGGCCTGTCCACCGCGCTCAGTGCGCCGAATTCGACACCAGGGTCGTTCGATGTCCTGCGCAGACCGCCGAGATGTCGAACTCCGCGACCAGAAGGCTGGTCACGTGGCGGCCGGGGCGGTGGGGGAGGGCTCGCTGCGGCACAACTTTGATAGGTTCGTGGGCTGGGAGGGCCTGGAGAAACTATCCGGAGGAGGAAGGCGACGCGGTGAGCGCTAACGACACCAGCCGAGGTTGTGGGTCGTTGGTACATCAGGGCTTGCTCTACGCGTCGCGAGAGGAGTTCCTGGCGGGCACGCTTCCGGTCATCCAGCAAGGCTTGAAGCAAGGCGACCCGGTCTGGGTGATGTCGACCGTCCGCAATACCGGTTGGCTGCGGGAGGCGCTTGGCGCCGACGCCCGGCAGGTGGTGTTCGGCGATTGCAGCCAATGGTACCGACATCCCGTGCGCGCCTTGGCGGCCCTGAACCGCGCCGTGCGGGAGGGTTCGGGACGCCAGTGCCTGCGGATGATCGGGGA
>DATELN010000177.1:0-20454 GCA_035276605.1 Pseudonocardiaceae bacterium | reverse complement strand
ATCACGGACGACACCTTGCTACTGCGGATGACCGAAGATCAGTTCTCCCGGGTCCTAGACACCAACCTCACCGGCGCCTACCGGGTGGCCAAACGCGCCGCGAAGAGCATGCTGCGGGCTCGGTGGGGTCGTATGGTGTTCATCTCCTCGGTCGTCGCGCTGTCCGGCGCGCCTGGTCAGGTGAACTATGCAGCCAGCAAAGCCGGGTTGATCGGCGTCGCCCGATCCATCGCGCGCGAGTTAGGATCACGATCGATTACGGCCAACGTCGTCGCGCCCGGTTACGTCGATACCCAGATGACCGCAGACGTCAGCCAGGCACGCAAAGACGAGATCTTGGGTTCGATACCGTTGCGCCGCCAAGCCACCCCCGACGAGATCGCCGGGGTCGTGACTTTCCTTGCTTCGGACGCGGCCGGGTATATCACCGGGGCGGTGCTCCCGGTAGACGGCGGCCTGGGTATGGGTCATTGACAACCGGGAAGGAGGATCGGTGCCGGGTCTGCTCGACGGCAAGCGGCTACTGATCACCGGAGTGATCACCGATGCCTCGATCGCGTTCCACGTAGCACGCGTGGCTCAAGAGCAGGGTGCCCGGGTAGTACTCACCGGGTACGGCCGGTTGCGCTTGGTTGAGCGGATCGCACAACGGCTACCCCAGCCGGCTCCGGTGCTTGAGCTGGACGTGGCCGACCAGACCCAGCTGGACTCGTTGGCCCCTCGACTCGGTGAGCATGTTGACGGCCTCGACGGAGTGCTGCACTCCATCGCGTTCGCACCGGCGTCCTGCCTGGGCGGAGAATTTCTCAACACTCCGTGGGAAGACGTGGCCACCGCCTTGCAGGTGTCCGCCTACTCGTTCAAGTCACTGGCGATGGCCTGCTTGCCCCTGCTCGGGCGCGGTGCCTCAATTGTCGGGATGGATTTCGACAACCGGCAGGCCTGGCCGGCCTATGACTGGATGGGTGTGGCGAAGTCGGCGCTGGAGTCGGTGTGCCGCTACTTGGCTCGCGAGTTAGGTCCGGATGGTATCCGCGTCAACCTGGTGGCGTCCGGGCCGGTGCGCACGATGGCGGCCAAGTCCATCCCGGGCTTCGCCGCTTTCGAGAATGCCTGGAACGGTCGCGCTCCGCTGGGTTGGAACATCGAGGATCCCAACCCGGTCGCGCGCACGGTGTGCGCGCTGCTGTCCGATTGGCTGCCCGCCACCACTGGCTCGATGGTATGGGCCGACGGCGGCTTCCACGCCGTCGGCGTCTAGTCGGCATGCCTTCAAGTACCGCCAACCCCGGTCCGCGGCGTCTTCAACAGCCGCCAACCTCGATGTGTTCACCACCTTGATCGACGCTGTGCTGCTGCTGTCCTTCGGGGGCCCTGAGGGACCCGATGAGGTACGTCCGTTCCTCGAAAATGTCACCCGCGGCCGAGGCGTGCCGCCGCAGCGACTAGATGAGGTGGCCCAGCACTATCTGCACTTCGGCGGAGTGTCACCGATCAACCAGTGCAACCGCACGCTGATCACCGCGATCGAGCAGGCGCTTGCCACCGCTGGGCTGAAGCTGCCGGTGTACTTCGGCAACCGAAACTGGCACCCGATGGTGGAAGACACGGTCGCCGCGATGGCCGCTGACGGGATACGCCGCGCCGCGGTGTTCGCCACGTCGGCGTGGGGTGGGTACTCGGGTTGCCGGCAGTACCACGAGGACATCGCCCGGGCTCGGCAGGCC
Organism: Pseudonocardiaceae bacterium; assembly: GCA_035276605.1. Classification (GTDB taxonomy): domain Bacteria; phylum Actinomycetota; class Actinomycetes; order Mycobacteriales; family Pseudonocardiaceae. The sequence continues at coordinate 18,727 of DATELN010000177.1, read as the reverse complement.
GTCGGGCCTGGGGCGCCCGAGCTGATCAAGCTCAGGCAGTTCTTCGATCACCCGCTGTTTATCACCGCCTGCGCCGATGCGGTGTGCACCGCCCGCGAGCAGGCTGGCCCCGACGCCCGAGTGGTCTTCACCGCCCACTCGGTCCCGGTGGCCGCGGACGCCGCCGCGGGGCTAGCTGTGCAGGGGGGCCACCGCTACTCCCAGCAAGTTACCGAGGCGGCGCGGCTGGTCGCCGCGGCAGGCGAGCTACCCAGCTACGACGTCGTGTGGCAGTCCCGCTCTGGGCCACCGCACGTGCCGTGGTTGGCGCCGGACGTCATCGACCACCTTGAGGCGCTGCATGCGCAAGGAGTGCCCGGCGTGGTGGTAGCGCCCATTGGATTCGTGTCGGACCACCTGGAGGTGCTGTGGGACCTCGATCATGAGACGCGCCAGCGAGCCGCCGCCCTAGGGATGAACTTCGTCCGTGCCGCCACCCCGGGCACCGACCCACGCTTCGCCGAAATGGTGGCAGAACTCGTCGCGGAACAAGCCTTAAGCGCACCCGCCCGGCGGTGCTCGCAGGTACCAGCAGCCGGACAGGGATCCAACGGTTCTCCCTGCGCGCCGGACTGCTGTCAACCCGCATAGCAGCCAGTACCCGGTTTAGAGAGCGTCGAACAGGACGCTGACCGATTCACCGTTGTGGATGCGGCGCATCGCATCGGCCAGCGCCGCGCTACCGCGAGCACCGTCAACTTATTGGCGCGGCTCTAATGGGGGAGTGGGACGATATTGGTACACACGATCTCTTCGACCTCGGGTCGGCCCTGGATGCGCTCAAGCGCGCTGTCGATGAACAACCCATGAGTGCATGCAGCGTGGTCTCGTTCCCGTGGTCACGGGGTCTGCGCGACTTTGATCATGCCGGCAGTAGGCCAATCGCCGCCTTGGCCCGCCGCACCTTCTCCCGGGCCTGTTCGCGCGCCCGCTTGGCACCGGCACGCAGCACCGCCCGGACGTACTCTGGATCTGCGACGAGCTCGTTATAGCGCTCCTGGACCGGCGCGAGGGTGGCCACCACGGCGTCGGCGACTGCCCGCTTCAGCGTGCTGTACCGGTCGAAGTGCTCGGCCAGCCGCTGTGGCTCGTCGCTGGTGCAGGCGGCCAGGATGGCCAGCAGGTTGGACGTTCCCGGCCTCTGTTCAGGGTCGTACACCACCTCATTGCCAGTGTCGGTGACTGCGCGCATCACCTTGCGCCGCAAGACGTCTGGCTTGTCAAGCAGCCGCAGGGCGCCCGCGGTGGAGGAAGTCGACTTGCTCATCTTCTCGGTGGGCGCCGCCAGGTCCATGATCCGGGCGGCAACAAGCGGATTGACCGCCCGCGGCACGGTAAAGGTGTGCCCGTAGCGGGCGTTGAATCGGCACGCCAGGTCACGGGCCAGCTCCACATGCTGGCGCTGGTCCTCGCCGACAGGGACTTCGTCGGTGTCGTAGAGCAGGATGTCAGCGGCCATCAGGATCGGGTAGGTCAACAGTGACATCCGGACCTGGTGCTGGCGGCGGACCTTCTGCTTGAACTGGATCATGCGCTGCGCCTCGCCGTAACCGGTAGTGCACTCCAGCAAGTAATGCAGCTCGGCATGCTCAGGTACGTGCGACTGGACCAGGAACAAGCAAGCGTCCGGGTCGGCGCCGGCGGCCAGCAGCAGAGTGGCGAATGCCACGGTTCGCTGCCGTACCTCGGTTGGATCGTGTTCCAAGGTCAGGGCATGCAGGTCTGAGATCAACACCACCGGGTCGGTTCTGGTCTGCTCGGCGATGATCGGCCGCATCGCGCCGATGTAGTTACCCAGATGCAGGTTTCCCGACGGAGTGAACCCGGTAAGTCGTCGTGGCATCGGTTGGCTCCATGAGATCGGAGCCGCCATAGCCGGGTCACCACGGCGCAGACACGCGCAACGGCCGCCCAGCTCAGGCGGCCGCGGTGTCGAAGGTACGCGGATAAACAGTGCCGCCCGTTACGGGCGCCACCAACTCAGATAGGGGCACGTCATCCGCATGTCGGGACCGTATCACCGAACTCGGTGCGGTGAACGCTCATTTGCGTCAACGCCGCCCGGCACGAGGGGTCAGCGCGCGCACTGCCTCGGCAACCGCTGACCGCCGCGCTTCGCGCACTGCGGTGAACAGCGGTCGAAGCGCGGCCGACCGGGCTGCGGCGACCGACGCGGAGACCGCACCGCCGAGGCTGTCGGTGTCTGCGACCCGCAGGATTGCCTCCACCTCGTCAGCCTGCTCGAGCACGCGTAGCGCGCGGGCCGGGGTGCCTTCCGGCCACGGCGGCCGGACCCGGTGCTCCAATGTTTCGGCTATCTCTGCGCGAACACCTGGACGGTGCCGCGCGACGTCGAGCTCCACCAGCGTGGTGGCCGCCTGACGGACCGCGCCGCGCAGACCGTGCTCGGCATCGACCAGGGCGGGTTCGGGAGCCGGGGGCAGCGGACCGGCCATGAACACAGTCCAGCGCAGCACGCCGTCGGCAACCGCATTGGGCACGACCGCCATTTCCGCGCCGATGAACACGGCGACTTCGCCACTGCCCAACGCCGCAGTAGCCAGCGACCCTTCGGGCGGCAGTCCTCGGACGTCGCCCGGCACGGGCAACAAGAGCTGGCCAGCGCCCGCTCCAGCCCGTCGAGCCGCGGCAAGCAGACCGACCACGGAGGTCGGCACCGCGTCGGGTGTCGGCAAGTCGAGCTGCCGTGCGGTCGTCTCGTCGGCAGCGACGACTTCATGCAAGCCTGCCCACGTATGCAGGCCGTCGATCACTGCGTCAGGGGCGGCGGAGCCGTGCAGCCAAGCTGAGGCCCACACGGTGAGTGTCGCGCTGGGGCATGGCACGGAGTAGGAGAGTAGAACGCGAAGTCTGAAGATGCACACGCGGCGTGGCAGCACCGCCGGAATTCGCTCGTCCGGCTAGCGTCGGGGCCATGCCTTCGCCGAACTTATCGAGCGATGCCGGACTTGGTCCGCACGCGTTGCCGCCACACCGGCGCCGTGAAGTGCCGCAGGTGCCGGCCGAGACCGGGCTGGTGGTGGAGGATGCGGCGAGTGGCTTCTGCGGGGCCATCGTCCAGTGTGAACGCGACGCGGTCCTGCTCGAGGACAGCACGGCGCAGGTCCGGACATTCCCGCTCCGGCGAGCAGCATTCTTGATCGACGGTGGTCCCGTCACGCTGGTCCGCCCAGTAGGTCAGGCTGTGGTTGAACCGGCGCGATCCGCATCCGGCTCAGTCAGGGTGGTCGGCAGGCGAGCCCGCACTGCCCGCGCCAGCCGGATCTGGGTGGAAGGCAAGCATGACGCAGAGCTGGTCGAACGGGTCTGGGGTCACGATCTACGGGTGGACGGTGTGGTCGTGGAGCCACTCGACGGTGTGGATCGACTGGCCGAGCGGATCGCGGAGTTTGACCCCGGACCACACCGTCGGCTCGGCGTACTGGTCGATCACCTCATCGAAGGCAGCAAGGAAAGCCGCCTCGTGCAAGCGTTGCGGTCGCCGCACGTGCTGGTTACCGGGCATCCCTACGTCGACATCTGGCAGGCGGTGCGACCGGCGGCAGTAGGCATTCCCCGTTGGCCAGAGGTGCCTCGTGGGGTGTCATGGAAGGAAGGCGTCTGCCAGGCATTGGGTTGGGTCGACCGGCGCGGGACCGCGGACCCGGCGCAAGGTTGGTGCCATGTTCTGGACTCCGTAACCAGCTTTCGTGATCTTGAGCCGGCTCTGCTGGGCGCCGTTGAAGCACTGATCGACTTCGTCACAACTTCGGGCCCCGTGACCTCGTGACGATCACATCCCCACTACCGGGCGAAGATCTGCCACTATGGAGCTCATGGCCGCTGTTGTGTGGCTCGTCGCTGGATTTGCGTTGATCGTTGCTGAGGTGCTGACTGGTGGTTTCGTACTGATCATGCTCGGCATCGGGGCACTGGCTGCGGCGGGGTTTGCGGCGCTGGGCGGGTCGATCTGGGGAGAGGTCGCGGTGTTCGCCGGCGCCTCGGTGGCGCTGACCACGCTGGCCCGACCGATGCTCAAACGACGCCTGCACCCGGTTCACGTGGCGACCAACGTCGATGCGCTGCTCGGCGATCAGGCGATCGTGGTCAGTACCGTTAATGCGCACGGTGGCAAGATCAAGCTTCGCGGGGAGTTGTGGTCTGCCCGCGCCTACGACGAAACCGAGATACTGGAGCCTGGCCAGCGCGTGACGGTGATGACCATCTCCGGTGCCACCGCCGTTGTTGTGGGGGATCTGTCATGAGCATTGCCCTGGTCGTCGTGCTGGTGGTGATCCTGCTGGCGATCGTCGTCAGCGTCTACAAAGCCGTTGTGGTGATCCCGCAGGCCTCCGCGGCGGTCGTCGAACGGCTCGGTCGTTACCGGAGCACGTTCAACCCGGGACTGAACTTCTTGGTGCCGTTCATCGACCGGATCCGGGACAAGATCGACTTGCGTGAGCAGGTGGTCTCTTTCCCGCCGCAGTCGGTGATCACTAAGGACAACTTAACCGTGGACATCGACACCGTCGTGTACTTCCGGGTGACCAACCCGAAAGACGCCGTGTACGAGATCTCCGACTATGTCGCCGCGGTAGAGCAGTTGGCCACCACAACGCTACGTAACGTGGTGGGTGGGATGAGTTTGGACGACACGCTCACCTCCCGGGATTTCATCAATGGTCAGCTGTCTGGCGTGCTGGACGAGGCCACCGGACGATGGGGCATCCGGGTCGGTCGAGTGGAGCTGCGGGCGATCGATCCGCCGGTGTCGGTCCGGGACTCGATGGAAAAGCAGTTGCGCGCCGACCGGGAGAAGCGCGCCACCATCCTCACAGCCGAGGGCCACCGGGAGTCGGCGATCAAGACTGCCGAAGGTCAGAAGCAGGCCGCGATCCTGTCCGCTGAAGGTGCCAAGCAAGCGGCGATTCTCACTGCGGAAGCCGAGCGGCAATCCCGAATCTTGCGGGCCCAAGGTGAGCGTGCTGCGCGATACCTCCAAGCGCAGGGCCAGGCCAAGGCGATCGAGAAGGTTTTCTCCGCGATAAAGGCGGGCCGACCCACCCCGGAGTTGCTCGCCTATCAGTACCTGCAGACGTTGCCACAAATGGCCCAAGGCGACGCCAACAAGGTCTGGATCGTGCCTAGCGACTTTGGCAAGGCCCTCGAGGGGTTCACCAGGATGCTCGGCTCCCCGGGGGAGGACGGGGTATTCCGGTTTGAACCCAGCCGGGATTATGTGCCCAGTAGCCGACCCGAGGACGACGACGAGGGTGTCGCCGGGTGGTTCGACACCCCCAGCGATCCACAGGTAGCGGCTGCCCTTCGGGCCGCCGAGGAGGTCGCTCACAAGGAGGTCTCCATGAGCGCGTCGCTGAGTTCGCCCTTGAGGTCCACGCCCGGTAACCAACCCGACGACGACCAGGAACAAGGCGGTCAGTCATCCGAGTCACCAGCGGATCGGGACCAGCCTCCGAGAAGGCCGGACGGCGGCGGCAGGCGGAGTTAAATTTTCAGCGCGCCAGCAATGTGGGCCACCGATGGGCCCAAGGCTGCACCTGCTCGTAGGCCGCGCAGGCAGCGAGGACCCGATCATCGGTGTGTCGTGGCCCGACCACCTGCAGCCCGATCGGTAGACCGGTGCTGGTCCACCCGCACGGCACGCTGGCCGCGGGTTGCTGGGTCATGTTGAACGGGTAGGTGAAGGGGGCCCAGCTGGTCCACCGCGGCGAGTGCCATCCGATCGGCACCTCCTCCCCAGCAACAAACGGCGTGATCGGGACGGTGGGGGTGAGTAACAGGTCGTAGCGCTCATGAAAGGCTCCCATCGTGGCCCCTATCGCCATCTTCGTCGCGGTGGCGGTGAGATAGTCCAGCGCGGAGGCGCGCTCACCTTGGGCGATCACCTCCCGCAATGCCGGTTCCATCAGCTCACGCTCGCGAGAGTTGAGGCGTTCGACGGTCTTGGCTAGCGCGGTGAACCACAGCACGTGAAAGTCCTGCACGCAATCGGTAAAACCCGGATCGGCGAGCTCGACTTCGGCGCCGAGATCACGGAACACCCCAGCGGCGGTCTGCACCGCGTCGGCCACGTCCGGATCGACGTCGACGTAGCCCAGAGTTGGGCTCAGCGCGATGCGCAAGCCGAGCACGCCGTTGCCCAGCGCACTGGTGTACGAGCGGGCCGTCGGTGGCAGCGCAGACCAGTCTCTGGTGTCTGATCCCGAAACCACATCGAGCAACAGCGCGGTGTCGGCTACCGTGCGGGCCATCGGCGCGGCGCTGGCCAGCGTTCCCAACGGACTGGCCGGCCAGTGTGGCACCCGACCGTAGGTTGGCTTGATCGCCACCGTCGCGGTGAAGGACGCGGGAATGCGCACCGCCCCGCCCCCATCGGTGCCCATCGCCAGCGGCCCCATGCCCAGTGCCACCGCCACCGCGCTGCCTCCGCTTGACCCGCCCGGCGTCCGGCTGGTGTCCCAGGGATTGACCGTGATCCCGCTGACCGGGCTGTCGGTGACGCATTTCCAGGCCAGCTCGGACGTCGTGGTCTTGCCCAGCAGCACAGCCCCGTGCTCGCGGAGGCGGGCGATGGCTGGGCCGTCAAACGGCCATTCCTGGTCCGGCGAGACCAACTTCGAACCGCGAAGGGTAGGCCAGCCCTGAGTCAGGTACACATCCTTAATTGACACCGGCACGCCATCGACCAGACCCAGCGGCAGGCCTTGTTGCCAGCGCTGCTCAGAGGCTTTGGCCGCCTCCAGTGCACGGTCGGCATCGACGAGACAGAATGCCCGAACCTGACGGTCGAGCTGATCGATCCGGTCCAGCACATCTTGGGTGGCTTCGACCGGCGAGAGCTCACCAGCGCGGTAGGCGGCCAGGAGTTGAGTGGCGGTGAGATCGGCGGGCGTGCTCACGGCGTACTCCCTGTCCCGGTGGCGCCGCGACCGCTATGGGTGATGTACCTGCGGCGCTAGCCATCACGTTGTGCAGCGGAAGTATCGCAGAGCGGAGCAATTTCGGACGCGCCCGTCGCCGCCCACGATTCCGATCAGGTCACCACTGGCGCAGGGGAGCGGGCCTCGACGATCAACCCGAGCACGCCAATTGCTGCAGCTGCCAAAGATACGGCGAGCAACGCAGGCGACGTGGTCCCGGTGAGGGCGTCGCCGAGTACCACCACAGCAACCGATCCGGGCACTATTCCCACTGTCCCGGCCAGATAATGGCGAAAAGAGATCGAGGACAGTCCGCTGCAGTAATTGAGCACCGAGAAGGGAATCACCGGAATCAGGCGCAAAGAGGCCACGGCAAGCCAGCCACGCCGGCGCAACCGAGCATCCACGGTTCGCAGGACCTGGCGATCCAGATGCGGCCGGACAAACCGGCCGGCCAGCCGACGGACCAAGCCAAAGGCCAGCACGGCAGACAGCATCGTCGCGATCAGCGACAGGCCCACGCCGAGCAACGGTCCGAACAACAGCCCAGCAGCAAGCGTGAACACGGTGCGGGGGACCGGTGCCACCGTCACGACGGCATGGCCCAGCAGGAACAACAGCGGCGCCGCCACGCCGACCGACTGCGCCCAGGCTCGTATCTGCAGCGGGGTGGGTACCGGCACAACGACAACGGCGACTGTCGCCAGAACGAGCAGGGACACCGCAATCAGCAGCCGCGTTCGAGGCGCTGCTAGTTCCCTCACGTGTCCGATCGTCGTCTCCCGATAACCGTCGTGCGGCCAGCGGCTAGGCCGCCGTGCGTCAATCGTCCAGTACGCAGGCTACCGTGCACGGGTTAAACCGCTTGCTCAGTCCGTACTGGTTGATCAGCAGGGCTTGATGTTGGCGTTGAGGTGGAAGACGTTGCCGGGGTCGTACTTGGCCTTGATCCGGGCCAGCCGCTGGTACTTGGCCGGGCCGTAGGAGGCCCGCACGCGATCCTCATCGTCATCGGTCATGGAGTTGACGTATCCGCCGGAATCTCTGGCGTACGGCCGCAGGGCATCCCATACCGACCGTACCCAACACCGGTCTGCCCTCAGTATCTCGGGAGTGGCGCCAATGCCCGCGATGTTGACGATATACCGCGGCGCCCGCCGGCCGCCGAACGCCGTCTCGTCATCACCGATCTCCGAGTAGGCCCCATCCAGGCGAAAGATCAAGCAGTAGCTCATCGGCGAACGTTTAGCTGGTATTCGATTGACGATCACCGAGATTACATCGTCAGTTAGTTCGTCAAGATAAATTGCTTCTTGGTAGCCCAGGAGCCCCCATGGGGCGGTCTCGTCGAGTGTCCGTTGCAGCGCAACGTACGGAATTGGGCTGACCAGCTCGAACAGCGGCGGCAGCGCTTCGCGAATCGGCGCGATGACGCGGGCATGTTCGGCAGCGGAGGCGAAGCCGACCACGAGGAGCAAATAGCCGGGTGTGAAATGGTACTGGGGAGGTACGAATGGTGCCGGCGGAGCATTGAGGCCGATGGCGATCTGGGCGCCGGCATCGGCGGGTAGGTGAGGCACGACATCGCGGGCCAACCGCAGCACCTGCTCGCCGCTGTCCATCCCCCAGAAGAATAGCCCTAAGTGCACCTCAGGACCGACGGGATGCAGTTGAAACTCGAAGGTCGTGACGACGCCGAAGTTGCCGCCTCCGCCGCGGACGGCCCAGAACAGGTCAGCGTGCTCGTGAGGCGAGGCATGCACGTAGCGGCCGTCTGCGAGGACCACATCAACTGAGACCAGGTTGTCCAGCGTCAACCCAGCTTTGTGGGTCAGCCAGCCAATCCCACCACCGAGCGTCATGCCACCGATACCGGTGTGGCTGATCACGCCAGTAGGCACCGCCAAGCCATGCACCTGGGTCGCCGCATCCAGCTCCGCCACGGTGGCGCCACCGCCCACCCGCGCCAACCGAGCTTCAGCACTGATCACGATACGGCGCATCGCGCTGAGATCAATCATCAGGCCGCCGTCGCAGACTCCAGCTCCGGAAAACGCGTGACCCCCGCTCCGCACCGAGACCGCCAGATCGTGTTCGCGGGCGAAACACAGCGCCGCCGCGACATCGGCCGGCGACAGGCAGCGGGCGATCGCTACGGGCCGGCGATCGATGTCGTTATTCCACTGGATGCGCGCGGTGTCATAGTCGGCGTCCTCGGGTGTGATCACCTTCCCGGCCAGCACCGTGCGGAGTTCTTCCAGACGATGAGACGAGACTTGGATCATGAAACAGCTCCCAGACCTGGCGGTATCTTGTCATTTAAATTGCCGGGATCCGGACGAAGCTGCCAGTTTTGGACCACAAAGCGGCAGCAACGGACCATTTCCCATAATTGATCGAAGCGGGTACTTCGTTTGCCGTATCCGACGACTAGGCATGGACGATCACCTCGGGTGGAGGCATCGACGGGGGAGTGAGACGGCCACATCGCGACCGCCGCAGAGCATCATCCGGCTATCCCACCGCAGCCGGCGACACCGCCGTCGCCAGCGCGCAACGGCGGTGGTGAGCCACCGGCAGGTAGCTGGTCGATCTCCGGTTTGTCAACCTCCGCAAAGCCTAGTTCGTCAGACATCAAGTCCTCCTAGGAAAATTGTTCCCAGCGGTTCCGGGCAAAACACGGCATCGGTGGCATTGCCCATTCAGTTTCCCATACCCTGCCCAGGTGTAGCGTCATTAGCAATCAGTAGCCGCACGTAAATCTGCCAGGTGGGGTACGTAGCCACCAGTTGGTTTCCCAACACGTAGCGTAGGCCACCCTCGACGTAGATAGATGCGACAGCTACTTACCGCAACGCGACGAACAACATTTGTCTGAATACGCTGCGTAAGGTCAATTGCACAAAACTCCCCGATGTACAACAACCCGAGCCTTGCAATAGTGCCCCATGGTCGGCGTCTGGGCACCGCAGCCAGCGGACGTGCCTGAAGCCGTGGATCCATGCGGCCAGCCCTAGCGTCTCGGCCCTTACGCGCCCCTGACGACCACTCTTAGCTGCGCCTTCACTGCGGCGCTGGGGGCATAGCGAAGCTGCACCGGTACCGGCCGGTTGCGTTCGGCGGTACCGCCTTGGGCCTATCAGTCGATTCAGACGGCGCCCGACCGCGTCGAGCGGGAGTCAGCGACGGGGATGGCGTTGGATCAGCCGTAAGACCACGCTGAGTTTCCCAAGGCGGCGGCGGATATCGAAGATGCGCGGGCGCAGCAGCGTGAGGGCTCCTGAGGAGTTGGGCGCCGGGCACAGCCACCCGCCGACGCGGAAGCGGACCAGCGGCTTCAGCGAGCCCGCTGGCGCGGGACGGTGATCAGGCCCCCTGGCCAGCCGCACTACGTAGTTGCACCGACCAGCTACTGTCATCGACTGCGTCTGACACTCCAGCCGGGCTCGAAATGCCGAGCCAGTGGTCCTGTTCGGCCGTTTCCGACTTATGTCAAATCTGGTCGCCGGAGGCACCGGCTAAAACCTCTAATCCGTGTCGGCCGAGTCAGATAATTTATTCGCCTATCCCGTCTGGCTGTGTGCGGCGAATGTCAGGCATCCGCCGTTCGCTGCGTGGATTCTTCGCGGCTGTGGAAATCCAACCGTCCCACCAACTCCTTGAGCAGCGCCACTTCGTCGGCCAAGGCCCGTCGCCCGGACCTGGTGATCCGGACCCAGGTTCGGGGTCGACGTCCCTCGTAACCTTTCTCGATCCGCACATGTCCGGCTTTTTCCAGGGTTTGCAGATGGCGGGACAGGTTGCCGTCGGTCAAGTTCAAGGTGTCCTGGAGAAACCCGAACTGGGCCCTATCCGCCTCGACGAGCACGGCAAGTATGCCAAGGCGGGTGCGCTGGTGGACGACCTCGTCCAGATGCTGCGTCGGGTGCGTCATGTCAGCCGCCGCTTGCTGACTAGGCCAGCCAACCCGAAGCCGAGCCCACCCAGCAGCAGGGTGACGCCGGCCACGATGACGTTCGTCTGGAAACCAGGGGAGCCAAGGCCCAGTCGGTAGGCCACGTTTTCCATGTCGTAGAGGTTGGCCACCAGCGCGAGCGCAAGGAAGGCGGCAGCGAAGGTGGCTAACGGCCAGCTGCGCTCGCACCGGGCCAGCACGAACAGACCGATGGCTATCGTAATGAGCGGAGTGAGTCCCCGGATGACGAGATTCCCAAAGGGGAAGACGTGCACCCAGGTGGTCACCACCAGCAGCGCCAGCAACGCGAGTCCTGTGACGATATAGGCGGTAGGGGAGATGGCCACCCCCCGGCACCGAGCCCGTGCCCAGTAGAACGCGCCCGTGGCCAGGTAGCCCAACGGACCAGCGACCAGCCAGAAGATGGCTACACCCGCCGGATGACCCGTGAATACTCCGCCTGGGAAGAAATTGTTGACAGGCGACGGGTCGATATTACCGACGCAGACGTGGTGGTCGGCCGGGCAGGCTGGGCTGGGGTCTGCATACAGCGGGGCAGAAGCCAATACCAACAAGCCGAAGAGCGTTAAGGGAAACCACGGCGTTCCCCGCGCCAGCCGGGTACGGCGCTGCAAGCTCGCTATCTCGTCGGACCACGCAGCTGCCGCGCCCAAGCCAGTGGTATCAGGCGTCGTCACGGCAAATACTTTAAGATACAAAGTTCTCGATGCCAACAGGTAACCGCTAGTGTCCCTCCGGTGCATCTTTGAGATTGCAAGCAGCCAGCTGGTCGCGCACTGAACGAGTGCAAGAAGGGACAACGTGGCAGAGCTGACTTTCGGGGTGGTCGTGGTCGGGGCCGGCCCGACAGGGTTGACGCTGGCCAGTGAACTGGCCATGGCCGGCGTCGCTGTGGCGGTGATCGAGCGGCAGATTGTGCCAAGCGGGCAGTCTCGTGGTGGCGGGATCAACTCCCGGACGTCGGAGCTACTGGCAATGCGGGGGATGCTCGACGCGGTGATCGCGCGGGCTATTGCGACCGAGTCAGCGGGCGGGCACTTCGCCGGGCTGCCGGTGCCACTGGACACTCGGCCATGGCGCACTCGCTACCCGGATGGTGTCGTTATCCCGCAGGATCGGCTTGAGGAAGTTCTCGAGGATCACCTGCGCACAATGGGTGTCGCGGTCCGCCGCGGCACCGAGCTGATCGGCTTGACCTGCCACGAGGCCGGCATCGAGGCCGCCGTGTCGGGGCCCGATGGCGAGGGTGTGCTGCGGGGCCGCTACCTGGTGGCCTGCGACGGTGCGCACAGCACGGTTCGCAAGCTGACGGGCGTGGCTTTCCCTGGGCGGGCTGGCACGCTGGCAGCAGTCAGCGCAGACGTTGAACTGGCCGCGGTGTCAGCAACGGTGCCGCGGTCAGTGACGCACATCAGCACGCTCATCCGCACCGGCGGCGGTTTTTGGATGCTGATGAACCCGCTGGGGTCTGCGGGGCTGCACCGGGTCGTGTTCGGCAGTGCTGAACAGCAGGCGTTGTCGCGCCAGGCTCCGGTTACCGCCGATGAGGTGGCCCGGGCGCTAACTGCGGTGCACGGCCGGGACACGAAACTGGCGAAGCTGCGATGGGGTAGCCGATTTAGCGATGCGGCGCGGCAGGTCGTCGACTACCGGCACGGCCGGGTTCTGTTCGCCGGCGATGCCGCACACATCCATTCGCCGATCGGCGGGCAGGGCCTCAACCTCGGGGTGGCCGATGCGATGAACCTTGGCTGGAAACTCGCTGCGCATGTCCAGGGGCACGCCCCGGCCGGGCTGCTCGACAGCTACCACACCGAACGGCACCCGGTAGCCGCCCGGGTACTCGCCACCACGCGTGCTCAGGCGGTGCTGATGAGCCCGCCGCCGGATGCCGATGACCTACAGGCGCTGCGCGAGATCGTGACTGAGCTTGCCCGGTTACCCGACGCCAACCGTTATCTAGCCGGACTGATGTCTGGTCTGGACCTGCGCTACGACTGTGGCGACGCCGACCCGCTGGTCGGCGCCAGGATGATCGACCTATCCCTCCAGACCCCGTCCGGCCATACCACTGTCAGTGCCCTGCTGCGGTCCGGCCGCGGGCTGCTGCTGGACCTGGATGATCATCCATCGCCTCGGTCACCGCTGCCTCACGGCGCGACCCGAGTCGCGGCCCGCATCATCGACTCGCCTGTGGGCACCGCCTTAGGCGCCTCGCCGGGGACCGATCGCGTCCTGGTCCGGCCCGACGGGTACGTCTGCTGGGTAGGCGCCGGCCCGAACGCTTCGCCCAACTCCGCGCTGGAGCGATGGTTCGGTAGTCCCAAATAACACTGAGGGTCCCTAACAGCGTAGCCGCCGACAAGAAACTGAACTGGATTGAAAGCACCGACCAGCGATTTCCCGGTTACAACTACTTCGAAAAGCACCCCGAGCTGACGCTCGCGTGGTTCGACCCCCACATGAAGTAGCATTGCGAAGTGCCGCGTGCCGCTGGTTCGCGTGTGCTCATCGCGGCGGCAAGCAGGGACGAGCGCCGCCCACGGTGTTCTTCTATGTGCGGTGAACCGCCGCGAGAACCTCGACGGGCAGGTTCGGGAACCGTAGCGGGTGGGGCCTGAATACGGCAGAAGCGGGCGCCGCGCTGCCGTGTAGTCGCTGGTCGAGGTATGCACCCCGAAACCGGATACTGCATCAGGTCGGGGTATGTAGCACCGTTGAGATGGGCGCGCCGGCGGGGAACGTTCATCGTATTGACGGCCGCGAGGAGGAAGTCATGGCCGCTGCGTCACTCGCGTCGTCTGTGTTGGCTGGCTTAGGCGCGGTGCGCTTGTGGCAGGAAGATTTCTACCGGGACCTGCATCAGCATCCAGAGTTGTCCCACCAGGAACGGCGGACCGCCGCGAAGGTCAGTGAGCGCCTGCGCCAGGCCGGCTACCAGGTACACCAGGGTGTCGGCGGTACGGGGGTGGTCGGGGTGCTGGGTAACGGGGACGGCCCGACGGTGTTGCTGCGGGCGGACATGGACGCGCTGCCGGTGTGCGAGGCGACCGGACTGCCCTACGCCAGCACCGTCACGGCCCCCGATGACAGGGGAAACGAGGTGCCGGTGGCGCATGCCTGCGGCCACGACGTGCACGTCACCTGCCTGCTCGGTGCGGCCCAGCTGCTCGCCGACGCCTCGGACAGGTGGACGGGAACGGTGGTGGCGTTGTTCCAGCCCGCCGAGGAGACCGGCGACGGCGCCCGCGGCATGATCGATGATGGTCTGGCCGGCCTGATCCCTGCCCCGGATGTGGCGTTGGCCCAGCACGTCCTGCCGGCACCGGCCGGGCAGGTCGGTACTCGCGCTGGGCCCGCGCTTTCTGCCGCCGACAGCATGCGCGTGACGGTGTACGGGCGCGGTGGCCACGGTTCGATGCCGCAGGCAACGGTCGACCCGGTAGTGCTGGCCGCCATGATCGTGGTGCGGTTGCAGACCGTGGTCTCTCGGGAGACCCCACCGGGGCAGACCGCAGTGCTGACCGTGGGCAGCGTCCAGGCCGGCGCCAAGAGCAACATCATCCCCGACCACGCCGTGTTGCAGCTTAATGTCCGCACGTACAGCGAGCAGACCCGCCGCTTGGTGCTGGGTGCGGTGCGCCGCATTGTCACTGCGGAGTGCCAGGCGTCGGACTGTCCCAAGGAACCGGACTTCGAGCTGTTCGACCGCTTCCCACTCACCGACAACGATGCCGCGACCACTGAGCGGGTGGCCAGCGCGTTCGCTGATTTCTTCGGCGACCGCGCCCAGCCGATGGCGCAGCAGACTGCAAGCGAGGATTTCAGCGACATCCCTACCGCGCTGGGCGTGCCCTACACCTACTGGGGCATCGGCGGCAGCGACCCGGACGCCTATCGCAAGGCCGCCGACGCGGGCCGGGTGGCTCAGGACATCCCAGTCAACCATTCCGCCAACTTCGCGCCGGTCGTCCAACCCACTCTCGACACCGGCACCCAGGCCCTGGTCGTAGCCACGCTCGCCTGGCTCGCCCACTAACTGACGTCCCTGCAGCGGACCCGGTCAGTCAGCTGCCCTGGTGCCCGGCGGCGCGGGCGCGTTGAGTCTGAAGCGGACCCCGAGCATCCGGATGACAAAGCAGATCGCGGCCGCTGCCAGCGCGGCCGCGACGCCGTAGACACCCGCCCGGATGGTGGCCACGGTCACCGTGGCGCCGATCAGGGCGGGGATCGCGTAGAGCTCGCTGTGGAGCACCGAGGGGATCTGCCGCACTAGGGCGTCGCGTATCGTGCCGCCGCCCACCGC
Source organism: Pseudonocardiaceae bacterium (assembly GCA_035276605.1). Classification (GTDB taxonomy): domain Bacteria; phylum Actinomycetota; class Actinomycetes; order Mycobacteriales; family Pseudonocardiaceae. Next base: position 3,465 of record DATELN010000177.1, on the reverse strand, counting down.
GGTGATGGTGCCCAGGATGATCGCCGGTCCCACGTCGAGCCCAAAGGCCACTGCCTTACTCGCCCCGATCACGGCGAACACGCTGAGCCCAACGGCGTCCAGCACGATGATCGGCATCTCCAGCCGGCGCAGCCACTGGCTCAGCGCGAATGCGATCAGCCCCCCGCCGGCGGCCAGCGCCAAGTAGCGCCAGTCGCGGAAGGTGGCCGGCGGTACCGAGCCGATGAGGACGTCGCGGATGATGCCCCCACCCAGGGCGGTGATCATGCCAAGGGTCAGCACGCCGACGATGTCCAGGCGGGCGGCATGCACCGCGGTCAGCGCGCCGTTGAGCGCGAACACGAAGGTGCCGGTCAGATCCAGCGCGAGCACCAGCGGCAGCTCGGTCGTCATAGTGGGTGTCTACCCCCTCGGGCACCCCTGCGCCGGAGCAGCCACTCACCGGCACACTGTGCAGGTCGGGGCGGTCGATAGCAGCACGACGCCAGGTCCAAGGTGCGTCTTCTTTTTGTCATAATGTCGCTTATCGGATTTGTGTGGCAGGCGCCTGCCAGCTTCATCGCCCTTTGGAGACCGCGAGACCCGCGGGTTAACACGTTCAGCTTTATGATCATTTCGAAGCGATCGACGCATGAACAGCTGCTGGCTGCAGCACTGCTCAACCACACCTGCAACCCTTCTGGAATGATCATCATCCGGCGGGCGCAGGCCGCGCCGACCGGATCGGCGCACGAAGCCTTCGCGGCCGGCCCCGACCCACTGCACCTGTCGCTGGTGTTCAAGCTTTCGGGTTGACCCCCGTGGCACGCTAGATCCACATGGAAGACCCTGCCGCCACGATCCGTCAGATGGCCGGGCAGGCTACACCGATGATGCTGCGGGTCGCAGTGACCCTTGGCCTGCCTGACCGGCTGCTGAACGGTGGCGCCACCGTGGGCCAGCTCGCTCGCGAGCTTGATGTTTCATCGCTCGCGCTCGAGTTGTTGCTCGGCCACATCATGACCCTGGGCATCCTCGAGCGCACAGACATGGCCTACCGGACCACTGGGTTCGGAGCCAACCTCTGTGTCGATGCCGGCAATGGCCTGACCAACAACCTGTTGGATTCTGAATAGCGCTGGGCGTCGCGCCGAGCTAGCGTTCGTCGAACTCGAATACCGGCCTACGCACCGGCCAGGCTGGCTACCCGCGCCGCTACGGGCAGGACTTTCGGGCTGACCTTGCCGACCAGCCGCACCTGCGCGAGTCGTTCGACCGTCAGATGACCCAACGCTTCCGCGAGCAGATCCCGCAGATCGTCGCCGGATTCGACTGGTCCCGGTTCTCCAGCATCGTCGACGTCGGCGGCGGGCATGGCACTCTGCTGGCCGCCATCCTGGATGTCAACCCTGAGCTGACCGGTCACCTCATCGACCTCAGCCCCCCGCCGAGCAGGCCGCCCGCACCTTCAGCTCCCGCGGGCTCGACCATCGAGCACAAGTAAGCGTCGGCAGCTTCTTCGACCCCCTACCCTGCGGGGCAGCGGCCTACCTGCTCTGCGACATCCTCCACAACTGGGACGATGACCACGCCCACCAGATCCTCAACCGCTGCGTCGAGGCCGCCGGACACACTGGTCGAGTGCTAGTCATCGAGGCGGTCGGCGGACAGCGAGCCATCAGCGAGTTCGGCCTGGCCATGCTCGTGATCTTCGGCGGCCGCGACCGCCGCGTCGAAAAGTTCCGCACGCTCGCCGCAGCCCACGGCCTCACCCTCGACGCCCTCGTCGAGCTCATCAACCAGCGATGCCTGCTCGAGTTCCGCCCCGACCCGATCAGTTGACACCTCCGGACCGCCGCAAGGACCAGACCCCGCGATCCCATGGGGTCGATTTACACGAGACCGCCAGCGGGTCAACTTTGGCGGCCCTATTGGCAGCCGGCGACCAAGACTTCAGTCCGGTTGCCGCCAAGGAGTCAAACGCGGATGATCTAGGAAACTCAGTGACAGGCGCTCAACCTTTGGCGCTGGAGAAAAGCTGGTGGCGCGTCCGGTTGCGGTCGGAGAACGTCGTGCACCGCGGCGGCCACCTACTCGGTGGATAGCTTCTGCACAGTAGTGTCCGATTCCTGTGAGGCGGCCCAGGAGGCGAGCAGGCGGAGCGCGTCTTCGGACGCAGAGCCGGGTTCGGCGGTGTAGATGGTGAGAGTGAGGCCAGGTTCGGCGGCCATCTCCAGGCCTTCGTAGGCGAGGGTGAGGTCGCCGACGATGTGGTGGTGGAAAGTCTTGGCCCCGGTGCCGTGGTGGCGGACGTTGTGGGCTCCCCAGCGGATACGGAACTCGGTGCTGCGGGTGGACAGCTCACCGACGAGATCGTGGAGGGCCTTGTCGCGGGGGTCGCGGCCAGCCTCGGTGTGCAGGATGGCGACGCAGATGTCGGCGGCGGAGTCCCAGTCGGGGTAGAAGCGGTGCGCGTTGTCGTCGAGGAAGGTGAACCGGGCGAGGTTCGCGGGACGCTGCGGATCGGCGTACACCTGGGCGTAGAAGGCCCGGGCGAGTCGGTTCGCGGCGAGCAGGTCCATGCGGCCGTTGCGCACGAACGCGGGTCCTTCGGTGACGGCGTCGAGGGTCCATTGCAGGCTGCGGTGCGGGATCCACTGCTTCGAGCTGCGGCGCCGGGGCCGCAGGAGTGCGCTACTGCCGTCGGCGGCCCTGGCGAGGTCAAACAGGTAAGCGCGTTCGGCATCGTCGAGCCGCAGGGCACGGGCGATCGCGTCGAGCACGCTGGCCGACACCCCGGACAGGGCGCCGCGTTCGAGCTTGGAGTAGTACTCGATGCTCACGCCGGCCAGCGCGGCGACTTCCGTGCGGCGCAGCCCGGGGACGCGGCGGTTGGTTCCGGCGGGCAGGCCTGCCTGTTCTGGGGTGATCTTGGCTCGCCGCGAGACGAGGAACTCGCGGACCTCGGTGCGGTTGTCCACGGCTTCGACGGTACGTCGCGCGGCGAGGCGCTGGGGTGCCCTGCCAGTACACCTTTCAGCAGGAACTCCTCAGCGCCTCGGACGCCGGGTTTGCTGGATCCCGATGCCAGCCCCGCTGCACATCGCGGCCAAACCTGGCCCTGATCAGAGGAGAACCATCATGCGTGGTGCTGTCCTGCACGCCCCCGGTGACGTCCGGGTAGAGCAACGCGAGGATCCGCGGATCCTGGTGCCGACCGACGCGGTCATCCGGCTGTTCGCCACCTGTGTCTGCGGCTCGGACTTGTGGCCATATCGCGGGATCGAGAAGATCACCGTGCCCGCGCCGATGGGCCACGAGTACGTCGGCATCGTCGAGGAGGTCGGCGGCGAGGTTCGCAACGTTCGGCCAGGGCAGTTTGTGGTCGGCTCGTTTTTTGCCTCCGACAACACCTGCGAAATTTGCCGGGCCGGCTACCAGAGCTCGTGTATCCACCGCGAGCTTATGGGCGCGCTGGGCGCCCAA
>DATELN010000176.1:0-9232 GCA_035276605.1 Pseudonocardiaceae bacterium | reverse complement strand
ACACCCGGAAGAGCATGACGAACACTCCTCGCCGGATTACCCCGACTCGACCGCCCGGGGCGAGCGCTTGACCTGGCAGCAGCGGTCGCTGCGGATGCGCAAATGGATTTCCGTCATCGGCGTGCTGCTATGCATTTTTGTGACGGTCCTGTTTGTGCGGCAAGACGCAATACCCGAAGCCATAGCGTTCGGCGTCATCGGGTTGCTGTCGCTGGGGTATCTCGGTTGGACAGTGGCCGTCAAAGGCCGCAGCAGCGCGCGGTAGCCCGTTACCTCGGCGATCCCGGCTGCGTTGTCACTACGGGACAACCTGAAGGGACGTGAGGATGCGGCTCGCCTTCCCGGCTGTGGCGCTGTCGAGCCTGCTCGCGCTTGTCGGTTGCACAACCAGCACGGGCCATTCCGCCGCACCCCACAAACCCGCGAAAAGCACCGCCAGCACCGTCACCGACCCCAAACCCAGGAAACTCACCACCGGCCCCGGTGTCACCCAAACGGACATCACGCTCGGCGCCCTGGTCGGCTACTCCGGACCGTTCGCCGATGAGAGCATTGCCGTGCTACACGGCCAGCAGATCTGGATCAACGACACCAACGCCGCAGGCGGCGTGTGCGGTCGAAAGATCAAGTTGGAAGTCCGCGATGGCCAGGGCGATATCACGAAGGCGAAGGCGCAGTACACCGGCCTGGAGCCCAAGGTGTTGGGCTTCCTGCAAATCCAGGGATCCGCGGTCGCCGCAACGCTAAGCCAGAGCCTGATCGACAACGAAACCACCGCGGTCGCGCTATCGAGTTCGTCGGAGCTGCTGAGAAACCCGTACATGATCATTCCGACCACTACCTACGACATTGGGATGATCAACGGTTTGTCCGCGCTGCTGGCTCAAGGCAAGATCCACGACGGCGACACCATCGGTCACGTCTGGCTGGACGGTGACGACGGCGCCAATGGTCTTCGTGGCGTGCAGTACTTCGCACAGCGCCACCACATGACACTACGCGCCACGAGGGTGACCGTCGGATCGGATATGCGCGAGGTGGTGGCTGGTTTCGCCGCCGCGCCTCGAGTGAAGGCAATCGCGCTGAGCACCACACCGGCGCAGACGGCCTCGGTCGCCACCCTCAACCAGGAGCTACGCCTGGGCGTGCCGATGATCGGCAACAGCCCGGTGTTCACCCCGCAGTTACTGGTCGGCCCGATCGCCGGGGCGCTGGCCAACCTTTCGGTGGTGGCCAGTTCGGTACCGTTCTCGGCTGCTACGCCCAAGGCCCAGCACGTCGCCTCCGCCTACCAGCAAGCCGGTTACCCGGAGCTACCCAGCAGCGGGGTGCCGTACGGGTATGCCACCGCGACGATATGGGGTCAGGTCCTCAAGCGGGCCTGCAGCAACGGTGATCTGAACCGATCCGGGATCCAGGAAGCGCTGCATCAGCTCGACACGATCAACGCAGACAACCTGGTCACCGACCTGAGCTTTGCCAAGCCCGGCTCTCCCGCTACCCGGCAGACCTATCTCGGCATACCCGACCCCGCCGTGCCTGGCGGGATTCGCCAGGCGTCACCTGTGTTCGAGTCACCGGAGACCCAGGGCTACGTGGCTCCTTTTCAGGGAGCCGCGTAGTCGTGAGCCTCGTGAGTGGGTAACGGTGTTATAACACCGTTACCCACTCACGAGCTAAGGGAGCGGCTGCCGTGGAACGGATTCCGGTGCCGGGAGCCGAGTTGGCCTACGACGAGCACGGTTCGGGTGCGCCGGTGGTGCTCGTGCACGGCACCGGGGCGCAGGCGAGCACGTGGGGCGGCGCAGTCAGCGACCTCGCTGCCGGCGGGTATCGGATCGTCGCCTACGACCGGCGCGGCTTCGGCCGCTCTGTGCACCGCCCGGTTCGCGACTACCGGATCCACGTTGCCGATCTGGCCGCCGTCCTCGAACACGTCGGTGCGCCCGCGCACGTCCTGGGTTGGAGCTCCGGGGGCAACACCGTGCTCGCGCTTGCCGCGCAGCGGCCCGACCTGTGTCGCAGTGTGGTTGTCGTCGAGCCGCCCTGGCACGGCCTGCGCCAACCCACCGTCGACCTTGCGGCCATGATCGCGCGGGTCAAGCTGGACCAGGCACGGCGGCGCCCTCGCGAAGCCGTCGCACGGTTCTACCGCTGGGTGTTGGGTCTGCGGGGAGGCGCTAACGGGTTCGACGCGCTCTCCGCAGAGGAGCGGGACGTGCTGCTCAGCAACACCCGTGCTGCGCTGGCGGACCTTGACCCACATCCCTTCGGGTTGCTGATGGAGCACATTTCGACCGCGAAGCTGGCCGCGATACCAGCGCCGATCACCTGGTTACTCGGCACCCAGACCCGTAGCGAGTGGTTCCGCCGGTGCCATGCCAGCGCGGTACGGGTGGTCCCGGCCATCCGAACTGTGCGCATTGCCGGTGCGGGACACTTCCTGCCTCGGGAGGCGCGGGAGCAGTTCGCGGTCACCGTCCTGCACGCGGTAGGCGCAGCCCGCTCGTAAGAATGGCCCTGCGGGCGCCTCGCCCGAGCAGCCCGCAGGCAAGCACGGCCGAACCGGTCAGCACGGTGCTCAACGGCAGGGTAAGGGCCAGCAAGGCGCAGCCGGCGGCCCCGAGCACCGCCAAGGGGCGCCGCCACCGGCGCCCGGGACTAGGCAGGGTGAAAGAAGCGACGTTTGCGATGGCGTAGTAGGTCAGCACCGCGAAGCTGGAAAAGCCGATCGCGCCTCGCACGTCAGCGATCACCACGACGGCGGCCACAGCGCAGCCGAGCACGATTTGCGCGCGGTCCGGCACCTGATGCCGGGGATGGACGGCGGCCAGCACATGCGGCATCTCGTGGTCGCGGGCCATGGCCAGCACGGTGCGGCCGGCACCGGCCAGCAGCGACAGCAACACGCCGGCACACGCCACCGCGCCGCCGATGCGCACCACAGGTGTCAGCCAGCTCAACGCGCCGGATTGGGTGACCGTGGCCAGCGGTGCCGGCGAGCGAGCCAGCGCGGCGGGACCCACCGCAGCCAACGCGGCCGCACCCACCAGAGCGTAGATCGCGACCACTACGCCCAAGGCCAACGGAATAGCCAGCGGGATAGTCCGGGCCGGGTAGCGCACCTCTTCACCGAGAGTAGCGATCCGGGCGTAGCCAGCGAAGGCAAAGAACAGCAGCGAAGCGGCCTGGGTGAGGCCCGCCAGCCCGCCGCTGCTCCAGCCCGTGAGGTTGGCTGGATCGGCGTGGCCACCGCCTAGCGCGGCCACCACAACCGCGGTCAGGGCGAGCAGAGCCACGCCGACCAGGATCCTGGTCAAACGGACGGTCTTGGTGATGCCGAGATAGTTCACTGCGCTCAAGCTGAGCACCGCAGCCAGCGCTGGCGGGGTGGGGTGGGCGGGCCAGGTGTAGGCACCGAAGGTCAGCGCCATCGCCGCACAGCTGGCTGTCTTGCCGATCACGAAACCCCAGCCGGCCAGGAAGCCCCAGACCGGCCCCAACCGGTGCCGGCCGTAGCGGTAGGTGCCGCCGGATTCCGGGTAGCGAGCCGCGAGCTGGGCCGACGCGATGCCGTTGCAATAGGCCACGGCGGCGGCGATGATCAGCGCGATCAGCAGCCCGGCGCCGGCGGCCGCCGCGGCGGGGGCAAACGCGGCGAACACCCCGGCGCCGAGCATCGAGCCCAGCCCCAGCACCACCGCGTCGGCCAGACCCAGCCGGCGCGCCAAGCCCGGTTCACCGGGTTGCGTGCGATCGGGAGTCAGGCTGGCGTCGCAGGACTATGACGGGCCGAATCGCGCACTTCGGCGAAGCGGATCGCCTCAAAGCTGATCAGCACGACCAGGACTCCGAACAGGATCACCAACGCCGCCAGCGGCGCCAGCCTGGTGGCCAGCGGGGCCAGCGCCACCACCACCCGCTGCAAGGTCACCGTCCACAGCACCGCGCAGGATGCCGTGCGCCCAAACGGCAGTCTGGATGCAGACTGCCCTTTAGGAAGCTCGGAAAAGGGCAGTCTGCATCCAGACTGCCCCCTTTGGGGAAAGGAAACGGGGCCGGTCTCTGGCGAGATGAGAACGGCCCCGTTTCGGGTTTAACGCGCGGAATCAGAAGTCCATGCCGCCGCCATCGGGCATACCGCCAGCGGGAGCCTTCTCCTTCTCCGGCTTGTCTGCGACCACAGCCTCCGTGGTAAGGAACAGGGCCGCGATCGATGCCGCGTTCTGCAGTGCCGAGCGGGTGACCTTGGCCGGGTCGATGATGCCGGCCTTGATCAGGTCCTCGTATTCGCCGGTGGCCGCGTTGAGGCCGTGCCCGGGAGCCAGGCCACGTACCTTCTCGGCCACCACGCCGCCCTCGTGGCCGGCGTTGATGGCGATCTGCTTGAGCGGAGCCTCCAGCGCCACCCGGACGATGTTGGCGCCGGTGGCCTCGTCACCAGTCAGCTCGAGCTTCTCGAACGCCAGCGCGCCAGCCTGGATCAAGGACACGCCACCACCGGCGACGATGCCTTCCTCCACGGCAGCCTTGGCGTTGCGCACCGCGTCCTCGATGCGGTGCTTGCGCTCCTTGAGCTCCACCTCGGTGGCCGCTCCAGCCTTGATCACCGCAACGCCGCCGGCCAGCTTGGCCAGCCGCTCCTGCAGCTTCTCGCGGTCGTAGTCGGAGTCGGAGGCCTCGAGCTCGGCACGGATCTGGTTGACCCGGCCCTGGATCTGCTCGGAGTCACCGGCACCCTCGACGATGGTGGTCTCGTCCTTGGTGATGACGACCTTGCGGGCGCGGCCCAGCAGGGACAGGTCGACGTTCTCCAGCTTGAGACCGACCTCTTCGCTGATTACCTCGGCGCCGGTGAGGATGGCCATGTCACCCAGCATCGCCTTGCGGCGGTCACCAAAGCCAGGCGCCTTGACAGCGGCCGACTTGAAAATGCCACGGATCTTGTTGACGACCAGGGTGGCCAGCGCCTCGCCCTCGACGTCCTCAGCGATGATCATCAGCGGCTTGCTGGACTGCATGACCTTCTCCAGCACCGGGAGCAGGTCCTTGACCGCGGAGATCTTCGAAGCGCAGATCAGGATGTACGGGTCGTCGAGGACGGTCTCCATGCGCTCGGGGTCGGTGACGAAGTAGGGCGAGATGTAGCCCTTGTCGAAGCGCATACCCTCGGTGAGCTCGAGCTCAAGACCGAATGTCTGGCTCTCCTCGACGGTGATGACGCCTTCCTTGCCGACCTTGTCCATCGCCTCGGCGATCAGCTCGCCGATCGAGGGGTCAGCGGCAGAGATCCCGGCGGTGGCCGCGATCTGCTCCTTGGTCTCGACCTCCTTGGCCGAGTTCAGCAGCTGCCCGGACACTGCCTCGACGGCCTTCTCGATGCCCCGCTTCAGCGCCATCGGGTTGGCGCCGGCAGCGACGTTGCGCAGGCCCTCGCGCACCAGCGCCTGGGCCAGCACGGTGGCGGTGGTGGTGCCGTCACCCGCGACGTCATCGGTCTTCTTGGCAACTTCCTTGACGAGCTCGGCCCCGATCTTCTCCCACGGGTCTTCCAGCTCGATCTCCTTGGCAATGCTCACACCATCGTTGGTGATGGTGGGGGCACCCCACTTCTTTTCCAGTACGACGTTGCGGCCCTTGGGGCCGAGCGTCACCTTGACGGCGTCGGCGAGCTGGTTCATCCCGCGCTCGAGACCGCGGCGGGCGTCCTCGTCGAACGCGATCATCTTGGCCATTGCGATGTGGTCCTCCGGTCATGGGCGCCGCGGGGTCTCCGCGGCAGGACACAGTGCTCGGCCAGGCTCGGTGCCCGCGACGGACGTCCGGCACAGAACCGGACTCACCGTCCCGACCTCGATGTGTGTTGCAGTTGGCACTCGGGAGGACCGAGTGCTAACCCGGTTTTAGCACTCGCCCCCGCCGAGTGCAAGCTGCCCCCTTCCGCCACGCCGCGCCAACACCCGGAGGCCGAGGTCGGAACGCAGAACTCTTATGAGCGGCTGTAGTGGCACTGGACACGCGGTGGCGCCAACGGTCAGTGGTGACCTCCGCCAGTACTCACCTCGACTGGGCCGGTCGGCCGCCACCCGGCAGGATGTGAGGGTGTCCATTGCACAGAAGCCCCGCACTGTCGAGGAGCACCAGCGGGTCGTGGCCGCGTTGCTGGTGTCCACCCCGGTGATCCGGCTGCCCCTAGTGGAGTGCGCCGGTCTCGCTCTGGCCGAGTCGATCACCGCCGCCGTGCCGCTGCCACCGTTCGACAACTCTGGGATGGACGGCTACGCGGTGCGTTCCGCGGACATCGCGCAGGCCAGCGCCGAGGCACCAGTGACGCTGCCGGTCACTGAAGACATCCCGGCCGGGCGCACCGACTCACCGGTGCTGCAGCCGGGCACCGCGCACCGGATCATGACCGGCGCGCCGATCCCGCCCGGCGCGGATGCGGTGGTGCCGGTGGAGCTCACCGATAGTGGGCACGACCAGGTACAGATCTATGCGCCCCGCTCCCCCGGCGACAGCGTGCGCCCCGCTGGCGGCGACGTGCTGCGCGGCGATGAGGTGCTGCCCGCGGACGCGGTGCTGGGACCGGCGCAGCTGGGCGTGGCCGCCGCGGTTGGATACGCCGAGCTGCCGGTACACCGGCCGGTCCGGGTGCTGGTGTTGTCCACCGGTTCCGAGCTCGTCGTGCCGGGTACGCCGCTGCAACACGGGCAAATCTACGAGTCCAACGGCACGATGCTCGCCGCCGCGGTGCGGGAGGCCGGCGGCCAGGCGCAACTGATGCATTTCGTGCCTGACGACGTTGACGCACTGGAAGCCGCCCTGGCTCCCCGGTTGGCCGGGATAGATCTGCTGGTGACCTCGGGTGGGGTCAGTGCGGGAGCCTACGAAGTGGTCAAAAGCGCCATGACCGGCCAGGGCGTGGAGTTCGGCAAGGTGGCCATGAACCCCGGCGCCCCGCAAGGCGTGGGTCGCTACCGCGGAGTCCCGGTGGCCGCGATGCCCGGCAACCCGGTCAGCGCGTCGGTGTCATTCGAAGTGTTCGTGCGCCCCGCACTACGCGCGGCGATGGGCCTGCCAGCCCAGCGGCTTCGGGCGATGGCACGGCTCACCGAGTCCCTGGAGTCACCAGGCGACAAACGGCAGTTCCGGCGCGGCACGTTCGATCCCGCCGCGGGGACCGTCACCCCAGTTGGTGGCCCCGGCTCGCACCTACTCGGCGCGCTGGCCCGCTCTAACTGCTTGATCGACATCCCGATGTCCACCACGTCACTGGATGCGGGTGAGCCCGTCGAGGTCGTACGCACCGGCAGCATCTGAACTGCTGATCGGTGCGGTCACGGGTGTGAGAAATCCACGACACCCGGACAGCCCTTGTGATCGCCCGTGACGCCAAGCACACTGAGGGTGAATGACAGCTCGGCGAGCTGCGACAACCCGCTGAATCTACCGGGCGTGGGGTTCCTGCGTCGTCGGGGGGCGCAGGAGCGCCCTGGGAGATAACCGTTCGGGAAGCTGGGGAGCGGACGAACGGTTGACGGGCACCGGAAACCTCCCGTCGGGGGACGGCGGGTTTCCGGTGCCCTTCCCCCGGGCGTCGTTTCAGCCGGCTGCGGGCGTACGGTGACAACCGCGAATTTGCAACCTGACCTACCCCCACCCAGTCGAGGATCTTGGCGAACGCATGGCGTCTCCCCGGTTTGCGGCGACCCAAAATTCCTCAACACTGCGGCACCTGGTGGGCCTAGCTCGCGAGACGCTTCCACCGATGCATTCCGCAGGCCGGCCGTTTGTGGCCGCCGGCGCCGCCACCGCGGTGCTGCTGGGCCGGATGTCCCCGGCTGCCGGGGCGCTAGGTGCCGTCGCGACCGCCTGCTGCGCCGCGTTCTTCCGTGATCCCCACCGGGTACCACCGGCCGACTCAGGGCTCGCGGTGGCGCCCGCGGACGGCACGGTGAGCAGTGTGGCGCTCGCCCCGGCGCCCGCAGAGCTGAGACTGGGTAACCAGCCACGCCCACGAGTCAGCGTGTTCCTGTCGGTGTTCGACGTGCACGTGCAGCGCATCCCGGTAGACGGTGACGTGCGGCGAGTGGTTTACCGCCCGGGCAAGTTCCTCACCGCCGACCTGGACAAGGCCAGCGACGACAATGAGCGCGCTTGCGTGCTGCTGCGTTCGGCCAGTGGGCACGATCTCGTCGTGGTCCAGATCGCGGGACTGGTCGCCCGCCGGATCGTCTGCTCAGTCCGTCCCGGTGACAGGGTACGGGCCGGCACCACCTATGGCCTGATCCGCTTCGGCTCCCGGGTGGATCTCTACCTCCCGCCGGGCAGCTCAGTGCTTGTCCATCCTGGGCAACGCACCGTCGGTGGGGAGACTCCGCTGGCCCGCCTGCCCGCCATCGGGGAGAGCTAGCCGGTGCCCAACGCCGGTGCTGGCATCCGCCTGCTGCCAAACGCGATCACCGTGCTCGCGTTGTGCGCGGGTCTGTCTGCATTGAAGTTCGCCCTGGACGGCAACTTCACCGGGGCGCTGGCCGCAATCGGGTTGGCGGCCCTGCTCGACGCGCTGGATGGCCGGCTGGCCCGGCTGCTGGATGCGACGTCCCGAATCGGCGCCGAACTGGACTCGCTGGCCGACTCGGTCTCCTTCGGCGTGGCGCCGGCGGTCGTGCTGTTCGTCTGGTCGTTGCACGGTATCCGCGTCGGCTGGCCCGTTGCGCTGGTCTTCACCGTCTGTGTGGTGCTGCGGTTGGCCCGGTTCAACACCCTGCTTGACGACACCGAGGCGCTGCCGTTCGCCAAGGAGTTCTTCGTCGGGGTCCCCTCCCCGGCCGGCGCGTTGCTGGCGTTGCTGCCGCTGACCATGTTCCTGCATCTGGGTACTGGATGGTGGTCGTCGCCGCTGGTCGTGGCGGCGTGGACGATCGTGGTGGCACTGGCGATGGTGAGTCGGCTACCCACCCTGTCGATGAAGACGGTGCGGGTACCGGCCCGGTCGGTAGCACCGCTGCTGGTGCTGATCGCCGGGCTAGCCGCCGCGGTGATCACGTTCCCGTATGCCTCGCTGGCCGCGGCGATGGTGTTGTACCTGGTGCATGTGCCCTACGCGAGCTACCGCTACCGGTGGCTGGCGCGGCATCCCTCCGCGTGGGAGGTCCCACCCCGCCAGCGCCGGGCGATCCGGCGCACCGCGCGCAGCATGCGCCGCCTCGGGCTGCGCCCGCCGCTGCGC
>DATELN010000175.1:0-6747 GCA_035276605.1 Pseudonocardiaceae bacterium | reverse complement strand
GGTGGCGGTGGTTTTGGCGGCGGGGGTCGCGGTCCGGGTGGCAGGACAGGTTGAGCGATGACTACCGCCGTGTTGCCCGCGCTGGACTTTCCGCTGTTGGAACTGCGCGATGTCAGCAAGACCTACCGCAGCGGGTCGCTGTCGGTCGAGGCGTTACGCGGAGCCTGCATCGCGATCCAGGAAGGCGAATTCGTTGCGATCACGGGTCCGTCCGGATCTGGGAAGTCCACCCTGATGCATGTCCTCGGTTGCCTAGACAGCCCGACATCGGGGACCTACCGGCTGGCCGGCCAGGACGTCAGCACGATGTCGGAAGAGGAACTGGCCGACGTCCGCAACCGGCGGATCGGGTTCGTGTTCCAGCAGTTCAACCTGCTGGCCTCGGTGACGGCGGGGCGCAATGTGGAGCTACCGCTGTGCTACGCCGGTGTCGGGCGCGCTGAGCGCAGTGCCAGGGCAAGGGAGGCCTTGGCCCGGGTGGGTCTGGCGCACCGGGTGGAGCACCGTCCCGGGGAACTGTCCGGTGGCCAACAGCAGCGGGTGGCCATCGCCCGGGCCTTGGTGACCGATCCGGCGTTGATCTTGGCTGATGAACCGACCGGCAATCTGGATTCTGCGTCCACCACAGACGTCCTGGACTTGCTCGCTGAACTACACGCGGCCGGGCGGACCATCGTGCTGATCACGCACGAGGCCGATGTCGCGGCTGCGGCTGCGCGGACGGTGCACATTCTGGACGGCGCCATCTGTGCCGACAGCGCCATCCGCAGTGACGGGGGCGTGCACGAGGAGGCGACACACCGTGCACGAGGGAGCGACACGCGGGACACCAGGGCACGACACGCGGGACACCAGGCAGCGACACGCCCGGGAGGGGGTCGGGGGTGAACTGGTGGGAGACGATCCGCACTGGACTGGAGGCAGTACGGTCGCACCGGCTGCGCTCGGGACTGACCGTGCTGGGCATCCTGATCGGCATCGCCGCGGTCATTCTGACCGTCGGGCTCGGCCTCGGCGCCCAGCAGCAGATCTCCCAGCAGATCAACTCGCTGGGCAGCAATCTGCTCATCGTCGGCCCGGGCAGCGCCACCAGCAGCAATGGGATCCGCGGTGGCTTCGGATCCGCGTCGACCCTGACCGAGACCGACGCCACCGCGCTGGCCTCGAAGATCGTGGCACCGGACATCGCGGCGGTCGCCCCGGCGGTACAGCGGTCGGAATCATTGACGGCCGGAGCCTCGAACTGGACGACCACCGTAGTGGGCACGACCCCGGACTGGGTCACCGTCCGGGCTCGCACCGTAGCCAGCGGTCGCTTCCTCACCACCCAGGATGTGACCGACCATGCGGCGGTGGTGGTACTCGCCGCCACCACCGCCCAGGAGCTGTTCGGCCCCCGGGACGCAGTCGGGCAAACCGTCACGGTCACCGGCGTACCGCTAAGCGTGATCGGGGTACTCACCCCGGCAGGGTCAACCGCGGTGGCGAACGAGGACGACCAAGCGATCGTTGCGCTGTCCACCGCATCCGAACGGCTCTTCGGCGGCGCAACCCGTACCTCCGTGCAGAACATCTACTTGCAAGCCCAATCGTCGGACACCCTGTCCGCCGCCTACCAGGAAGCCGAATCCGAACTGTCGAATCTGCACCACACCACGACGCTAGGCAGCGAGGATTTCACCATCACCAGCCAGCAGTCGATCTTGAACACCGCCACCTCCGTCACCCAGACCCTGACGGTCCTGCTCGGTGGTATCGCAGCGATCTCGTTGCTGGTCGGCGGGGTGGGCGTGATGAACATCATGTTGGTGTCGGTCACCGAGCGGATCCGCGAGATCGGGCTGCGCAAAGCACTCGGCGCCACACCGCGAGTGATCCGGCGCCAATTCCTGGTCGAGGCATCCGTCCTCGGGCTCAGCGGTGGAGTGCTCGGGGTACTGCTGGGCGTGGCGGCCGGGACTGGCCTGTCCAACCTGACGTCCCAGCCGGTCGTGATCTCACCGCTGGCCACGCTGGGTGCGCTGGCCGTGGCCGTCGCCATCGGGCTGGTGTTCGGCGTGTATCCGGCGAGCCGGGCTGCTCGGCTTGCCCCGATCGAAGCGCTGCGTAGCGAGTAAGGAACCCATGAACAGACGGATATCAGGTTCTCGTGCCGGTTTCGTCGCGGCCAGCGTCGCGATTGCCGTGGCCGTCAGTGCCTGCGGCAGCGCCTCCAACTCGCCGGCTGGGCAGGCGACTCAGAGCGCTCCCCCGCCGGCTGGAACCGCGGGCACGGTAGCAGCAGTGAGTACAACTGACATCGAGGTGCAAAGCCCCCGAGTCGGGCAGGTGCGAGTCACGTTCACCCCGTCGACGAGCTTCACCAAGACGGTGACGGCCACGGCTGGGGACCTGGTGGTCGGAGATTGCGCGTTCGCCACCGGACCGGCGCAGCCCGCCGGTAGCCAAGCTGGACCGCTCACCGCCACGTCTGTGCTGATCAGCCCGGCCGCCGCGGACAGTACCTGCCCGGGCCGGGGCACGCGCACCGGCGGTGGCCGCGGCCGCGGTATGCCCGCCTCGGGCAAGATCACCTCGGTCAGCGGTACCGGATTTGTGGTGCAGGTGGGCACCTCGACCGCCGGCCGCCCGGTCAGCACGACCTCGAGCACCGCGTTTAGCAGGACCGTCACTATCGACAAGTCTGGCCTCGCCGTGGGGCAATGCGTGACCGCGGTGGGCCCGTCCGACGACACCGGAACGGTCGCCGCCTCATCGATCAGTATCCGGCAGCCAGGCCCCAACGGTTGCCTGGGCGGCTTCGGTGGTCCCGGCCGGGCCGGGCGGGCCGCGGCGAGGGGAAACGGGTCCTGACGTCATGCACGCCATGGTCACGAAAGATCGACTGCGCCGGCCGCGCTCACGGCACCGGCAGCGCCGATGGGCCGTGGGAGGCGCCGCCTTCATCGCAGCCATCGCCGCGGTCGCCGGCACGGTCCAGGCCAGCGCCGGCAGCGGATCGTCCTACCGCACCGCCAGTGCCCAGCGAACCGATGTCGACGCGACTATCGACTCGTTGGGCACCATCCAACCGGTCAACCAAGCGACTCTTAGCTTTCCGGTCGGTGGCACGGTGCGCAGCGTGGCAGCCACGGTCGGTCAACATGTCACCGTCGGTCAGGCCCTAGCCCAGCTTGACACCACCTCCCTGGACGCCCAGGTCGCCTCGGCCCAATCCGCTGTCGCTGCCGCCCAGGCCAAGCTCGCCGCCGACCAGTCGAGCCAGAACACTCCCAGTGTCACTGCCGCGGTGGCGCCGTCCGCATTCAGCAGGCAGATCAGTTCCGGGGATAACGCTCATGCGGGCGGGGCGGGCTCGCCGGACCCCGCGTCAACCGCCCGGGATCTGCTTACCAAGCAGCAGACGCAGTTGATCAACGACCAACACCGGGCCGACCAGGATCTCACCCAGGAAAAGCGGGATCTCACTACCGAGACGAACAGCTGCCAGGCATTCGTCACCGCTACCGATGGCAGCACAACACGGGTCTCCGCGAACCACTCCCAGCGGCATGGCCGGCCGTTACCGGACGGGACAACGACAGCCGCGCCGCCCGATCCGAGCCAGTGCCAGGCGGCGATCACAGCGGTCATCGCCGATCAGGCGGCTGTCGACCACGATCAGCAAGCGGTGACCGCGGATTTGCCCGTGCTCAGTGCGGCCATCACCAAATTCATGACAACGGCACAGGTGACACAACCAGCGGCGAGCTCACATCCCACCGCTACCCCAAGCGCCGCTCGCGCCGCCCGGACAACCGCGGAACCCACAGGCGGCGTCAACCGGACCGCGCCAACCGCGCGGCCGGCCTCCCCGCAACAGTTGGCCGCAGACCAGGCCGCGATCGACGCAGCGCAGGCCCAGCTCACCGAGGCGCAACAGGCACACGATCAAGCCGAGCTGCGCAGCCCGATTGACGGCACGGTCGGCTTGGTGGCGATCAGCGTGGGCGATGCGGTGTCGGGCAATTCGGGAAGCCCGCAAATCGTCGTCATCGGACCAGGTGACCACCAGGTCACCACATCGGTCAGCGAGACCAGCATCGGGTCGGTCCGGGTGGGAGACGCCGCAACCGTCGTCCCCAGCGGAAGCTCTGCGACCTTGCACGGCCAAGTTGTTTCGATTGGCCTGCTGGGCGCGTCGGGTTCAACCTCGCCCGGATCGGTCAGCTACCCCATCACGATCGGCCTGACCGGCACCGATCAGCAACTGTTCGCGGGGCAAAGCGCAGCGGTATCGGTCATGCTCGCCCATGCGTCAAGCGCTCTTACGGTGCCCAGTTCCGCAGTCCATCACGGAAATTCGGGCAGCACCGTAGCGATATTGCAAAACGGAACTGCGAGAAACATCGACGTCACCCTCGGCGTCGTCGGGCCCACCCGTACCCAAGTGCTCGCCGGGCTCAACCCAGGTGATCAGGTCATTCTCGCCGACCTATCACGGCCACTACCCACCATCGATATCCAGAACCTTCGTCGCATCGCGGGCGGGGGCAACGGGCGTCCCGGAGGCACAGCAGGTTAGCGGCAGCTAGTGGCCGCGGCGGAATCGTTTTGCCAGTTCTGGATGGTCTTCCCACCACAGCCGCGCTGGCGGGTGCCCGTCAGCTGGGGCGGTGGATGAGCTTGCCTGGGTGGCACTTGCCGCAGTGGCGGCCGCTTCCACCGCGTCTAGCTCGGCGTCGATGGCAGCGGCGTGGCGTTGGTCTTCGTGCATCATCCGGGTGGTGATCGCGACGAGAAATGGCAGCCCCGCAAGATCACCGCCGATCCACAGCACCCCAGCGCCGATGATCTGGTCGAGCCTCAGGTCCGGGCCCCACGCCCGGTCTAGGGCCAGGTAGTACTGCGGGGCGACCAGCGGGCCCAGCCACAGGATCAGTCCCAACACCCCATCGAAGATCACTTCTGCGAAGCTGATGGCGATGCTGATTAGGTACGGGTCGGTGCGTGGGGTGGGATCGAGCCGGAATCGGGTCCAAAAATAGAGGAATCCGGCAATCACGAGACCCACACTGACCGCCGCGCCCACGGCCGGCGACCGCAGGCTGGCCTCATACAGCGGCGTCAGGTACACCAGGTACAGCGGCGCGATCAGCACGGCGGTTATCACCAGCGGGAAAGTCAGCACGCGGGCCGGTTGGCTGTGCAGGATCCGGCTGGCCCGCTGCCTAGCCCGCTCAGGAAGGGTGTCCCGCAGCAGGGTCAGCGGTGCTCCCGCCGCCAGAAACATGGGCGTGATCATCAGCAGCACGATGTTGTGCACCGCGCGTGCCCAAAACAACGTGTCGGCATAGACCCCGATGACGCTGACCGTGACCAGCAGCATCGACACCAGACCGGCGAAAAACCACCACAATCGGCCCCTGGGCCAGACCTCGCCCTGACGGTGCAGCCGCCGCACGCCTAACCCGTAGACCAGCGCGAGCGCCGCTACGACGGCCAGCGCACCCACGTTAGGTGTCCAGGCCGTGATCAGCCGGTTCCACGTCAGCGCCGGAGGCACGGAAACAACCACGTTGACCTCCACAAGCGCCCGAAACTGCCCCCGAATGCACTGCCTGATCGACCGCACTGACCTGGCTACAGGCTGCCACCCGGGCTGTAGGTGCAGCGTCTAGTCGCTGGATGATCACACTGCGGCATGACCCAGTTCCACTAGCGTGACAGCTGTGACGTCGCTGGAGGTCGTCTTGATCATAGCGGGTGTTCCGCTGGTCATCATGGTGGTGCTGGGGTTGCTGACCTTGGGACCACCCTTTTTGCGGGATCGCCGATCGCGCCCCGGCCGGCAATGACAGTACCGCGCACACCGGCTACCGGTCGTGGTGTCGAGCTCGGCCTGCTGGGGTTTGCCGCTGGATTGGTCACGCTGGCGCTGGTGGCCACGTCAGACCGGACGGGGACCACTTCGAGGTGGACATACTAAGCGCCCTCGACAACGCAACAGCGCCGCTCATCGAGTACCCGCGGGTAAGCCGGCGCTCGATCAGTGCTCACCTCAGCCGGGCGCGAGCCGTGGTAGAGGGCACGGGTAAAGAAGCGGCGAGTGGCCGCCAGATCCCGCTTTTCGGATACCAGGACATCGATGACCTGGCCATGGACTGTTGCACAGCGGGAAGACGTCGTTCGGCATGGTCAAGCGGATGCGCTGCATCCGCCGTGTTCGTCCCGTTCTGCCGCCTGTGGGTGCCGAACTGGTCATCCACGTCATGCAACCTGGGCGTATTCATGTATCAACCCGCCGAGCCGATCGCAACGTCGCAGGTGACAGTGGGATGGCGATGCCGGCGGTGGTAGTGACCTGAGTGGTGCTGCTTGGGCCAGCGCGCGATGCGGGCGATGGTCGTTGATGTGCGCCGCGTATTCGTTCAGCACTGCCGTGAGATGGCGGCGGTTGCTGATCAGCGTCCGTTCTAGCAGTTCGCGGCGGAGGGTTCCAATCCATCGTTCGGCGATCCCGTTGTCGCGCGTCGTCGACTACGCCTGATTGCGTCGCTGCGCAGCGAGTTGTGAGGGTGACTCACCCGTTTCATCCGTGGTCGGGGCGTGAGTTCGTGTTCGTGGCGGTTCCGCCAGACGTGGGCGGAGGATCGGGTGTTTTTCCTGGATGAGGATGGCAGGCAGTATTCGCTTCCGGTGGGGTGGACGGACGCGGCTGGGCCGGATGTGTTCGTGACAGTGGCGGCCGGCCGGTGTCCGTTCCGG
>DATELN010000174.1:0-2290 GCA_035276605.1 Pseudonocardiaceae bacterium | reverse complement strand
GTCCCGGCAGCCGTCATTGGGCCTACCGGTGGTCACCGATGGACCGCGAACGATGTCTCCAGGTCGGTTAGGAGTAGGGGAGGAAGCAGATTCCGGCGTGACCGGAGACGCCGCCACAGCTAGTGGAGCCCTGGAGGTTATCGCTGGCGATCCACAGACCTGCCCGGGTGACCAGCATGTCATCGGCGCCAAGCCCGCGACTTCGTGTCGGATTGAATGTCAGGTGCCCAGTGGAGGGAGACAAGCCTTCCATCCCTGGGGCGCTGATGGCTCCGGGTCCGGCGGAGTCGCATCCATGCCGGTTTTGGGACCATCGCTCATGGCCGCCGAAATATGCGGTAGTGCTGTCTGCGGCCGTTGAATACAGCGAGTCGCAGCCGGTGTAATTGACCCAATTGTGACGCACAGTCGTCTTGGTGGCAGGGAAGGCCGCCGCGACATCACACAATCCGGTCAGCGGGAAGGACCTGTTCCATCTGAACGGATGGAAACCCGTGGTGCCGATGTAGACCGTCGAGTCGTCGGGTGACCACGACGCTGCCCGTACATAAAAAGGCTCAGTTGTGTGACAATGCTGATTGAATTCCCTGGAGGTCCAGCCGGTTACGGCGGCGACCTGGCGGTCTAGCCTGAGCATGAAAATCTGCTGCCTAGATTTGCCGCCCACCGAAGTGAAGACACCCTCCACTAGGTCCAGAGTACCGCTGTGGCTGAGTTGCTGGTTGTAGACCCGGGTCGCATTCCCCGACACACCGGGGTACTGATAATGCCCGGATATTCTCAGGCGAATAAACCCATCATCGCGGCCCGTCGCCGGGTTCAGACTTATCATGTACCTGCGGCCGCTGCCGTTGATCGTCGTGAAGTAGCCACCCGCTAGCAAATGCCCGTTATGCCGGAGCAACGTCTCCACCTGGCCGTTCGCGTTGTGCCTAAAGCTCGCGATAACCCGGCCAGTAGAGGTGCTCACAGCGGCGATGTTACGTACCGCAGCGCCATGCACCGAGCTGAAGTGCCCACCGAGGTAAGCCACTGAGCAGCCGGAGCTGAGCGCGATCGAATTGACCTTACCGTTGGCGTTTGGCACCCACGGCGACATCGTGAACGGTGAAGTCGCGCTAAACCTGAAAACATTCTTGCGGGCATAGACAGTGCCATGCCACTTGATCGCGGTGAAGCTGCCGACCGCATATATCATGCCGCCGCACTGCACTAGCTGCCTTACCTGTTCGGTCGTGCCCGTAGCCGCGAGTTGCGGTGTACCACTGGCCGGGCTCGGTGACACCGACGCAAACGCCGACGCCGGGTACCCGGCCACCACCAGCGCAACCGAACCCACCGCCAGCCCCGCCAGCCCCGCCAGACGGCGAAAACGCATAACCCCCTCCGATATCGTCACGCCCGCCGTCCGGACGAGACACGAGACACGAGACGTGATCTTCGCCTACCACTCGCCACCCAGCAACCGGCGCTGGGGAGCCCAGCACCGGGTGCTCACACAGATTAGGTGATGCACCGTGCCGCTTCACCCAGCGGGTGAACTACGGTCGGCGGGTGGGGATCACGATCCGCCCGGTCAGTTCCGGCGAGGACTACAGCGCGTGGCGGCGCGTACTGCTGACGGTAGAGCCGGATGAGCGGGCACCGACGGTCGCGGAGCTGCGGGCCCAGGCCGGACCTAGGCAGCGGCTCTTCCTTGCCGAGCTGGGCGGCAGGCTGGCCGGCTCCGGCGCGGTCGGCAAGTCTGACCTGGCCGGCTCGGCCTTCGTCGCACCGCGTGTGCTGCCAGCCTGCCGGCGCCGGGGCGTCGGGTCGGCCCTCTTGCGGCTGCTTGCGGAGCAAGCATCCGGGATGGGGTTCGCCGTCGCGGGCGGCCTTGTCGAGGACGAGGGCTCAGCGCATTTCGCCGGACGGTACGGCTTCCGCGAGGTGGACCGGCAGGTTCAGCAGGTCCGGGTCATTGGTGCCGAGCCGCAGCCGGGGGCGCCGGAAGGGGTCGTCATCGTCGCGGTGAGCACGCAGCCGCGGCTGTGGCGAGCCGCCTACGAATCCGTGGGCGCGCAGGCGTTCGAGGACATGGCCACGATCTCGGCGCTGGAGGTCACGCTGGAGCAGTGGGAGCGGGACTGGATCACCGACCCGGACGCGATGTTCATCGCCCTGGCCGGCGGCACGGTGATCGGCTGCGCCGGGTTGCTGCCCGACCCGGACCACCCCGGGCGGGCCGAGCACGCTCTGACGGCCGTGCGCCGGGACTGGCGCCGGCGCGGGGTAGCCACGGCCCTCAAGC
>DATELN010000173.1:0-2622 GCA_035276605.1 Pseudonocardiaceae bacterium | reverse complement strand
CGAATCCGGCTACCGGGCCGTAAAGACGAGTTCCGCGAACTCGCCGATGCCTTCGATGTCATGCTCGCGCGGCTCGAAGCGCACGTCGCCGAACAGCGGCGGTTCGCAGCCAACGCCTCCCACGAACTGCGCACCCCGCTGGCGATCACGCAGACACTTCTCGACGTGGCCCGCAATGATCTGAACCGCGACACCGGCGAACTCGTCGACCGTCTCCATGTCGTCAACACCCGAGCGATCGACCTCACCGAAGCATTGCTCCTACTCAGCCGCACCGACCAGCGATCCTTCACCCGAGAACACGTCGAGCTGTCCCTCATTACGGAAGAAGCCACCGAAACACTCTTCCCCCTCGCAGAAAAGCACGGCGTCACCATCGAGACCTCCGGGGACATCACCCCGACCATTGGCTCACACGCTCTCTTGCTGCAACTGACCACGAACCTCCTGCACAACGCCATCGTCCACAACCTCCCCGAACACGGCACCGTGCAGGTCAACACCGCCATCGGCCCTGAATCCGTCGTGCTCACCGTCGAAAACACCGGCGGCAAGCTCACGCCACAGCTGGTCTCGACACTCACCGAACCGTTCCAGCGCGGTGCCGAACGCATACGCCGTGACCATGCAGGCGTCGGCCTCGGTCTGGCAATCGTCAAAAGCATCACCCAAGCACACGACGGGACCCTCACCCTCACCCCCCGGGCCGCTGGGGGGCTCTGCGCCACGGTGCAACTACCGGCCACACCAACGCACACTGGCAGATTGAACCATCGCGGGTTTGAAGCCGCCTCCGGAAAGCCCAGAGCGACCAGTTCAGGGCGATCCGGAACCCCAGTCACGCCCGCTCCCCCGACCGGAACAGTGCGCCAACCCAGAACAACCGCATCTGTGCCGTCGACCTAGGTCTCGTAGAGTCCGGTGACGGCGACCAGCTCGGCGGATTAGGCACGCCCAAGCACGCTGGGCAGTCACATACCGTGATCCGGTCGGCCGCGGCCAGGCGGTTCCGGATGACCGCCGCCAACAGCGCAGTATTCGTGCCGTACCCGGCGCCGCCCGGCGGGGCGAGCCCTTACGGCCCGGACAGCCGGGTCATTCCAAGATCACGGACCAGATTCAGGGAGACACCGTCGTGAATCCGGTCGGCACGGACCAGATTCAATGAGACAACCTCGATCCACGTGTCCCACTGCATCTGATCCGGTGCAGGTCAGGACGCTGCGGCTGGACCAGGTTGGTTGCAATGGGACAAATCTGGTCCGATTCCGGCAGTTCGTCTCATTGAATATCTGGTCCGGCACCCGGATGATCTTGCAGCTGTCTCACTGACCAGCGCCCTGCGCGTGCCAGCGCAGGCACGCCGGGGCGTTTCGATGCGGACGGCGGGAGCCGCTTGCCGTCATCATCGTCATCACCGGCGGGCAGGTATAAACTGAACTATATGGTTAAGTATTCTGGGCTCGATCGCACGTTTGGTGCGTTGGCGGATCCGACGCGGCGCGAGATTCTGGAGCGGCTGGCGCGGGGGCCCGCCAGCGTCAGCGAGCTGGCCGGGCCCGTCGGCATGTCCATGCCCGGCCTGCTCAAGCACGTCCGGATTCTTGAGCAGGCGCAGCTCGTCACGACCGAGAAGCAGGGCCGTGTGCGCCAGTGCCGGCTCGATCCCGGGCACCTGGATGATGCGGCGCAGTGGATCCAGGCCAGGCGGCGCTGGGAGCGGCGGCTTGACCGGCTGGGGACCTACCTGCAGCGGCAGATGGAACGGGAAGGAGCGGCGCCGTGACGCACGGCCTGCGGGTGGAGCGCGTCTACGACGCCGCGCCCGAGGTGGTCTTCGGCGCGTTCACCGACCCCGAAGCTCAGCAGGAGATGTATGCGGACGAGCCGGACTGGATCGTCCGGTCGGAGTGCGATCTGCGGGTCGGCGGCCGGTGGACGATCGAGTTCGGTCCCCCGGCGGGCCCGCCGTCCCGGGAGACGTGCGTGTTCGAGATCATCGAGCGCCCCCGGTTGCTGGTGTTCCGGTCCACCATGTCGATGCCGGACGGCTCCAGCCTTGCCACCCGCACCCACGTCACGTTCACCGAGACGGCCAGCGGGCAGACCCGGCTGACCGTCGTGCAGACCGGGTTTCCCGCCGCGGGGCTGCGCGATGAGTTCACCGAGGGCTGGGGCGGGATCCTGGCCGGCCTGTCCCGTGTGGTGGCGGCGAGGACGGCGTGACCGCCGGGCCTGGTGCCGCACGGGCCGGTCGGCGGGAGTGGATCGCGCTGGGCGTGCTGACGCTGCCGTGCCTGCTGTACGCGATGGACCTGACCGTGCTGAACCTGGCGGTACCGGCTATCAGCAAGAGCCTGCGGCCAGGCAGCGTCGAGCTGCTGTGGATCGTGGACATCTACGGCTTCGTGCTGGCCGGGTCGCTGATCACGATGGGCGCGCTGGGCGACCGGATCGGCCGGCGGCGCCTGCTGCTGGCCGGCGCGGCCGGATTCGCAGGGGCCTCGGTCCTTGCTGCCTACGCCGCCAGCGCGGGGATGCTGATCGCGGCCCGCGCCCTGCTGGGCGTGGCGGCGGCGACGCTCGCGCCATCCACCCTGTCGCTGATCCGCAACATGTTCC
>DATELN010000172.1:0-8312 GCA_035276605.1 Pseudonocardiaceae bacterium | reverse complement strand
GCCACACCCCCTAATCCGGATGTCGCCCTATTCCCGCACCATCTATCCGGGAAACGTCGCCGGCCGCAGTCTGGATGCAGACTGCCCTTTTAGCGGGCCTGAAAAGGGCAGTCTGCATCCAGACTGCCGTTCATGGGGCCGGTGTGGGTCAGGAGGCGCAGGCGCCGGTGGAGACTTCGACGTTACGGGTTGATGCGGTTGCCACATCGTCGGCGATCTCGTCGTCGGTGAGCACGAACCCGGTCTCGTCGTTGTCCACGGCGGCGCCGAACACCAGACCGAGTACGTGGCCGGACCCGTCGAGCAACGGACCACCTGAGTTGCCGCTACGCACTACCGCGCGCACGGTGTAGACGTTGCGGACCACGGTCGTGGCGTTGTAGATGTCTGGGCCGCGCAGATGGATGCGGTCGCGCACCCGGGCAGCCGAGGCCGTGTACGGGCCATCGAGCGGGTAGCCGAGCACAAGCCCGCTCAAGCCGGATATCGCCGGTTTATCCGCCAGCGTAAGCACCGGCGCTCGCAGGCCGGGCACCCTGAGGATTGCGACGTCAGTCTCCGGGTCGTAGGTGACCACCGTGGCGTCCAGCGTGCCATCCGCGGTCTCGACTTGCACCCGGTCCGTGCCGGCGACCACGTGCGCATTGGTGATCACCCGCTGCGGGGCGATGACAAAGGCGGTGCCCTCGAGTGCCCTCGAGCAAGACCTGGCCCGGCCACGCACCTTCAAGACACTGGACCGGGCTTGGCGCACCACGGGTGAGTTGAGCAGCACCGGGTCCGCCGGCCCGACATCGGTGATCGGTGTCGGGGAGAACGGGGCGAGCACATCGGGGAACCCGGAGACATCCAGCAACCTGGTCAGCTCGGAAGGCAGCTGACGCAGCACGTTGGGCATCATCGTGTCGACGACCCGCAGTACCGACGAGTCCCGCACTGCTCCGGTCAGCCCGGTGTAGGCAGACGATTTGGTCAGTGGCAAGGCGACCAGCCAGGCCACCACCAACGCTGCGATGCCCTGCACCACGGCGCCGAGGAAAGTGTCCACCTGGCGCACCGCCTCGCCGTCGATCCGACGCTGCACTGCGCGCCCGAGCAAGACACCCAGCGTCTCACCCAACGCCACGAGCACGATGACAATCGACACTCCCAGCGCAACCCGGACCTCCGGGCTCTCGTAGCTGGCGATCAGCGACGGCGCGATCCGCACTCCGATCACGGCGCCGGCCAGCACGCCGATGAACGACGCCGCGGCGGCGACCATGCCCTGCCGGGCACCGGAGATTCCGGCCAGCAAGGCCAGCACCAGCACCAGCACGTCCACCCAGTTCACCGGATCACCTCGGTCCGCTCGGCCAGCCGCCACGCAGCTTCCAGGTCGTGCTCAGCCGCCGGCTCCCAGGGCCGTGCCCAGCCGCCCATCGTCAGCAGCGCAGCCAGCAACCCGCCGGTGAACCCCCAGACCAGCATTCCAGGAAGCACGAACGCCGGGTACGGGTACCCACTGGGACCGCGCACGATCAGCCGGTTGGCTGGCTCCGCGAGCACCCGCAACAGCACCCGGGCGACCGCGACGGTCTCCCGGTAGTCCACCGGGGCCACCGGTCCGGGCCGCTGCCAATATCCCAGCACTGGCGTGACGAGAAAGTCAGACGGCGGCAGGTACAGCTGCGGCAGCACCGCCACGGGCAGCACGTCGTCGGCGCGTACCCCGACCTCCTCGCCCGCCTCACGCAGTGCCGTCGCGACCGGGCCGTCGTCAGCATCGTCGACCGCTCCGCCGGGAAAGCAGACCTGGCCCGGGTGCGCGGACACGCCGAGCGAGCGCCGCTGCAGCAGCACGTCTGGTTCGCCGGTGTACGGATCCGACGCGAACAGCACCAGCACAGCAGCTCGCCGCCCGGCTGCCGGGGGCACCGAAACGCCGCCGAGGTCGCTTGACACCAGCCCGGCGGTGCGGCGGACTAGCGTGGCTAACCAGCCCGGCAGCGAGGCAGGATCGACCAGCGGTCCAGCCAGCAGCGAGTTGGATGCCGATGGCCCAGTCATCCGCTCGCTCCGGGACCTAAGTAGCGCGCAACCACCGCCCGTACCTGCTCCGCACTGCGCATCACCTCGGGAGGATTGACCTGGTGGACCGTGCCGTCCACGGTGACCAGGTAGGTCAGCGGGATGACGGGCGGGGCGTGCAGCGCCGCCCGCAGCCTACCCTCAGGATCGCTTACCGAGGGATAGTGCACGTTGAGCGCAGCCAACTCCTCCAGCGCCGCCTCAGGTAGCTGTTGGACCTCGACGCCGAGCACCGGCACCGCGTCCGGCTCGGTGGTGTAAGCCGCCAGCGCGGGCAGTTCCTGGACGCATGGTTGGCACAACGGTCCCCACAGGTTGAGCAACGCCGGCCGGCCGGCCAACGCCGCTGTCAGGTTCACCGTTGTCGGCTGACCAAGGCACGGCAACACTAGCCCGGACAGCGGTCCGCTGCCGCTGGCGTCGCCGGATGGGGACGGGCAGGGTTGGAGTGCCGCCCGGGCCCGCAACTGATCGATGCTGCGCTGATTGGTATGGGGCGCGCTGGGGGCGGCTCGGCTTGTTGACGAGGTGGCCGACGGGGTTTTTGACGATGGCGCCGACAGCGGACTTACCTGTGGCCACAACGCCACCACCAGCGCACCCACCAACAGAGCCGTCACCAGCGCCCATCGCAGCGCGGGTTTCACGGGATCGCCTCGGGGCCGGTGGCGGTGTTCGCCGCGGGGGCGGCGGCGACCACGCCAGGCGGTGTGGAATCTGCATCGATCGGCAACCCGGCCATCGCCAGCAGATGGGGCGTCTCCGGTCCGCGCAGCAGCGCCGCCGCCACCTCGGGCTCGGTGGGCCCGGTGCCGTAGGACGGGCAGTCGGCCGCCACCGGGCACACCCCGCAGGCGGGACGGCGGGAGTGGCACACCCGGCGCCCGTGAAAGATCACCCGGTGAGACAGCATCGTCCAGTCCCGTTTCGGGATGAGCTGACCAACCGCCTCCTCGACCTTCACCGGATCCTCATGGGCGGTCCATCCCCACCGGCGCACCAGCCGCCCGAAGTGAGTGTCCACCGTGATACCAGGCACGTCGAAGGCGTTGCCCAAGATGACGTTGGCGGTCTTGCGTCCGATTCCTGGAAGGGTGACCAGGTCACTGAGCCGGCCCGGCAGCTCGCCGTCGAAGCGCTCGACCAGTGCCGCCCCTAGGCCCATCAGCGCGGCAGCCTTGTTCCGGTAGAACCCGGTGGGCCGGATCAGCGCCTCCAGCTCATCCCGATCCGCTGCGGCGTAGTCGGCTGCGGTGCGATACCGGCCGAACAGCGCCGGCGTGGTCTCGTTGACCCGCTTGTCGGTAGTCTGCGCGGACAGGACGGTGGCCACGGCCAACTGCAGTGGGGTATTGAAATCCAACTCGCAGTGCGCGCCCGGATAGGCGATGGCCAGCACCCGGTCCATTCGCCGAGCTCGCCGGACCAGCGCGAGGTGGCTTTCCGCGGCGAACGACCGGCGCGACCGAACTGGCACCTGCCCAGCCTACGGACCTCGTCATCCAGCCTGGTCGCATGGGTAAGGGCAGTCTGGTCGCATGGGTGAGGGCAGCCCGCCACGCCGACCACCGACCCCCGAAGTGCGCACCGGCGAGCAATAGGGCATGATTCCGCCCCACCATGACCATCTGGTTTGTTGCCGCCATCCCAGTGCTGATTATGTTTTTTGCGTTGGCGATGGAGCGGCTGGAGCACCGGCTGCGCTATCTCGCAGCCCGGGACAACCTCGGGGTGCAAGACCACGAGGTGGACGAGTTGCTGGCCCGCAGCGGTATCGGTGGCGCGCTGGAACTGTTCCGGCGCCGCCGGCTACGCCGCACCGCGCCCCAAGAGATCGGCCCAAAAGAGATCGGCCTAGTCCCAGCACGCCACGTCGAGCAACAGTCTTAGACTCACCGTATGTGATCGGCTAGGTCCCACCGATCGGCTGGAGGAATGCGGTGAACGACCCCTTGGCCAGGGCCGGCATCTTCCAGGGTGTCGACCCGTCAGCAGTTCAAGATTTGAGAACTGCGCTGGAACCGGTCAGCTTCCCTCGCGCGCACGTCATCTTCTCCGAAGGCGAGCTGGGTGACCGGCTTTACATCATCTTGTCGGGCAAGGTCAAAATCGGGCGCAGGTCGCCCGACGGCCGGGAGAATCTACTCGCCGTGTTCGGACCCTCGGACATGTTCGGCGAGCTGTCGATCTTCGACCCAGGCCCTCGTACATCGACGGCCACCACGGTGACCGAGGTGCATGCCGTCACCATGGACCGCACCGCGTTGCGGGAGTGGATCACCAAACGTCCAGAGATCGCAGAGCAGCTGCTGCGGGTGATCGCTCGGCGGCTGCGCCGGACCAACAACATGCTCGCCGACCTGATCTTCACCGATGTGCCGGGGCGGGTAGCCAAGGCGCTGCTTCAGCTCGCCCACGACTTCGGTACCCAGGAAGGGGGCACGCTGCGGGTAACCCACGACCTCACCCAGGAGGAGATCGCCCAGCTCGTCGGCGCCTCTCGGGAGACGGTGAACAAGGCACTCGCCGATTTCGCCCACCGCGGCTGGCTGCGCCTGGAAGGCAAGAGCGTGCTCATTCTGGAACCCCAGCGCCTAGTCCGCCGCGCCCGCTAAGTTGGTTGCCCTTCAAGTACCGCCAACCCGAGGTCCGAGCGCCCTTAACGGCTACCAACCCCCGAGCGAGCCCGGACCGATGTAGCACTTACGGATCATGTAGGCATGTAGTCGCTAACACCCGCCCCCACCCCGACATGAACGTATATCGGGGTGAAATGGGTCAGTGAAACCCCGATATGTCTCCATGGCGGGAGCAGGTCGGGATGAGGGTGGGTCAGATTGCGACGATGAGTTCGAGTTCGACGGGTGCGGCCAGCGGAAGCTCCGCAACACCGACGGCCGACCGGGCATGTGCGCCTGCCTCACCGAAAATGGTGCCGAGTAGCTCGGAGGCGCCGTTGAGCACCGCAGGCTGAGCGGCAAATCCGGGTGCCGACGCGACGAATCCCACCACCTTCACCACCCGAACCACCGCATCAAGACCGACTAGGTTGTCCACCGCGGCCAGTGCGTTGAGCACGCAGGTGCGGGCCAGCTGCTGGCCCAGGGCAGTGTCGATCTCGGCCCCGAGCTTGCCGGTGGCCGCCACCGCCCCGCCGACTAGTGGAAGCTGGCCCGCGGTAAAGACGAGCGACCCGCTGCACACCGCAGGCACGTACGCCCCAGCCGGAGTCGCCACCGGCGGCAACACCAGCCCGAGCTCGGTCAGCCGGGCTGACCAGCTCACTGCTTTGGGCGCTTGAGGTATGCCACCAGCTGCTCACCGGTTGGCCCCGGCATCACGGTGACCAGCTCCCAGCCGTCGGCCCCCCATTGATCGAGGATCTGCTTCGTGGCATGGGTCAACAGCGGTACCGTCGCGTACTCCCATTTGGTCATGAGGGCGCACGCTACGCGTGCGCACTCATGACCTCGTGAGTGGCATTCGGTGTTGGAACACTGTTACGCACTCACGAGCGTGGGGTCACATGTCGACGAGCCGTCTAGGCTCGCCGACATGTGGCCCACGCATGCCCGCCTGCATGTCGTCACGGGCAAGGGCGGGACCGGCAAGACGACGGTGGCCGCTGCGCTGGCCGTGGCGCTGGCCACCGGAGGCCGAAAAACGCTGCTGGTCGAGGTCGAGGGCCGGCAAGGCATTGCGCATTTGTTCGATCTCCCACCGCTGCCGTACCAGGAACGGCGCGTTGCGGTCGCTCCCGGCGGAGGTGAAGTCCGGGCGCTGGCGGTCGATGCTGAAGAGGCGCTGCTGGAGTACTTCGCGATGTTCTACAACCTGGGCTTCGCGGGTCGCACGCTGCGCCGGATGGGAGCAATCGAGTTCGCCACCACGCTCGCGCCCGGACTGCGGGACGTGCTGCTTACTGGCAAGGTAAAGGAGGCAACGACGCGAGCCCGCGACGGCGTCCACAGTTACGACGCGGTCGTGCTGGACGCCCCACCAACCGGGCGGGTGGTGAAGTTTCTCGACGTCACCAGGGCAATGGCTGACCTGGCCAAGGTAGGTCCAATCCACAGCCAGAGCAAGGGAGTGGTGCGGCTGCTGCACTCGGCAGACACCTCGGTCCACGTGGTCACCCTGCTAGAGGACTTGCCGGTCGCCGAGACCCTGGAGACGGTTGCGGAGCTGGACCTGGCCGATCTGCGCCCTGGCGCGGTGCTGATCAACCGCGCGCGACCCTCCCGGCTGCCAGCTCACGTCACACCCACCACCCCCGGCGATCCAGCTACCGCTAACGGCCAGGTGGACGCCGATCGAGTCCGCGCTGGGCTGCTCGCCGCCGATCTGGGTCTGGACACTGCGGTAGTGGACGGCCTGGTCGCCGAAACCGTGGAACATGCAATGCGGGTGCAAGCCGAGCAGCAGGCGCGCGCCCGGCTCGCCGACGCCGGCATGCCGTTGATCGAGTTACCCGATCTCACCGATATCGGGGGCGATGGAGTCGATCTGGGGGGAATCTACGAGCTCGCCGAGGTGCTGCGCGACCAGGGGGTTCGATGACCTCCTCGTTCAACATCGACGACTTGCTGGACGACCGCGGCACCCGGGTGGTGGTGTGTTGCGGCGCGGGCGGGGTGGGCAAGACGACTACGGCGGCGGCTCTTGCGCTACGCGCGGCGGAGCGTGGCCGATCGGTGGTGGTGCTCACGATCGATCCGGCGCGGCGGCTGGCCCAGTCGATGGGCCTGCGGGAGTTGACCAACAACCCCCGCCTGGTCAAGTCCACGAAGGAGATCGAGCTGGCCGGCGGAGCCCTACACGCGATGATGCTGGACATGCGGCGCACCTTCGATGAGATGGTGCAGGCGCACGCCAGCCCCGAGCGGGCCGCCCAGATCATCGCGAATCCCTTTTACCAGGCAATCTCCTCATCCTTTTCCGGAACTCAGGAATACATGGCGATGGAGAAGCTGGGGCAGCTGGTCTCGGCCGGGCAATGGGATCTGGTTGTGGTGGACACCCCGCCGTCGCGCTCGGCGCTGGATTTTCTGGATGCCCCCCAGCGGCTGTCGTCGTTTCTGGATGGACGGATGATCCGCCTGCTGTCCGCCCCGGCGCGGGCCGGTAGCCGGGGCGTGCGCCGGCTGGTCGGCGCCGGGTTCGGGCTGTTCGGCCGGGCTATCTCGACGATCCTGGGCGGGCAGATGCTGGCCGACGCCTCGGCGTTCGTGCAGGCTTTCGACACCATGTTCGGCGGATTCCGGGAACGCGCCACCGACACCTACCAACTGCTGCGCGCGCCGGGAACGGCGTTCGTGGTGATCGCAACCCCGGAAGCCGACGCGGTTCGCGAGGCGGCCTACTTCGTGGACCGGTTGGCCACTGAGTCGATGCCGCTGGCGGGGCTGGTGCTCAACCGTACCCATCCGGTGCTGGCTGACCTGCCAGCCGCGCGAGCCGAAACGGTGGCCGACACCCTGCAGCGATCCGGTGACGCGCCGCTGGCTGTGGCGGTACTGCGGCTGCATGCCGACCGGGTTGCATTGGCCGGACGGGAACGCCGGCTGCTGGCCCGGTTTCGCCGGGCCCATCCCGCCGTCGCGGTGGTCACCGTGCCAGCGCTGGCCGCCGACGTGCACGACCTGCCCGGTCTGCGCCAGATCGGCTGCCTGCTAGCGAAGGCGTAACCCGGTTACAGGTCGAGGATGAGGCGGTCGCTGTGCGCCCGCGACACGCAGATCAGCATCGCACCGGCGGCCCGCTCAGCGCTGCTAAGCAACTCGTCGCGATGATCTGGTTCACCGGCCAACACCATGGTGCGGCAAGCACCGCAGATTCCCTGCTCGCAGCCCGACGCAACGGTGGGAAGGACATCCCGGACGGCCTGCAGGACGCTTCGGTCACCGGGAACGTCGATGACGCGCCCGGCGCGGCGCAGCTCAACATGAAATGCCGCGCCACCGGTGGGACCGCCGCCGGCGAAAAGCTCGGTGTGCAGCGTCAGGTCCGGCCGGTTGGCGACTCGTTCCCGGACCCCGGTCAGCAACTGGTCTGGCCCGCAGCAGTACACCGCGGTGCCGGCGGCGACCGAGCCGATGATCTTGTCCAGATCGGGCCGCCCGCGCTCCTCGCTGGGGATCACCTCGACTCGGTCGGGCCCCAGTGCGCTGACCTCATCGATGAATGCCATCCGGGCGCGGTTGCGCCCGACATAGGTCAGCTGCCACTCCTCGCCCGTGGTG
>DATELN010000171.1:0-59661 GCA_035276605.1 Pseudonocardiaceae bacterium | reverse complement strand
AAATCGGGCGGTCGCGGCGGCGAGGCGTTGGGTGTGGGTGCGGTGGGCGTACAGGGCGGCTTGGGCGGCGTTGGCGCCGCATGCGCCGTGCACGGCGCCGCCGGGGTGGGCGGAGGAAGAGGCGAGGTACAGGCCGGCGATGGGGGTCTCCGGGCGGCCGAGTCCCGGCGTGGGGCGGAATATCAGTTGCTGGTGCAGCGCGGTCGTGCCGCCGTTGATCGCGCCGCCGACGAGGTTGGCGTTGTGCTCGGCGATTTTCGGCGGCGTCGCGACCGTGCGGGCAATGATGCGATCCCGAAAACCGGGAGCGAACCGCTCGATCTGCTTTTCGACGCGGTCGGCGAAGGCGTCGGCGTCCCGCTTGTCCCACGCGCCTGAGATGTCGTCGCCTCCGGCGTCACCGCGGACCTGCCGGGGCACATGGGTATACGCCCACAAAGACTCGGTGCCCGCCGGTGAGCGGCACGGGTCGGCCGTGGTCATCTGCCCCACCAGCAGGAACGGTCGAGCGGGCACCAGGCCCATGGCGATGTGCGCGGTGTACTCGGTCATCTCGTCCATACCGGCCGAGACGTGCACGGTGCCGGCGCCGGCGGTATCGGGTGCCGACCACGGCACCGGCGCGCGCAATGCCCAGTCGAGTTTGAAGGTGGCGTAGTCCCACTGGAACCGCCGGATGTCGTCCCGCAGCCGGGGCGGCAGGTGCGCCCAGCCGATCAGCCCGCCATAGAGGTAGGTGGCGGGGACGGCGGCGAGCACCGCGCGGCGGGCCCGGACGTCGTCGCCGTCAGCAGTGCGGACTGCGACCGCGCGACCCCGGCTGACCACCACCTCACGCACCGCCGCATCGCAGCGCACCGTCCCTCCCCTGCTCTGCAGCCGGCGGACCATCGCCGCACTGAGCTGCCCGGCACCGCCCTCCGGGACCGGGAAGCCGTACTGCTGGCCCATCATCGCCAGCAGCCAACCGAACATGGAGCTGCCATTCGCCTCCGGCATCAGGTCGGCATGCAGCGCACACCCGCCCAACAGCAGCGATCCGCCAGGTCCGGTGAACTCCTCCTCGGCGAGCCGGCGCACCGGCAGCAGCCCGAAGCGGGCGAACCGGAGCAACTCACGCGGGCCGAGCGTCGCCACCATCCGCGCGCCGGCGCGCACCGGCGGAAACGGCACGAACAGCGCGTCGAGCAAGATGTGGCCGAGCCGCTGCCACAGACCGTAGAGCCGCTTCCACGCCGCGCCGTCGCCCGCACCCAGCGCATCCAGCCCGGTCGCCGTCTGCTCCAGATCCCGGGTCAGGACGGCGGTGCGCCCGTCGAGCAGCGGGTGCGCGAGCACCGTCGGCGAGTGCACCCAGCGCAGCCCGTAACGTTCCAGCTCCAGCGAGGAGATGGCGCGCGACGCCGCGCCGAACGGGTAGAACGCGCTGCACAGGTCGGTCACGAAGTCCGGCGCGGGGCCGGGGGCGCTACGTACTGCCCCGCCGGGCTCCGGCTGTTCCTCCAGGACGAGGACCTCCCAGCCAGCGTCGGCCAGCATGTTCGCCGCGACGAGCCCGTTGGGCCCGGCGCCGATCACCACGGCATCGACCACGCGGCCACTCCTTAGCCGGGCACAGGGCGTTGTCCGATCAGTTATGCCCCCGCCACGGTCCGGTGAAACACGTTAGTTTCCCGGTCCGAGCTGCCGGTGAATACCGCGATATGACATTCGACGCCGCCCGCCGAGCCGGTAGGGGTTTGATCGAGCGCGCCGAGCAAGCAGTCGGTGGCCCCGCGCGGGCCCGAGTGGTGGCGGTCCTGGCCGCAGCACTGGGCCTGCCGGGAGCTGACTTCGCGACGCTGTCCGCCACCGCGGACAACCTCAAACATGCCTTTCACGTCGGCAACACCCAGATCGGGCTGCTGGTTTCGGTCAGCTCACTGGCGGCTGCCGCGGGCACCATCCCGATCGGCGTGCTCACCGACCGGACCCGGCGGACTCGGCTGCTCGCGATCAGCGTCCTGGGCTGGGCGGTGGCGATGCTGTTCGCCGGGGCGGCGACGTCGTATCTGTGGCTGTTGCTGTCTCGAGTCGCCCTGGGGGTGGTCACAGCCACCACCGGCCCCACGATCGCGTCGCTGATCGGGGACTTCTTTCCGCCTGCCAGCCGAGCCCGGATGCTGGGTTACATCCTCGGCGGGGAGCTGATCGGGACCGGGATCGGCTTCGTCTGCTCCGGTGAGATCGCCGCGGCAATCGGGTGGCGGTTCGCTTTCTGGTGGTTGGTCATCCCCAGTGCGGCGCTGTACTGGGTGGTGCGGCGGCTGCCCGAGCCGGCCCGCGATGGACAAAGCCGGTTCCCGGAGACCGCCCGACGCGGCCGTTCCGCGCAGCGGCTGGCCAGCCGCCGGCACATCGAGCCGCACCATGACCTGGTCCTCACCGAGGATCCGACCGACCGTTCGCTGTGGTGGGCGGTGCGCTACGTGCTCCGGGTACGCACCAACGTCGTAATGATCATCACCTCGGCGTTGGGCTATTTCTTCTTCTCCGGCTTGCGGTCGTTCGCCCTGCTGTTCACCACCAGTCACTACGGCATCTCAAGTCAGTGGCCAGCGCGCTGACTATGGTGGTGGGGCTTGGTGCGCTCACCGGCGTCTACCTCGGCGGTCGCATCGCTGACCGGTTACTCCGTCGCGGCTGGATCAGCGCGCGGGTGCTCGTCCCCGCAGTGTCCATGCTGGCGATCACCGTCGTGTTCGCGCCTGGGATCACCACCACCTCGGTGGCGGTGGCACTGCCGCTGCTGACGCTTGCTGCCGCCCTGCTCGGCGCAGCCAATCCGCCGATGGACGCGGCCCGCCTCGACATCATCCATCCCGCGTTGTGGGGACGCGCCGAGGCAATCCGAACCCTGCTGCGCACGCTCGGCGAGGCGGGCGCACCAGTCCTATTCGGCCTGGTGTCGCAGAACGTATTCCACGGCGGAAAGCACGGCTTGGAGTACACGTTCCTGGCCTTCCTCACCGTGCTGATCGTCGCGGGGTTGCTCGCGCTCACCGCGCTGCGCACCTACCCCCGCGATGTGGCCACTGCCGCTGAGTCGCATCGCCGCCAGCCCACCCCAGCAGGCCGTTGACTTCCAGCGGTGACCGTATCGTCACAGGCAACACCAACTAGTCGGTTACCGCAGTTAGGCCGTTGATCGGACACTCCTCCATGCTCCGCAGTCACTATCTGGACTTTCCGCTCGTCAGGGGCGCGGCGGTGCTGGTGGTTGGTGGGCTGCTTGGCGTGCTGGTGTGGGTGAATCGGGCAGAGTTGCCCGCGGTTGGGCGGGCACTGGTCACTGCGCGGATCAGCTGGCTGTTGGTTGGCACGTTGGTGCTGGTGTTGTGGTGGGCTGCTTGGTTGTTGCTGTATCTGGCCTGCCGTCGGCTTGCGGGGGTAGGTGGGTATGGCGAAGCGGCGCGGCTCGCGCCAGTTGCCGTGGGGGCGGTGGCACTGAACCTGGTGGTGAAGTCAGGAGGCCTTGCGGGTCTGGTGTTATTCGCTCTGGATGGCCGCCGACGGGGGATGCCAACCGGGCGGGTGGCCGGGGCGTATGTGCTGGCTGCGTCGCTTGCCGATCTGGCCTTGGTGGTCACGCTTGGCGCTGCGGTAGCTGTGGTGTGGGTGGATGGCCGGTTGACTGCTGGCGAGTTGGTGGCCCTGGCGGTGTTTGTGGTGTTCGTTGCGGTGCGCCTGGCAGTTGTGCTCGGGGCGGTGCGCGATCGTGAGTTGCTGCGTTGGCTGTGGACCTTGCCCGCGCGGAGCTGGGACCGGCTGCGTCGCCGCTCGACGCGCAGGTACGACACGGCGAACGCGGATGAGCTGTTCGATGCTGTCGCGCCGATCCGCAGCCGCCCCGGCACCGCGCTGCCGGCGCTGGGGTATGCGGTGTGCATCGACGTGCTGGGCGCGGCGATGCTGTGGGCGGCGGTGGCGGCCGTCGGCGGGGGCAGCCGACCGGTTCTGGCGCTGGTCACGTACGCCATGTCGGCGCTGCTTGGCATCGTCGGGATGCTGCCCGGCGGGTTGGGGTTCGTGGAGATCGGCGCGGTCGCGATGCTCGCCTCGTTTGGGGTGCCGGTCGGGTTGGCCGCAGCCGCGGTCCTGCTGTTCCGGGTCTGGGAC
Source organism: Pseudonocardiaceae bacterium (assembly GCA_035276605.1). Classification (GTDB taxonomy): domain Bacteria; phylum Actinomycetota; class Actinomycetes; order Mycobacteriales; family Pseudonocardiaceae. Next base: position 55,503 of record DATELN010000171.1, on the reverse strand, counting down.
TACTGGCTGCCGGTGGCGGTCGGTGGCACGGCCGCATGGTGGATGCGTCGCCGTGTCGTCGAGGCGGTGCCGTGACTGTCACCGCGGTCGCACTGCCGCCGACCAGCCTCGCTGGTATGTGGGTGCGGAGGGTCACAGCCGCTGTAGTGGCCATTATGGGCGTGGTTGACGTGGTGGCCGCGGCGGCGAGCCGGCCACCGTTGCGGACGGGGCTGCTCGGGGTGGATTACGCCGTGGCCGCCATCGTGGGTGCCCGGTATGTGCTGCTCGCGGCTGGTGTCGCGGCGCTGATGGTGGCGCGTGGGCTGCTGCACGCCAAGCGGGCTGCCTGGTTGACGGCTTTGCTTGCCGCGGTCGCCTCGCTGCCCGCTCACCACATCAAGCACCAGGATCTGCTCGGTGCCGCGGTCGCGCTGGCAGCGCTGATCGCCCTGCTGGCTAGCCGTCGCGTGTTTGTGGCCCGCTCCGATCCCGCGTTGGCCCGTCGAGGCAGTGCGGTGCTGGTTGGGGGCTTGGCCGCGGTGTTCGGCTACGCCACCGTCGGCTTGTACTGGCTGGGTGCCGAGGTTCGGGGTCCGACCACGGTGTGGTCGTCGCTGCGTGACGCCGGCCGGTTGCTGTTTTTGCTGCCGATCGATGTGGAGCCGGTGACCCGTCATGGCCGGTGGTTCATCGAGTCGGTGCGCACCGCGGCGCTTTTCGTGGTGATCGTTGGGCTGGCCTGGTTGGTCGCGACCGTGGTCGCTCGTCCCGGTCCGAGCCGGGACCGTGCCCGGGTCAAGGAACTGCTCGATCGGTATGCGGCCACCAGCCTGGCGCATTTTCACCTGCTGGACGACAAGGCGTGGTTGTTCGCGCCCGACGGTGAGGCGTTTATCGGCTACACCGTGGTTGGTTCGGTCGCGGTGGCGCTGGGCGAGCCGATCGGGCGCGACGGTTCCACCCGGGCGGTGGCTACCGCGTTTCTGGAGTTCTGCGCGTTCAACGGTTGGGTGCCGGTGTTTCATCAGGTGACCCCGGCCGGTCGGGATCTGTTGACAGGTATTGGCCTCAAGGCGCTGAAAATCGGCGAAGAGGCGATTGTCGAGCTGCAGTCATTCCAGCTCGAGGGCCGAGAAGCCAAAAGTCTGCGTTCGGCGCTGCGCCGCTGCCAGCGGGCCGGTTATCGGGTAGTCGATCTGCCCCACCCCGTCGACGAGACAACGCTCGCCGCCCTGCGGGAGGTTTCCGACGCCTGGATGGCCGCGGGTGGGCACCGTGAGCGCACCTTCACGCTGGGCCGCTTCGACCCGGCGTATCTACGCAATACACCGGTCGTCGCGGTGGTCGACAACGCCGGCGACATCCAGGCATTCGCCAACGTGCTGCCTGCTTATCGCTCACCTGATGCGTCATTCGACCTTATGCGCCGGCGCCCTGACGCGGTCAATGGAGTGATGGACCAGCTGCTTGTGGCGCTCATCGAACGGTTCCGGGCGGCCGGCTACCAGGGGGTCAACCTCGGTCTCGCCCCGCTGGCCGGCGCAGGTAACCAGCCAGGCCTGCCAGGACGGGCGATCAGGCTGCTCTATGAGCACGGCGGCGCGGCCTTCAACTTCACCGGCTTGCGGGCGTACAAGGACAAATGGCACCCCCAGTGGCAGCCGCGCTACCTCGTCTACCGCTCCGACACCGACCTGCCCACAGCAGCTGCCGCCGTGGCCAGAGCCGGTGAACTACCCGACCCACGCGGTCTGCGCCGGCGCCTCAGCGTGCTGTTGCGCCGCTTCCCGGTCAGCGCCGCGTTCGCCACTCTGCAGCTGTGGATCATGACCGCAACCGCTCTCGACCCACGGCTGCACGCCCAGTTATTGCGCCACTTCGGACTGAACTGGCACCACCTGGCCACGGGCCAACTGTGGCGGCTCGTTACCGCCCCGCTGCTGCAGACCACGGCCGGATTCGCGTGGTCCAATCTGCTCCTGCTCGCCGTGGTAGTACCACTTGCAGAATGGCGACTGGGCAGCCGCAGCACACCGCTGATCTTCTTTGGCGGTGACTGGCTGAGCGCCATCCCCATCCTGCTCGGTTTACACCTAGCCGCCGCGAGCAGCGACCAGGCAGCGCAGCTGGCCGCCACACCGGACGTCGGATCCTCCGCGGGCGGTTGGGCACTCGCTGCCGCCCTCGCCTGGAGTCTGCCGCCAGGGCGATGGCGGCAACTGACCCTCACCGCGATTCTGGGCGGGCTAACCGTCGTCGCAGTGGCCTACCACCGACTTTTCGACCTACAGCACCTCACCTCAGCCACCCTGGTCGTTGCCGCGCTGGCGGTACGCAACGGTTCGTCCATATCCGACCTAAGTGCGGGGCTCATCCGGCGCGGTACTGCTCGAGGTCGGCGTGCTTGACGTCCAAGCCCAGCCCTGGGCGGGACCGGTCCGGGCGCAGTACGCCACCGGGTTGCGGCTGGAGTACCCCGTCGAAGGCGATCCGCTCGATGCGGACGTGGTCGTGGAAGTACTCCAGGTGCCGCAGATGCCATACCGCGGTCCCGACGTGCGCGCTGACCAGCGGTGCGCAGTGCAGCGACAGGTCGATGCTGCGCGCGTCGCACAGCGCGGCCACGCGTAACACCCCCGAGATGCCCAGCGCCCGCGTCACATCGGCCTGCAGGCAGTCCACCGCGTCGGCGTCCAGCATCTGCTGGAAGTAGGGCAGGTGGTAGCCGTACTCGCCGGCCGCGATGTCCATCCCGCCCGGTCCGCGATCCCGCAGCAACCGCAGGCCCGCCAGGTCGTCGGAGCTGACCGGCTCCTCGAACCAACGCACCCCGTGCTCGCTGAACCGCTGCGCCCACAGCAACGCGTCCTTGCGGGTGTAGGCGCCGTTAGCGTCCACAAACAGCGCTGTCGCGTCGCCGATCGCCTGGCGCGCCGCCAGTAAGCGCTGCCGGTCGGCATCAGGATCGCGACCGACCTTCATCTTCACCCGCGGGATGCCCGCCTCGACCCACCCGGCGAGCTGGTCGGCCAGGGTGGCGTTGTCGTAGGAGGTGAAGCCGCCACTGCCGTAGATCGGCGTGGCCTCGTGCACCGCACCGATCGCGGTCGCCAGGGGCAACTCCAACAGGCGCGCTTGGAGGTCCCATAGGGCGATGTCCACCGCGGAGATCGCCATCGCCACCACACCGGGCTTGCCCAGATTGCGCACCGCATGTTGCATCGCGGCCCACGACGCTGCGGGGGTGAGCGCATCCTGGCCGGTGACTACCCCGGCGAGCTTGCTGCTCACCACCGTGGCCACCGAGGACCCACCGTAGGTGTAGCCGATGCCGGCTTCCCCGCTGGCGTGCGCGGCCACCAGCACCAGCGTGGTCGAATCCCATGTGAGGGTGCCGTCCGACTCCGGGCTGTCGGTCGGGATCTGGTAGCTCGAGACCTCGATGCGGTCGATCGAAATCGCATTTTTTGCTCTGGTCATCTACTCGCCTAGGCGCCAGGAAATCGTTGACAGCTCCGCCACGCGTTACCCGTCACCGGGCGCCGCCAAACCGCATCGCAAGCCCGGAATTGGCCAAACCAGACGCTCGAGTTAGGCGGCGAACAGCAGGGTCAGGCCACCCACCGTGTAGCCGACCATCAGGACCATCAACGGAAGCTGCCCGATGATGGCCTCTGCCTGAGGAAATAAAGCAACCGAGCGGTCGTGGGCGCTGATCACGGCAAGGACGTGACCCACTACGACGGCGGTCACCTGGACAAGGGCGATACCGGTGGTGGTAATCAAGCCGTAGTTGACCACCGGGGTCATTGCGGTATGGCTATCCAGCGGGCCGGCGAGCAACGTGACGCCCTGCTGACCCTGATAGAGCAGCAACGAAAAGTAGTGCGCGATGACGTATCCCACCACGATGGGAATGATGGTGTGTGCGAGCAAGCCGGGCACCGGCCTGCGGCCCCGGTGACCGGCGCGCCCGGCCAGCAAGGTGGCGCCGATGAACGTGATAGCCACCAGCGTGATCATGACGAGCAACCCGGCAGTGTTCAGCAACGTGGCCGGGACCGGCACCGATTGGGTGGCGGCTGCCCACTGCGATGAACCCGAGATGGTGTCGAAGAACGTCGATCCCAGCAGCACGGCGATCAATACCACAACACCCGGTGCGGGCCCGAACGTGGCGGCCCCGTCCAGGGGGTTGCGCACCACGAGATTGCCATCGTCGCGTCGACCGAACGGTGACATGGTGGCCACAACCGAGGAGTAGACCTCGAACCCGTCGCCGGTGGCGAACCACTGATCGCCGAAGACCAGTGCCGCGCCGAGGTGGACGGCGGCATAGCAGCCGAGATACAGCAGCAGCACGGTCACCGAGTCGCGGCCCGGGGCAGCCAGCTCCAGCCACACGAACGACAGCAGCGACAGGGCCGCCGGCCAGTAGCCGACCCAGCGCGGTAGCGACACCAGCCCGCGGTCGGCGGGAACCCGGGTGATACGGGCCAGCAGCGCGTGAAGGGTGCGTAGCGGGTTGACCCGCCGCCACACCGGACCGAACAGCAGTGACAGCGGCACGATCCCTACCCACCACAGCACATACACCACATAGGGCAGCGGGTTTGGCTCGTCAGCAGGCACCAGCACCGCGGTAGCGAGCACGTAGGCCGTGGCCAGCAAGCCAAACACGCGCAGCGACCACCGGAAGCCGGCGCTGTCCACGAGTTCCTGGACCGGTAGCGGCACCGGCCGCCCTGCCGCGCCGGCCCGCAACCGTGGCGATCGCCACAGCAAGCCGAGCCCGAAAAAAGAAGCCAGCAACGCCAGCACCGCGCCCTGCACCAGCAGATCCAGCGGTAACGGCAGGTCGCGCCGACCTTCGATGCCGTGTGCGAGGAACTGCGTGGTCCACCCGAACATCACGCGGACCGAGCGCCTTGGGCACGGGTCACGCGCACCAGGCGCACTCCGCCCACGATCAGCCCCAGCGCGATCGCGTAGGCGAGCGCGGTCAAGCCCCGGTCGAGCACGGCCGGCCCGGCGAACGGCAACTGCGAGTTCCACAGCACGGTGATGTCGGTGGCGGCCAGAATCAAGACCATGGCGCCGACCGTGACCAGCCGGTCGGGCGCCGATTGGCTGCGGCGCAGCGTGCTGCGCACCGCCACAGCACCGATCAACAAGCTGAACCCGGCCACCAGACCGACTCCTACCCAACCGAAGACCGGCCCGCTTTGTTGCGGCGCGAACCCGGTACCGAGCACGTGCGCCACGAAGGCCAGGATGCCGACTGCGACGACGGCCGCCATCGGGCGATGCCAGTTGCGGGTCCACCCGATAGCGGCGACCGCGACGGCGAGGATTGCCAGCCCAACGATCCATGGCACCGGCGACGGTGGGGGTATTCGCTCGGTGGTGCCGGCCACGGTGACCTGCTGGCCGTCCACCACCAGCGGCAGCGTCCAGGACACGCTCGGTCCAGACGACGGCGGTTCATTGATGCGCGCGTCTGTCCAGGTGGCGTTGTCTCCGGTCTGCAGCTGGGTCCACCGGGGCTCGGCGGCCGGGTCGGCTGATGCGACGGCGCGCTGAGTCCGCACGGTCTCGGCCGCGGTGGCACTGAGCTCATTGACCTGCACCTGGTTGCCTGATAGCCGCAGGAATGGCTCACCTCGGTAGCCCCGGACCACGATCGCCGCCGCGCCGTGGTTGGTGACGCGCACCCATTGCCCACCTAGGCCCACGGTCACCACTACGGTCGGAACCCCCGGCCGGATCGCGGTTACCGTCGTGCGGTAGTCCGTGGGCGATCCGCCGGTGCCCACGAGGTGCGCGGACGCCGGCGCCGGATGGATCAGCGCGAACATGCCGGTGAGCACCGCCGTCACCAGCACCGACGCGACGGCGTGCCCGACCTTTCGCACCTGCACCCCCGATCCGCTCTCCTGGTGTACGCGCCGGTTTCGACTGCGTCCTGGCTGCTAGTCCGCGAGCAGTTCAGCGATCTCGTAAGTGTTCAACGCCGCACCTTTGCGCAGATTGTCTCCGCAGACGAAGAAGTCCAGCGTATTGGGAAAGTCCAGGGATTGCCGGATCCGGCCGACGTAGGTCGGGTCGGTACCGACCACCGCGGCCGGAGTCGGCCACATCCCCGCGTCCGGATCATCGGCCACCACGATGCTCGGTTGCCCGGCGAGCACCGTGCGGACCTTTTCCACGGTGACTGGCTGGGCGAACACCGCGTGCACCGCCAGCGCGTGGGTAGTCACCACCGGGACCCGCACGCAGGTAGCGGAAACCTTCAAATCCGGGATGCCGAGGATCTTGCGGGACTCGTTGCGGACCTTGAGCTCCTCGGAGCTCCAGCCGTCCGCCTTGAGCGAGCCGGCCCAGGGCACCACGTTCATCGCCAGCGGCGCCGGGAACGGTGACTGCTCGGGCAACCCTGCCGCGGCCAGCGCCTCGGTGACGTCCCCAGCACGCAGCCCGACGTTCTTACCGGCCACCGCGGCGAGTTCGGCGTAGAGCCGGTCCACCCCGGCCCGGCCGGCGCCCGAAGCGGCCTGGTAGCTGGCCACTACCAGTTCGGTAAGACTGAACTGACGGTGCAACGCACCGACCGCGGTCATCATCGACAGGGTCGTGCAGTTGGGATTGGCGACTACTCCCTTCGGCCGCACAGCCGCGTCGGCTGCGTTGACCTCCGGGACAACCAGCGGCACTTCAGGGTCCATCCGGAAGGCAGCAGAGTTGTCCACCACCACGGCTCCGTGCTGCACCGCGATCGGGGCCCACTGCAGGGAGACCTCGTCGGGCACGTCGAACATCGCGATGTCTACGCCGTCGAACGCCTCCGGGATCAGCTCGACCACGACGTGTGGTGCGCCTCGCACCGTGATGTGCTTGCCCGCTGAGCGGGCCGACGCGATCAACCGAATCTCACCCCACGGCACCGACGGCCGCGAGTTGATGATGTCGATCATAACGCTGCCGACGGCACCGGTGGCGCCGACGACGGCGAGCGTAGGCGCAGCGTCTTGTGCGACACCCGCACCCGTGTGTTGCGGGACACCCGCACCCATGTGTTGCGGGACACCCGCACCCGGGCTCACCGTCCGCTACCGGCATAGACGATGGCTGGCTCGTCTCCGCCCAGGTCGAAGGCTTGGTGGATGGCGCGCACCGCGTCGTCTAGCTGCTCGGCACGGACCAGCACGGAGATCCGGATTTCGGAGGTGTTGATGGTCTCAATGTTCACTCCGGCCTCGGCCAGCGCCTCGCAGAACCGGGCGGTGACCCCCGGGTGTGAGCGCATCCCCGCGCCGATTAGTGACACCTTGCCGACATGGTTATCGCACAGCACATCCTCAAAACCGATCTTCGCCTGCGCCTCCCGCAACGCCTTGACCGCGATGGAGGCGTCCAGCTTGGGTAGCGTGAAGGTGACATCGGTGCGGCGGGTGTCGCTGTGCGAGATGTTCTGCAGCACCATGTCGATGTTGAGTTCGGCGTCGGCGATGACACGGAAGATGTGGGCGGCCTTGCCCAGCTCGTCGGGCACCCCCATGACGGTGATCTTCGACTCGGACCGGTCGTGCGCAACGCCGGTGAGCATGGCCTGTTCCATGGTGAGATCCTCCACTGATCCAGCCACCATGGTGCCGCGATTGCGGCTAAACGACGAGCGGACGTGCACCGCGACGGAATTGCGCCGGGCGTATTCGACGCATCGCAACATCAGCACCCGGGCCCCGCTGGCCGCCATCTCCAGCATCTCTTCGTAGCTGATGGTGTCCAGCTTGCGGGCGTTGGGCACGATCCGCGGATCGGCGGAGTACACCCCGTCGACGTCGGTGTAGATCTCGCAGACATCCGCCTTGAGCGCCGCAGCCAACGCCACGGCCGTGACGTCGGAGCCGCCGCGACCCAAGGTGGTCACATCCTTGGTGTCTTGGGACACACCCTGGAATCCGGCCACCAGCGCCACCGCGCCCTGGTCCAACGCGCGGCGCACCCTGCTGGGCGTCACATCGATGATGCGGGCCCGGCCGTGCGCGGCGGTGGTGATCACTCCGGCCTGCGAGCCGGTGAACGAGCGAGCATCCACACCGCGATCATGTACCGCCATCGCGACCAGCGCGTTGGAGATCCGCTCTCCCGCGGTGAGCAGCATGTCCAGCTCACGCTGATGGGGTTGCGACGACACCTCCGCAGCGAGGTCGAGCAGCTCGTCAGAGGTGTCACCCATCGCCGAGACCACTACCACCACCTCGTTACCGTCCTGGCGGGTCTCGACGATCCGGTCGGCTACCTTCTTGATCCGCTCGGCGCCGTCCACCGACGAGCCACCGTACTTCTGGACGACGAGCGCCACACCGACCTCCCATCTGGCCACACACGAATAGGCCGTGCCCCCCGATACCAAGGGACACGGCCCGAAAAGCTTCGCCTATGCGGTTGCGGCTTGTCGCCTCCCCGCGCTGATCAGGCCGGTGCCGAAGATCAGGGTAACCAGTGCGGTAATCAAGTGCAGAAACTGGTCTCCGACCGGGCCAGGCGGAATCGACAGCAGGGAAAAGTAGCCCAGCCAGCCGATCACGGTAGCCAGCGCGTAGATACCGCCGATGGCGATGTTCAACCCCTCGTTGCCGGCAGGGGTCAGCGCGAACGCCCCGAGCAGCCAGAACGCACCGAGACCTATGTGAATGATGTTGTGGTACGGGTTGATCAGGAAGATCCCGAAAAGCTCATGATTAGTCATCTCGGTGATCTTCGCGAAACCGGTGAGGACGAAACCGATAATGCCGCCGACGACGTAGACGGTGCCAAGAAGCAGCGAGAAGTTCTGCTCGAACGTCCTGCCGCTGCTTCTGAACCTGATACCGAATCTTTCCTCGGGCGTAGCAAACGCCATGTCTGTCCCCTTCCACTGACGTCGACTTCGCTCGACGTCGACCACTCAACGGTGAGGTGCGAAAGCCGGCGTTGCGGCACGGCCTCAGGTCCCTGGAACGCCTTCGGCCCGCGACGGTCGACGGTTCATCTACTGACCGCCTGATCACTCTTTCGGAGGCCTAAGCCCAAGTCGATGATGCAGCTTCGGCGGCGCCCCGGAGTGCATGGACAGACCGGGCCGGGGCGGCCGCGTGGTGGTGACACGCCGCCAGTACGATGCTCCTCTCCGTGACAGGAGAGCCTTGATTGGTCACACAGAGTAACAATCGCCAACGCTCTGATGGATGGAAGTGGGCACCATGACTGGTCTATTTGACGCGGTGCGCAAGAGCAAGAGCCGGATGCTGGTCCTTGCGATCGGGGTGGTGCTGGCGGCCGGGCTCGGCACTTCCGCAGCGATCTGGGGACCTGAGTTCTTCGCGCCGGGTCAACCTGCCAAGGCAGCGAATACGGCGAGTAGCACCGACAAGGCAGCGGATGCCGCAAGCAAGGCCTTACCGGCTGGCTTCAGCCAACTCCGCAATGATCAGGCGGGCATTGCGCTGGCCTACCCGTCCACCTGGACCAAGCTGACCCCAAAGGACCCGCAGATCTTGCTGCTGATCGCGCAGGGTACCCAAGATTCGGTGCTGGTCCGGGCCAGTGAGCTGCAAGAGGCGGTCGGACCGCAACAGATGCCCGCCGCCAGGCAGGTGACGGACAAGCTGGTGATGTCCAACAAGACGGTTCAGATGATCACCGAGCCGAAGCAGATCGAGCTGGGCGGGTTGCCCGGCTTTTTCTACTTCTATTCCTTTAAGGACACCGGCACCGGGCAGGAAGGCGCGCACTCGCACTTCTTCCTGTTCAACGGCAAGACCATGATCAGCATGGTGTTCCAGACCCTGCCGCGGGAGCGGTTCGCCTCCACCGCCCCTACCTTTGACAAGATCGCAGCCTCGTTCCACGCGGTGAAGAAGTAGCCGACCCCGCTGTTGCCGAGTTCGACACCAGGGTTGCGCCGAGCGCGGCCTACCCCCCTGGTGTCGAACTCGTTAACAAGGCGGCGAACGTCAGATCCAGGGTGGGAGGCGGGGTAGCCCGGCGGGTGCGTCCAGTTGCGCGCCGGTACCGCGACCGGTGAGCCAGCCGGCGAGCTGCTGTACCGACCCGGAGACCACCACCGGACGGCTGCTCGGAGGGCCGAAGAACACCGGCTCCGACTCCGGGCTGTGTAGCTCGACTCGACCGGGCACCCGGGTGTGCATCCAGTCGGCGAGGTCTCGGACCAGTGTGGTGGCGATTTCCGTAGGTATCGCGTCGATCTCCACACCGGCGCCGAGATCCACGAGGTGCAGCCACAATTCCCGCACCCGGGCCCACGGGATCCACCAGGCGCGCACCGGGCCGTGCCTGGTGCCTACGGTGGCGGCCCACTGGTCTTTGGACAGCTCCTGGGCGGTCGCGGTGAATGTGGCTCCGGTGCGACGAAGATCGTCGAGCTGCTCGGTCTGCGGCCGCGCCGCGCCGGCCTCGATGTCGGCGTCGCGAGCCTGGGCTGACGGGTACATCGGATTCTCGACTCCGGTCCGCGCCCAGGTAAGCAGGCGGCTGAGGGCCTCGGCGTTGCGGGCCACATGGGTCACCACGTGCCCGCGGGTCCAGCCGGGCAACCGGGAAGGGCCGCGCAGGTCGTCGCACTCCATGACAGCCTGTTCGAAGCGCGCCTGACCGGCGGCAACCCAGGACAGCTCGCGCTCCGGCCTACTCACATCCAGCCACGTTACAAGATCGCTTCAGGACGGTAGGTGGCGGCGTCGGGATACCGGGCCACCACGGTGTCGACCGCGGCGACGACTGCGTTTACCTGCTCGGTGGCCGCTCCGGTGAACGGCAGGCGATCGGCGAGCAGGGCGTCCAGATCCGCCCGGTTCAACGGCAGCCGACTGTCTGCGGCCAGCCGGTCGAGCAGGTCGTTGCCGGCACCTTTCTCCCGCATCGCGACAGCGACCGCGACCGCGTGTTCCCTGATCACCTCGTGCGCGTTCTCCCGCCCCATGCCGGCCCGCATCGCAGCCACCAGTATTTTGGTGGTGGCCAGGAATGGCAGGTAGCGCTGCACCTCCCGGTCAATCACCTCCGGGTAGGCGTCGAACTCGGCGAGCACCGTAAGGAAGGTCTCAACCAGGCCGTCAAAAGCGAAAAACGCATCCGGCAGCGCCACCCGGCGCACCACCGAGTCCGACACGTCGCCTTCGTTCCACTGGGTACCAGCCAGTTCGGCCACCATCGAGGCGTACCCGCGCAGCACCACGGCCAGCCCGTTGACCCGCTCGCAGGAGCGGGTGTTCATCTTGTGCGGCATGGCGCTGGACCCCACCTGACCAGGCTGGAATCCCTCGGTGACCAGTTCGTGGCCGGCCATCAGCCGGATCGTGGTGGCCAGCGACGACGGCCCTGCGGCCAGCTGCACCAGGCAGGTCAGCACCTCGTAGTCCAACGACCGCGGGTAGACCTGCCCGACGCTGGTCAGTACCCGCGCGAAGCCCTGATGTGCCGCCACTCGCTGCTCCAGCTGGGCAAGCGCTGCTGGATCACCACCGAGCAGGTCAAGCATGTCCTGGCCGGTGCCCATGGGCCCCTTAATGCCGCGCAGCGGGTAGCGGACCAGCAGCTCCTCGAGCCGGGCGAAGGCCGCCAGCAGCTCGTCAGCCGCGGTGGCGAACCGCTTGCCCAACGTGGTGGCCTGGGCCGCGACGTTGTGGCTGCGCCCGGTCATCACCTGCTCGGCATATTCCGCGGCGCGCGCCGCCAGGGTGGCCAGCACCGCGACGCAGCGGTCCCGCACGCGGGCCAGCGACAAGCGGATCTGCAACTGCTCCACGTTCTCGGTGAGGTCTCTGGACGTCAGTCCCTGGTGGATCTGCTGGTGCCCGGCCAGCGCGTTGAACTCCTCGATGCGCGCCTTGACGTCGTGCCGATTCGCCCGTTCTCGCGCCGCGATGGATGCGAGGTTCACCTCGGGCACCACCCGCTGATAGTCGTCGAGCACCTGCTGCTCGACCGGCAGGCCGAGATCGGCCTGGGCCCGCAGCACCGCCAGCCACAGTTGCCGCTCCAGCACGACCTTGTATTCCGGCGACCACAAGCGGACCAGTTCAGCAGAGGCGTATCGCGCCGCCAGCACATCAGGGATCACCACCGCAGCCTACGGCCGGCATGTCGCGCCCTCGTGCCCGGTGTGTCGCGCCCCCAGACGTATCTCACCGCTGATCGCGGCGCTCAGTTACCTCAGTAGACATGAGGAGCAACGCATGCCCCCGTTCCAGACGCAGACCCTGCTCGCGGTGCGGACCCACCGGTTGTTCGATGGCGACCGGAGCGTTGGACCGAGCACGGTGCTTATCGGTGGCGATCGGATCGTCGATGTCGACACCAGCGGGGCGCCGCCTCCGGCGCACGCTGAGGTGCTCGATCTTGGTCGCGAGGTCTGCCTGCTGCCCGGGCTCATCGACGCCCACGTCCACCTCGCCTTCGACGCCAGCTCCCATATCGTGTCCGCGATCAACGCCGTCGACGACGGGCAGCTGTTGGTTCAGATGGCCCAAGCCGCCCGTCGCGCGCTGCGGGCCGGCATCACGACGGTGCGTGATTTGGGCGACCGCAACTTCCTGGCGCTGAAGCTGCGCGAGCAGCTCTGCGCGTGGGGAGACGCCGGGCCGGAGATCATCGCGTCCGGGCCACCGATCACGGTCCGCGGTGGGCACTGCCACTTCCTGGGTGGAGTGGCGGACGGACCGCACGAGCTTCGCGCCGCCGTGCGCGAACGAGCCCAACGGGGCTGCGAGTTCGTCAAGGTGATGGTCAGCGGTGGCCAGCTAACCCCCGGCAGCAGTCCTTACGTGTCGCAGTACGAGCTGGCCGATCTGCGCCTGATCGTGGCCGAAGCACACCGTTTTGGACTACGCACGGCAGCGCATGTGCACTGCCCGCAGGCAGTCGCCGACGCCGTGGCGGCGGGCTTCGACACCCTGGAACACGTCACGTTCCTCACCCCGGACGGCGTGGTCGCCGACCCCGCGACGGTGGCTGCCATCGTCAAGTCGAAAGCCGTGGTCAGCGCGACGGTCGGCGAAGTCCCCGGCCGGGGGCAACTGCCGCCTTCCTTCGCCAACCATCTGGAAGTCTTGATCGAGAGCTGGACTCAGTTGCATCGGGACGGCGCCCGCGTCGTGCCCGGCACCGACGCTGGAGTGGCCCCGTTCAAACCGCATGACGTGTTGCCGTATGGACTCGCCGCGCTCACCGGTTTGGGGATGACCAACCTGGAGGCGCTACGGGCAGCCACCTCTGTTGCCGCGGACGCCTGCGGGCTTACCGGCCGCAAGGGTCGGCTGGTCCCGGGCGCCGATGCCGACTTGCTCGCGGTCACTGGCGATCCGCTGTCCGATATCTACGCCATTCACGACGTCGCCGCCGTCATGCGGGCCGGCCGGTGGGTGCGCTGAGCGACAAACTGCGCGACACACCGGACACGGGAGCGCGACATACGGGGCATGGGGGCGCGACACGCCGGATGAGGTCAGTCGGGCGCGTCGGCTGGCCTGGTCCGCTGGGCCTGCCGTAGCGCATCGATCACCATTTCCAGCCAACGCAGGCTGCGGCGGTAACTTTCGGTGTCCTGAGCGGACGGCGCGGGGGGCAAGATACGGTCGGGCGAACCGGTGATGCTGACCCGCCCGGAGACGTCCAGCACGACATGCAGGGTCTCCAGCATCCAGCCCCACTCAGCGGCGGACGGGTAACCGCGGCCGGGAAGCTGAACCACTCCGCCGTGGCGGGGCAACGTGCCGAGCACCCGCGTCAAGCTGTGCTCCAGGTCGTGCAGCACCCAGCCTTCCCACAGCCGGCGGACCGGGCCGGTCTCCTTGGTGCCGCACCAGTAGTCCACGACGTAGGCCAGCCGGCCGTCGATGGTGCCGATAGGCACCGGAAGTCCGGTGACTTCGGCCAACGGGTCATCCGTGCAACCGGCCAGCTGCCAGCGCACCAGTTCCCGCAGCCACGACCATTGTTCGCGGAGAAAGCGAACACCTTCCGGCGACAACGTCAGCAGCAGTTGCTCGCCTTGGCGGTCGCAAATGACCATGGTGTTGCCTCAGCCTCCACTTCGCAATGATCGTCGAGGAGGCTATCGCGTCAGGCACCCCCGGACCGGCCATCTTCGCGGCGCGTCGCTCTCAATCCGATATCGCGACGGTAATGCCCGCCAGGCAGGTGAACCTGCTCGACACGCTGATAGGCCTGCTTGCGTGCGGCCGCAAGGTCGACGCCGGTGCCCAGCACTGACAGCACCCGGCCGCCGGTGGAGACCACTGCCCCGTCATGACGGCGCCGGGTGCCCGCATGCAGTACTCCCCGGCCCGCGGAGCCGGTGACTACATCTCCGATCCGCGGGGTACCGGGATACCCTTCGGCGGCCACCACGACGACCACCGCGGCCCCTTGGTCCCAGTGCAGCGGTGGTTGCTGGGCCAGCGTGCCGGCGGCGGCGGCCATCAGCAGCCCAGCCAACGGCGTCTGCAGCAACGCCAGCACCACTTGCGTCTCCGGATCGCCGAAGCGGCAGTTGAACTCGATGACCTGGGGGCCCTTGCTAGTCAAGGCCAGGCCGGCGTACAGCAGCCCGGAGAACGGCACGCCGCGCCGGGCCAGCTCGTCCACCACCGGTTGCACAATCTGTCCGACCACGTCGTCGGCCAACGACCCGGGAGCCCAGGGCAGCGGGGCGTAGGCACCCATCCCGCCGGTGTTCGGGCCAACGTCTCCTTCGCCGACTCGCTTGAAATCCTGGGCAGGCAGCAGCGGCACGACCGTGCGGTTAATGTCGACCAGGCAGAACAGCGAAACCTCGGGACCGTCGAGGTACGACTCCAGTAGCACCGGGTGGCCATCGTCGAGCAGGGTCAGCGCATGCGCCCTGGCCACTTCCAGATCCTCGGTGACCACGACGCCCTTACCGGCAGCCAACCGATCGTCCTTGACCACCCACGGTGAACCAAAGTGGTTCAATGCCGCGTCCAGCCGACCGGGGTTATCTACCAACTCGCTACGCGCAGTCGGCACACCCGCGACGGTCATCACGTCTTTGGCGAACGCTTTGGAGCCTTCGATCTGTGCCGCGCCGGCGGACGGACCGAAGCACACGATGCCGGCTGCGCGTACCGCGTCGGCCGCGCCGGCGACCAATGGCACCTCCGGCCCGATCACCACCAGATGGGCAGCCCACGTGGTGGCCAGTTTCGCGATTGCGGCGGGATCGCTGATGTCCAAACCGAGCTGCTCAGCCAACGCCGCGGTACCGGCATTGCCCGGCGCGCAAGCCAGCGCGGTGACCACCGGGTCACCGGCCAGGGCCAGCACCAGCGCATGCTCGCGAGCACCGCCGCCGATCACGAGAACTCGCACGCTGCGAAGGGTACGGCGACTTACTGGGTGATCACCGGCCGCCTGGAAAAATGACCAACTCACCGGCTGTAACAGTCGGTACACTATCGGGGGCGCTGGGTTGACCGCCTGGTTTGACGAGACCGGTTGATCGAACGCTGCGTGGATGGGGCACCACATGAGCAGTCCAGCCCAGCCTGCCTCGCGGGCAGAGCTGGCCCGCGCCTGGGCTGATGCCGTAAGCCCGACCACTGAGGTCCCATTACCGTCGGAAATCATCGAGCAATGCCTGCGGGACAACGTTGACCGGCTCGTCGACACACTCCTGCAGGAGCCGTTCTGCCCGGACCCGGTAGCCGGCGTCGCCGCCGCGCTGGTGGCACGGGGCATAGCCGGCGATGACAGCTTGGCCCGAACCGTAGAACTGCTCGGCCAGGCGCTTCCCACGCTGCCCGAGCTGGGCACCGTCAGGGAGCTGACGAGCAAGATCGCGGCCGTGCTCGGTGCCTTCGTGTGGGGGTACACCGCTGCGGCGCGTCGCCGCCACATCGATGAGCGCAACACCTGGTTCCGGGAACTATTCGACTCGTCCCCGGTGGGCATGGTGCTTAGCCGGTTGGATGGCACCGTCGCCGAGACCAACGGGGCGCTGACCGAGATCCTGCACTACCGGCCGGCCGAACTGTGCGGTCGCGAGCTAGCTGAGATCTTCCATCCCGACGACGCGGCGTTGCTGCGGGCGGGTTACCAGGCTCTCGTCGACGGCAAGCGGGGACGTTTGCAGCGCAGGGCCAAGGTGATCACCGGACGCGGGGATGTGACATGGGTTGCGCTGACGGTGGCGCCGCTGCGCGACGCAGCGGACCACCAAACCCATCACGTCACAATGGTGGAAGACATCGCCGAACGCCAACTACTGGAGCAACGGGTCCGCCATCAGTCGCTGCACGACCTGATGACCGGGCTACCCAACCGGCTGCATTTCGCGATCTACCTGGAAGAACAACTCGAGCGCGACCGCAACGCCGCCTTCATGGTCTGCAAGATCGACTTGGACTGCTTCGACATCATCAGCGACGGCCTGGGCATCAGTATTGGTGACCTGCTGCTGCGATCCGTTGCCGCCAGGCTGCAATCGCTGGTCGCTGGGGAGCGGGCCTTCGTCGCGCGGTTCGATGCCGACGAGTTCGCCGTCCTGATCAAGGAATCGCCGAGCACGCCCAACGCGGCTACCCTCGCCGCGCGCATCAACGCCGAACTCTCCGAACCGGTCTATCTGGCCGGGCGGGGGCTTGCGGTATCGGCGTGCGTGGGCATCGTGCGCCACACCGACGGCGAGACCGAGGCCAAAGAGCTGATCCGAGCTGCCGACGCGACGCTGCACCGGATCAAGCGGACCGGCCGCGGGCAGTGGGGACTGTACGACCCCTGCGCCGACGCGCAAGATCGAGTCCGGTACGCGCTGGCCACCCAAATGCCCGGGGCATGGGAAGACGGTCAGGTCATCCTGTCGTACCAGCCGCTGGTGCGGTTGGATACCACGGCAGCGGACAGCGGGCACACTGTGGCGGTGGCAGCGCTGCTGGGCTGGCAGCATCCGCAACAGGGCGAAATCCATCACGACGATTGTCTGGCACTTGCTGAGCAAACCGGACTGGTCCTCACGATCGGGCCGTGGATGCTTCGACAAGCCTGTGCGCAGCTGCGCGCCTGGCGCGACGAGCGGGGCGCGGGGGTGCCGCCGATCCGCGTCGACCTGACGACATATCTGACCCAGGACCCCGACCTGGTGCAGCTAGTGCAGACCACCCTGGCGGAAACTCAAATAGAGCCGGCGGACCTGCAACTCGGCATGCCGGTCGAAGTGGTAGGGGCCGGGCACGGCGACGCAGTGGACAACCTGGGCACCCTGGCGGAGATCGGCGTGCGCACCGTGCTCACTCATTACGGCGAGGCGGTGGGCAACCTGGCGCTGCTGGAATCGTTGCCGGTGGCCGGCGTTGAGCTGGCGGACTCGCTGGTCCGCATCGCCGCCGAGCGTCCCGACTCGGTGATACGCCCTGCATTGGCCAGCCTCGTGCCGTTAATCCGCCGCACTGGCACAGCTGTCGTGGTGACCGGCGTGGACTCGGCGGAGCAGGCATGCTGGTGGCGCGGTATCGGCGCCGACTCGGGACGGGGCGAGGCGCTAGCGCCCTTACCGCGCTAACGCCTTCCCCAGCAGGTACGTCGCCTCCAACCACACCGGGCCACCGTCGGGGGATGCGTGCCGCTCGATCGCTGCGGCCATGTCCTCGGCCCGATCGCCGGCCGCCTCCTTGGCGGCGATGTAGGCCGCCGAGTGCGCGTCGTAGAACGCGGTCATCTGTTGAGGCGAGTCAAAATGCCAGGGCAGCGAGCGGCGCTCAATACTGATATCGGTGAACTCGGTCGCCAACCGTTGCTCCAGGATGGCCGGGTCACCCCAGCTCAGGCTGTCGGGGGCGGCGGGGTCCGGGGGCACGAACTGCTTGATGATCGCGGCCCGCTGGGCTATATAGCCGTCGGCAGTCCAGGCGGTGACGGCCAGCCGGCCACCCGGCTTGAGCACTCGACGCAGCTGCGCCAAGGCGACCTCGGGCCGAGGGGCGAAGATCACGCCGAAGGCGGACAGGACCACGTCGACGCTGTGGTCGGGCAGCGGGAGGTCCTCAACGTCAGCCTCGATCCACTCAACCGTGGGTCCAGTTCGCTCCCGGCCCAACTGCACCATCCGCGGGGCGATGTCAGCCGCGATGACCTGAGCACCACGCGCGGCGGCTCGGATCGCCACGTTTCCAGTGCCGGCCGCGACATCCAGAACATGCTCACCGGGTTGGGGTACGGCCGCGTCGACCAGCGCGTCCGCCGCCGGCTCCAGTCGCTGCGCCAAACCGGAGTAGTCCGCCGATCCCCACAGCTGCGCGGCAGCCTTCCTGTCCTCAGTCATGCTGCGCTGCGCAGTAGTGCTACCTCACGGGCCAGGTCCTGGCAGGCCGAGTCCCGCCGAGCCGCCGCCGCTTCCTGCAACGGCGCGAGGCTGTGCCGTATCCACACGGAACGCAGGCTCTTCGCCAACCTGACCACCCGCTGCGCGGTGCGCAACCCTGACCCGAGTTCGCCGCTGCGCAGTTGCGCAGCTGCGAGCAGGCCTGAGTTGCTCACCGTGCACCCCACGGTATGACTCGCCCCGTCCATGGCGGCAGACAGGGCTTCCGCGGCTCGGATGAAACGTCCGAGGGCGAAATATGTGCAACCCTCCACATGCGATATGGCAGCGGCAAAGTCGTCCCACGGCGGCAGTTCATTGCTCGCCGCCTGGTAGGAATCGTCCGCCCGGCGCAGGGCCGCGATCGCTTCGTTGGCCACACCGAGGAGCGCCAGTGCGTAGGCGCAGTGATACTCCAGCCTGAAGCGGGCCACGGCGCTGCTCGCGGCCGCCGCGCCGAGCTGAAACAGCTTCAAGGCCTCATTCGGCTGGCCGATGCCAAGCTCCAGCCAGCCCAATTCATCTAGGGCAACCACCGCTCGCAGCATGTCACCCGCTTCCCCCGCGCAGTCCATGCTGCGGACATGATGCTGCTGGGCGAGTTCACGCAGTCCGGCATCCGCAGCGGCGCAACCGGCAGCCCGATGGGCGTCGGACAACGCGGCGAGCAATTGCCCCCTGACCGGTTCGCCCATGCTCGCGCTCAACAGTGCCTCACTGGCTTGGCTATGCGCAGTGAGTGCGCTGCTCATCGGAACACCACCAAGATCACGAGCGAGCTGACCGAGCCGCTGCGTGGTGGCCGCCACCTGAGCGATATCGCTCGGTCCAGCCCGGCGTGGCACCGGAGTCGGCCTGTTCCTAACCCGGATTGGGTCAGCGGGACCGAGCACCGGCCTACCCTGCAGCACAGTGACGGCATGCCGCAGCAGGTTGGCGTCACTGAGGTCGCCGGCCTGCGGATCTTGCTGGACCACGAGCGTTGAGTCTGGTTCGTACGCCAGCCCCATCCAGCCGCGGGGTACTCCCAGGCCGTCCGCAATTCGTTCCAGCAGGACAACCGACTGCACCTGGCGGCCGGAGATGATTTCAGAGACCTCCGACTGCTTTTGCCCAGTAGCCTGCGCGATGCTGGCCTGGCTGATCCCCACGTCGCGCAGCATGCGGTACACGGCAGCGATATCGCGTCGCGCCAGCGCTCGGCGCGACGCCCGACCGGTCAGCAAGTCGGCAAAGTTGGCCAAAACGCTCTCCGAATGCCTGTCAAGTGTCAGGCGCCACACCATGAGGGGTCCTGCGCAGTGTAGCTACGCCAGTACTTTCGGATAGTCAGGCAAAGACACCGGAGGTTTACCATGCTTGAGATCTCCCCCACCCAGCCGATCGCCACGTTCTGCGGCGAGTGCGGATGCGGCTGCCCGCAACTGTTCGTCGATGAATCCGCCCCTCCCGAGCAGCGCGTCGTGCTCACCGACGACTTCGGCTCCCGGGTCCGGATGAGCGCCGCACAGTTCGGCGACCTGCTCGCCCAAGCCAAGAGTGGCGCGCTGGACGCCGTCGTCTGATCCGCACCACCCTGACGTCGCCGAGTTCGACCACTATGGTCGCGTCGAACTCGGCGACAACAATGCTCTGGTCAGACCAGGCGTTGGTCGCGGAAGCACCAGCGCCAGGTCTCACCGGGCTCAGCTGAGCGCATCACCGGGTGTTCGAAGCGGTGATAGTGCGCCGTCGCGTGCCGGTGCGGGCTGGAGTCGCAGCAGCCCACATGCCCGCAGGTCAGACACATCCGCAGATGGGCCCACACCGACTCGCCGAGCGCAATGCAGTCCTCGCAGCTGACCGGCTGTGGTGGCTCCGGAGCCGGGTTGGGTAGCTGCGCCACGTGTTCACAGGTCATTGAACCGATCCCCAGCTCTGATAGCAGCGTGCATGCTGGCCTCATGGAGGGTATGCGGCTGATCCTGCTGGTGCTCGGCGCGTTGCTGCTGACCGCAGCAAGTCGCCGGTTGCGCGTCCCCGCACCGCTCACGCTAGTCGTGGCGGGATTGGCCATCTCGCAGATCCCCGGCGTGCCCATTTATCAGCTCGACCCGGACCTGGTGCTGTACGGGATCTTGCCGCCGCTGCTGTACTCCGCCGCGCTGGACAGCTCGGCCATCCAGATCAAGGCGAATCTTCGGCCGATCGCGCTGCTCGCCGTCGGCTTGGTGCTGTTCAACATCGGGTGTGTCGGGTTGGTCGCCTGGTGGTTGGTGCCCGGACTGCCGTTGCCGTCGGCTTTGGCGTTGGCGGCGGTAGTCGCGCCGCCGGATGCGGTGGCTGCGGTGGCCATCGGACGGCGTCTGGGCTTACCCCGCCGGGTGATGACGCTGCTCACCGGGGAGAGCCTGTTCAACGACGCCACCGCGCTGACCGCGTTGCGCGTCGCGGTAGCCGCCGCTGTCGGCACCGGATTCTCGCTGTGGTCCGGGCTGGGTGGCTTTGTGGTCACCGCGGCCGGCGGTGTGGTGCTGGGTGCGGTGCTCGGCCGGGTAGTGCATCAGGTGCGGCTGCGACTGCACGAGCCCAAGCTGGAAAGCGCGTTGGGTCTGGTAGTGCCGTTCGCCGCCTACGCTCTGGCCGAACAGATGCACAGCTCCGGGGTGCTCGCGGTGGTGGTGACCGGGCTGTACCTGGGCCATCACGCCCCCCAAGCCGGCTACGGCACTCGGTTACTGGACCAGGCCGTGTGGCAAGCCGCGGACACGGTGCTCGAAGCGTTCGTCTTCGCGTTGATCGGGTTGCAACTACCGGCGGTGGTCAGTGGGGTAAGTGCCGTCGGTCCGCTACTGATCGCCGCGGCGGCGGTGATTGCGACGGTGGTGCTGGCACGGGTGGTGTGGGTGTTCCCGGCGACGTACCTGCCCCGACTGCTGTCGCGCCGGCTGCGGACCCGGGATCCGGCGCCCCAGTGGCAGGTTCCGGCGGTGATCTCCTGGGCGGGGATGCGCGGCGTGGTCACGCTGGCTGCGGCGTCGGCGATCCCCCGGGTCACCGAGACCGGCACTGCGTTCCCGGGGCGGGCCGAGATCATCTTTCTGGCGTTTTGCGTCACCGTGGCAACCCTGCTGCTGCATGGCCTCACGCTGCCCTGGGTGATCGGTCGCCTCGGCATTGAGGGTCGCGAGTCCTTCCAGGACGCGCTGGCCGAAGCGGATGCCGTTCATGCTGCGACGCAAGCCGCCCTGGAACGGCTGGAGACTGCTTCGGATGGAGTACCCGACTCGGTGACGGCCCGGTTGCGCAAGCTCGCCGAGCACCGTAGTCACAGCGTCTGGGAGCGGCTCGGGCGTCCCCAAACCGAGCTCGGTGAAGCTCCCAGCGTCATCTACCGCCGGTTGCGGCTGGAAATGCTGGCGGCCGAGCGCGAAACGCTGGTGGGCTTGCGTGACACCGGCCGCATCAACGACGAAGTCCTGTCCCGCACGCTGCGCGACCTAGACCTCGAAGAAGCCATGCTCAGCCGCCGTTAACTAATCCCGACGGGGCGGGGATTAGAAGGCGTGCAGGGTAATGGTCTGGTCGCGGCCTGGGCCGACGCCGATCGCTGAGATGCGGGCTCCACAGAGTTGCTCGAGCCGGGTTACGTAGGCACGGGCATTGGGCGGCAGCTCGTCGAGGGTGCGGCACTGCGACAGGTCCTCCCACCAGCCGGGCATCTCCTCATACACCGGGACCGCATGGTGCACGTCGGTCTGAGTCATCGGCATCTCGTCGGTGCGCCGGCCGTTGACGTCGTAGGCCACGCAAACCGGCACGGTCTCCAGACCGGACAGCACGTCCAGCTTGGTCAGGAAGAAGTCGGTGATGCCGTTCACCCGCGCCGCGTATCGCCCGATCACCGCGTCGAACCAACCGACCCGCCGGGCTCGGCCGGTGGTGACCCCGATCTCTCCGCCGGCCTTACGCAATCGCTCGCCCATGGCGTCGTGCAGCTCGGTCGGAAACGGACCCGAACCCACTCGCGTCGTGTACGCCTTGAGGATGCCCACGACTGCGGTGATCTTCGTCGGGCCGATGCCGGCGCCCGCGCAGGCGCCCCCTGCGGTCGGGTTGGATGAGGTGACGAAGGGGTAGGTGCCGTGGTCGACGTCGAGCAAGGTCCCCTGGCTGCCCTCGAGCAGCACCGTCTCGCCGCGCCGTAGCGCTTGGTCGAGGAGCAGCCTGGTGTCGGCGATTCGATGCGCGAAGCGGGCGCCTTGTTCCAGCACGGTGTCCACCACGTGTTCGGCATCCAGGGCCCGCCTGTTGTAGACCTTGACCAGAACCTGGTTTTTGAATTCCAGCGCAACTTCGACTTTCTGCCGCAGGATTTTCTCGTCCAGCAGGTCCTGAACCCGTACCCCCACCCGCGCCACCTTGTCCTGATAGGCCGGTCCGATCCCACGTCCGGTCGTGCCGATCTTGGACTTGCCTAGGTAACGCTCGGTCACCCGGTCGATTTCGACGTGGTAAGGCATGATCAAATGCGTATCAGCGGAGATCAGCAGCCGCTCGGTATCGACGTTGCGGGCTTGTAAGGTGGCCAGCTCGTCGAGCAGCACACCGGGGTCCACCACCACGCCGTTGCCGATGATGTTGGTTACCCCGGGGGTGAGGATGCCCGACGGGATGAGGTGCAGCGCGAAGTCCTGCCCGTCGGGTAGCACCACGGTGTGGCCTGCGTTGTTGCCTCCCTGATAGCGCACCACCCACTGGGCCCGCTCGCCAAGAAGGTCGGTGGCCTTGCCTTTGCCTTCGTCGCCCCATTGGGCGCCGATCAGCACGATCGTCGGCATGTGGTACTCCACTGGGGTCGGTTCGGGCGAGCCGAGGCGAGCGTAGACCTTCCAGGGGGCTGAGGTGGTTGAGCCTGTGGTGCTGACCTGCGGGTCTGCTCGCTGGCCCGGTCCTGGGCCGGTCACTGCGGTGCCAGCGCGTCCTGGCCGCGAGGAAATCGACTCGGTGGTGGCCGATCTGGAGGGTCGACGGTTGGTGGTCTGCGGCACCGATGCTGACCTTGCCGCGGTGCTGCTGCGGCTGCTGCGCACCGAGGCCCTGGCGACGGTGCCGGTGGGCTATGTAGCGGTGCAGGCATCCTCGGCGGTGGCTCAGCTGTGGGGTTTGCCGATCGCACCCGCGGCGGCGGCCTCGCTCGCGCGGTACGGCGAGCCGCATCCGGTACCGCTGGTGCGTGACGATGCCGGTGGCGTGCTGGTCGGGCGTGGCGTGGTGGCGCCGCTGGATGGGGTGGTCTACTGCGACGACGAGGTGGTGCTGCGCGGGCACGCCTCCCGGTTGGAGGTCACACCGGACCGCGAGTTCGGGCTGGTGGTGCGGGTGGCGCGCCGGGGGCTGTCCGCGCGCCGGGTTCGGCATGCCGCCGGACGCGCCGTGCAGTTGGGCTGCCAACCAACCGGCGTATGGCGCGACGGTGTCGCTGGCCGTACCACTGACCGCTGGACCTGGTACCGCCACACCGAAGACTGGCGCCTAATCCGCAGCCCCCACTAACTCCGTGGTCCCCGTGTGTCGCGCCCCCGTGCTCGCTGTGTCGCGCCCCCGTGCCCACTATGCGCGCCGGCCTGCGGTCACTCCAGCCCGAGCGCCCCGGCCGCGGCGGGATCGCATTCATCCAGGAACTGTCGGCACCGTCGAGCTTCGGGATCCTCGCCGATTTCGGCGGCCGCGCGCGCCAACGCTGCGAGGGCCCGAAGGAAGCCGCGATTGGCGCTGTGCGACCAGGGCACCGGTCCGTGACCCTTCCAGCCGGCGCGGCGAAGTTGGTCCAGCCCGCGGTGATAGCCAGTGCGGGCGAAGGCGTAGCCGGCCACGGCGTCCCCCTCATCGAGGGCCCGCCCCGCCAGCGCCGCCCACGCGGCGGAGAACTCCGGATACGCCGCGGCGACCGTCGCCGGATCGTTCGCCGTTGCCAACGCCGCCTCGGCCTCGGGTTGCTCGGGTAGCAACGTCGGGTTCGGGCCCAACAGGTTGCCGTGCACGTTCATCGCTCCATCCTGCCGTCCAAGGTCTCACCATGACCACGCCGAAAGCACTCGACGTTGGTAGCAGTTAACTGCAGCGGAGAGACGGGTTGGTGGCTCTTGAAGAGCCCCCAACTGGGCGGCGAGACGCGATCGGATGGGCACGACGTGGCCGCAGTACGTTTTCGGCGTGGACGGCGACGAACCACTGGAGCGCAGGACCGTGCAGCACTCGGTTGAAATGACCCTCGGCCACCTGCGGGTGCTGGATACCCCACCCGCCCCTGACCACGAGATCTTCGGCAAAACCACCCACCAAATCCCCGACGAACCCACCCGAGAAACGCCACTCACGCTGGAGGACCTCTATCGCCAGCACAGGATGCGGCTGGTGCGGCTGGCGGTCCTGCTAGTCGATGAGGCCAGTACCGCCGAGGACGTCGTCCAGGAGGCGTTCACCGGGCTGCACCGGCACTGGTCAGGGTTGCGTGACGAGGCAGCCGCGCTGGGCTACTTGCGCACCGCGGTAGTCAACGGCTCCCGCTCGGTGTTGCGCCGCCGCAAGACCGCTCGTGGTTACGTTCCGCCCCACCAGGCCAATGCCCGCTCGGCTGAGTCGCTGGCGATGCTGACTACGGAGCACCAGGCGGTGGTCACCGCGCTAGGCCAGCTGCCACCGCGACAGCGCGAGGTATTGGTGCTGCGCTATTACGGAGGGATGAGCGAGGCAGAGATCGCCACGGCCACCGGCGTCAGCCGCGGCACCGTCAAGTCCAGCGCTAGCCGCGCGTTGGATGCTCTCCAGCGGTTACTGGAAAGCTCGTGAGTGCGTAACCGTGTCAGAGCACCGAATGCCACTCACGAGGCAGCTTTCTGCGGCCCTGCGCGCCCAGGCGTCCGGCCTGGGCGTCGAACAAGGCGGCAGCAAGCTGCCCAAACCGCCGGCCAGGGCAGTGCTTGCCCTGGCCGCCTTGCTGGGAACAACGGCCGGTGCGCTGGCTGGCGTGATCAGCACCTGGTGATCAGCGACCCTCCGTCGGCGCGGCTGGGTCGCCCGCTACCGTGGCACCGTGATCGGCACGTCGCTGGCTCTCGGTCCGTCCTGGCTTGATCCCGAGCATCTGCTGCTGGTGCTGGGCCCCTACGTGGTCGTAGGACTGTGCCTGATCATTTTCGCGGAGTGCGGCCTGCTGATCGGATTTTTCCTGCCCGGTGACTCGCTGCTGTTCACCGCTGGCCTGTTTGTGGCCAGTGGTCTCATCGGCGCGCCGATCTGGCTGATCTGCCTGCTCGTCACGCTGTGCGCCGTGGCGGGCAACGTGGTGGGCTACTACCTGGGCTACAAGGCCGGACCCGCGCTGTTCGACCGGCCGGACTCCCGGCTGTTCAGGCGCGAGTATGTGGACAAGACACACGCGTTTTTCGACAAGTACGGGCCTAGGGCAATCGTGCTGGGCCGTTTCGTTCCTATTGTGCGAACGTTCATCACGGCGACTGCCGGAGTGGGCCGCATGAACCCACGCACATACTTCACCTATTCGATCGTCGGTGGTGTTGCCTGGGCGACCGGCGTGACGCTGCTGGGTTACTGGCTAGGCGCCATCACGTTCGTCAGAGATCACGTGGAGCTGATCCTGGTCGGCATTGTGGCATTGTCGATCATTCCGATCGTCGTCGAGGCGGTCCGGGCCCGCAAGGCCAGCCAGCGAGGTATCCCGCAAGACACCACGCCCTGAGCCCAGCTCCTAGCCCTGACACCAACTGCGGGATGGCCATTGTGGCCGCACCGCGGTTAGGGTGGCTGCCTCGATCGAATAGCAAGATAGGTGTCGATGCCGCCTCCTGACGCGCCGGTGACCCGTGCACAGCAGCACGCCACCCGCCGCACACGCCGCCTCGCCGCTGGGGTCATGCTGGGTGCGATGGCGGCGCTGGTCGCCTTTGGTGTCCCGACGAGCAAAGCGGCGCTGCTTGCCGTCGCACCAATCCTGCCTCTGCCACCCACCGCTGCGCCGCTGCGGGTCCCGCCGCATACCTGCCTGACCTGGCAACGGCAGGACGCAACGGACGCTAAAGCCGTGAGTTGCACGCAGCCGCACCTGTTCGAGGTCACTGCAACACTGGATCTGCAAGATTTCGGTGTCCAGCAACAGTTCCCCGATCCGGCGCAGTGGCAACAGCTGGTGGCCCAGCGTTGCACCGAGCGCACCACGAAGGCGTTGAACGATCGCTTTGACCCCTTCGGCCGGTTCACCGTGGGGGCCATCAAACCCAGCGAGGCCGGCTGGGCCGGCGGGGATCGCATGCTGCGCTGCGGGGTGCAGTCCGCTGGCCGCACCGGCATGCTGTTTGCCACCACCGGTGACGTGCTGACGCAGGACCAGTCCGACGTGCATCCGCCCGGCACCTGCCTCGGCAATGATGGCAAGGCGGTAGGTGACCCGGTCGACTGCGCAGTCCCCCATGCGATCGAAGTCGTCGGGGTAGTGGATCTTAAAAGCGCCTTCCCCGACGGCTATCCCGACGAGGCTGCGCAGGACAAGGTGCTCAACGCCGAGTGCGCTCGGCTGACGAAGGACTACTCGGGGGGCCCCACGGTAGCCACCACCAAGGGCCTGACGCTGTTCTGGGAAATGCTGCATGAACAGAGCTGGCACGCCGGCAGTACCCGGGTGGACTGCCGGCTCGGCGCGTTCCTCCCCGATCGTTCCGGCTTCGCTCCAGTGATCGGCAGCGTCAAAGGCCCGGTGCGGATCGGCAAGCAACCCGCGCCCGCGGCTCCGCGAGATCTCGGACCGATGCCTGCGGTAACGCCCCCCGTGGTCCAGGCGGACTCGCCACCACCGCCACCACCTTGATGCTCATAGGTGCCGACCGGTTCGACGAGCTGGTGGCTGATGCGCTGGACCGGATCCCACCCCAGCTCGCCGCGGCGATGGACAATGTGGTGGTGCTGGTTGAGGCCCGCAATCCCGATGATCCAGACTTGTTAGGGCTCTATGAGGGAGTGGCGCTGACCATGCGGGACTCCCAGTACAGCGGGTTGCTTCCAGACCGGATCACCATCTATCGCGACGCGCTGCTCGAGTTCTGCCACGACGAGCAGGAGCTGGTAGAGCAAGTCGTGGTCACCGTTGTGCACGAGATCGCCCATCACTTCGGGATTCCTGAACACCGGCTGCACGAACTGGGCTGGGGTTGACGAGCCGGCCTGGTGCAGCTCACTGCTTGTGCAGACGGCCGATGCCCAGTGATCCGTCGGTCTTAGCGGCTGCTTTGGCAACACTGTTGTTGCCCTGGTCCTCGGACTCGGCGATCTCCTGTTCGACGTCGCGCACGTAGCGTTCGGGGTCTTTATCGACTGCGCTGACGCCGGCAAAATGCGTAGCCTCGAACTTGGCGAACGCGACAGCCAAGTCGTGACGCAGCCGCAGCGCGGCGTGGCGGCGGAAGTCTGTCAGTCCCTCGCGCTCCTCTTCGGCCATGTGGTCGCTGTTGGCCTCGTTGGCCTTGGCCACCGCGTCATACCACCCCGGGCTGCCAATCTCATGATCTGCCACCGCGGCGACCGCGTTGCGAATGTCGTTGTGGTCACCGATCGCGTCTTTGGTCTCCTCCTCCGAATCGACGCTGTCGATGCCCTCCCCTATCCGCAGCAGCTCGGGATAGAACAGCTGCTCCTCGGCCTCGGCGTGCACCTCGAGAAATGCCGCGAGCCGGTCCCAGACAGCTCCCAGCGCCGCGGTGTCAGTGGGATCGATCTGTTCGAGGATCGCGAACAGCCGTCGCTGCTCTTGGTGGTCATCGAGGATTAGCTGAGTGATATCCATGCTGTCCCATCCTTGTGAAGGGCGAGGCAGGTCTACCCGACCATCGAGGTGGACCGCCGCTGGTTCGCCCCGCGGCGGGGAGTAGGTGCTGCACCTGCGCGGGGTCATACGGCCAATGCAGGAACGTCAATGGCTGCCAACGTTGGTAGGCCAACGGCCAAGAAGCCCGCTGCTCGGGAAATGCACTGGCCACGCCCCGGTATTCCCGCCCGACCTAGGACGCCAAACTCCGTCGAGTCGAGGGTGGACCGCCGTGGTGTCGAAGCCGGCCACAAGCAGGCGCAGCCGACGCCATCGGGTGGTTTGAGTCGGAACTTTCTGTGAACAAGTCGGTCTCGGGTTGTGACGGACTGGATTACTACCTACTCTGTGTGTCGGGGCTTGGCGCGGTAAATATGGTGGTTCGCCGATCAGTCGGCGGCTACCGCTATTTGTCGCGTCGAGACGGGGTGGTAGGGGTGCAGGTCGTCGGTTTTCGCGGCCGTTTTCGCACAATCGTGTTGAAGTGGATGTTGGGGCGGTGACCGCCCCGGCTCCGCGTCGGGTTGATCAGTTCGCGCACCCGGCGCTGCTCTACCGTGGTACTGCGGAGTACTTGGCGACCACGGTGCCCTTCATCCGGGACGGGCTGGCGGCGGGTGAAGCCGTGGGGTTGGCGGTGCCGGGCCCGAACCTGCGGCTCATTCTCGCTGAGCTGGGCAGCGACGCCGAACGGGTCCGGCTGCTGGATATGACACGGTCTGGCCGGCACCCAGGACGGATCATCCCTAATGTGCTACGCGCCTTCGCCGACGCCTATCCATCCGGTCGGGTACGAATTGTCGCCGAACAGCTGTGGACTGGACGCGCCGTGCGCGAGTACCCGGCCTGCGCGCATCAAGAAGCGTTAATCAACATTGCGCTTACCGGTCGATCGGTCAGCATGTTGTGCCCGTATGACGCCGACGTGGTGGGCCCACAGACCCTCGCTGACGTGGAACTCAACCATTCGCGGCTGATTGAGGCTCGCGGTGAACGGGTCAGCTCCGCATTCGCGCCGCACCGTGTCATGACCGACGACCGGCTTTGTTCGCACACGGCGGGCCCCAGCTTTACCTTCGATGCCACCAAGACCGCGCTGGCCGCACAGTTCGCCTGCGATCAGGCCACCCGGCTCGGACACGGTGGCGACCACTCAGAACTCAAGCTCGTCGTCGGCGAGTTGGTCGCCCGCAGTCTTGTGCACGGCGGAGGTACCGGCAGCCTGCGTATCTGGGCTGATCGCGGCTACCTGGTGTGCGATGTCCGGCATCCCGGCCACATCACTGACCTAGCCACCGGCAATCCACTGGCCGATCCCAGAAAACCAGACGGCCGTGGCCTGCTGATGGTTCATCACCTGTCCGATCTTGTGCAGCACCATTCCTGCCCGCAGGGCACCACTACCCGCGTTTACCTCAAGCTGTCCGCCGTCGAGGAGGCGCCGAGGGATCCTGGGGAGCTGATTCCGTCGCAGCCACGCATCCGGCCGGTGGGGCCGGCCGGGCCGACACCGTTGCCGTGGCAAACCTACGAGGCACTGCATGCCGCTGAGCGTTTCGGCCGGTACCTGCCGCAGGAGTCCGCCGCCGAGCCGCAACGACTCACCCCGGTGAACAGCGAACGGCGTCACATCGAGCCGGTGCTCGAAGCTTTGACCGCCGTGGAAGCGCTCGCCCGGGTCGTCGACCGGTGGCGAGCGAGGTTGGTGCGGCTGGCCCGGACCCGTGGCGCACCCTGGACGGACATCGGCCAGTCGCTGGGGGTGAGCAAGCAGGCCGCCCACGAGCGCTACGGACGAGCCCGTGGTCGGCGCACCGGTAGCTCGGGGCTGCCAGGACCCGTGGGACCGTTGCCGCCCGTGCAAGGTACCTGAAGGGAGGTACCAGGCCCAGTCGGAGTGCAATTCGGCGTGCCATGAATGCGGGTATGTCTGGTCGATGGGTTGGCTGGTCTTTGCACTTTCCCTCACGATCACGGTTTGTGTGCCATGGGCGACACGGCATGTCGCTTTAGACACCCAAACCGTGATCAAGGACTTGTCCCCGTAGCCGACAAGGAACGCGTCGTGGTGCATCCCCGGCGTCGTGCAGCAGATCACGTGGCGCCAGCGCGACGGCTCGCCTCGGCGGCCAGCTGGACCCGGTTGGTGATCCCAAGCTTGCGGAACACGCTGGCCAGGTGGGTCGCCACCGTGCGGGGCGAGACGAACAGCCGATCTCCGATCTGAGGGTTGGTCAGTCCCTCAGCCGCGAGCCGGGCGACGCCGAGCTCGCTGGCGGTCAGGCTGTCCCAGCCCACCTGAGGCCGGCGCAGCTGGCCGGCCCGCCGGCGGCGGACACCGAGAGTTCGCAGCGCGGCATCCACCCGGGCCGCACCGCGCTGCGCCCCGCACCGCAGGTAGAAGGCGAGCGCCTCATCCAGGACAGGCACCGCCGCCGGGCCGCGGCCAGCCCGGAACAGCGCCGCGCCAGCGTCCTCACAGGCCAGCGCGAGCTCAATGGTCAGCGGCGCCTGGCGGTAGGCCTGCACGGCGGCCAGCAGAACATCCGGATCGTCGTGCGCCAAGCCCTGGCAGCGCAGCGCCGCCCCGCCTGCGCTGGCCACCCCGGCGCGGCGGGCACCATCGGCCACCTCCTGTGCTACGGCTCGCGCTTGGTCGTGGTCACCTGCCGCGACTGCCAGCCGGACCAAATCTGGACCCACAAACCGGTAGGACAGGCAGAACCGTAACGCGGCCCCCAGATTCCATGCGTCGGTCAGCATGGCGAGCGCCTGGCCGGTGTCGCCCCAGGCTTCGCAGAGCAACGCCTGGATCCATAAGCCCCACTCCAGTGGCCACCGGGCGCCCGCCACCCGCAGACCGCCAGCGACGGCCGTGAGCTGCCAGTCCTGGCTGACCGATGCCTGGAGCTCGTTCGCGGCGTCGATCATGCGGACCTCGCCGGTCGCGATGTCACCCTGCTGGAGAGCGACCCAGGCGGCGACACCGTGCAGGACAGCAGCATGCAACCGGGTGCCGACCTCGTCTGCGAGCAGCAGACCCGCGTGCACCTCGGCCAGGGCATCGGTCAGCTCGCCGCCAACAGCTCGGATCTGGGCCAGCAACGCATGGTAGAGCGGCAACCACATCACGTTGCCGCGCTGCTCACCCAACCGCCGGCCCAGCTGGAGGGCGGCCAGCGCGTCGTCTCGTCGGTCGGCGTCCACGAGCACCATCCCGAGGTGGAACTGGGGATGCAGGTGACCGACCCGGGGGTCACGGCTGCGTGCCGCGATCTCCACGGCCTGCTGGGCCAGTGTCACCGCCTCGCTCACCTCGCCCCGCGCATCGGCGGCGACGGCCAAGGTCTGCGCCGCAAGGCAGGACACGAACTCGTCGTCGGGTGCCTGCGCCCGGGCATGCTGGACCTGGGCGCACGCTCCTTGCTGATCGCCCACGAACAACCTGATGTTCGCGGCGAGAGCCAGCGCGCCCGCCCGGTCCCGGTCCGACGCTCCAGGGACGCGGGCGACGGCTTCGAGCTCGGCGACCGCCGGCTCCGACCAGCCCATGGTCCACAGCACCTCGCCCAGCGCGCGCCGCAAGGAAACCTCGACACCCGCCGTCGGACCGCGGGCAAGCACTTCCCTGGCGATCCGTTCGGCGTCTGCGGACCGACCCGTCTGGAGCAGCAGCGGCGCCAACTCCGCGGCCACCGCATCATGGTCCGGATCGTCGGCGTCGGTGAGCTCGAATGCGCGCTCACAAAGCCTGACCGCCACTGTCGGGAAGCGCGGCGCGGCCTCAGCGGCCGCACGGCGAAGCCAGCGGAGTGATTCAGGATCGGCCGCGGCGGCCCCCAGAAACAGATGGTCGGCCACGCGCGCCAGTGGCATGCCGGCGACGGTCAAGGACCTGGCCACTTCCCGGTGGATGCCCTGGCGAAGCGGCACCGCGAGCTCGTGGTAGATCGCTTCTCGCATCAACTCGTGGCGAAATGCGAGCCCTCCGGTTGGCGTTTGGCCCAGCAGGCCAGCCCGCAAGGCCGCATCCAGGTCGGGCAGCAGCGTGACCGCACTGCGGCCGGTGACAGTGGCCAGCTCGGCCACCGAGAACTCTCGCCCCAGGACCGCCGCGATCGTGAGGACCTCCAGCGTCGCCGGGGGTAGGAAGCTCGTGCGTCGCAGGATGGTCACCGGCAGGGTGCTCGGGAGCACGCGATCGGCGACCTCGGCGCGTCCCTGGTGCACCGTCAGGATCTCCTGGTCGCGTAGGGCCTTGACCAGTTCGATCACGAACAGGGGGTTGCCGGCTGCCCATGAAAGCTGGCCGGATAGCCCGTTGCCAGGTGGCGCACCGGCTACCGCGGTCGCCAGAGCGGTCACGGCAGGGTCGTCCAGGGCAGGCAACTGCAGATGCGCTGCGCCGTTGCTGACCAGCTCGTCGATCAACCGCACCAGTTCGGGGCGTTCGGGGAAGGGCCGCAGAGTGACGATCAGGACGACCGGCAGCGCAGGCAGCGCGGCGGCGATGGCCCGGACGGCGCGCAGGGTGGCCGGATCGGCCCAGTGCAAGTCCTCAACTGCCACCACGACGGGCGATTCGGTGGCCAGCCGCTCGAGAAGCGACACCACCGCGTCGGTGACGCGAAAACTGAGATCGACACCGCCGAACGGGACCGCATCAGCGACGATGAGTTGGGCAATCTCGGCCCGTCGCGGATCGGTCGAGTCGGTGCGCAGCTCGAATGCCTCGATCAACGCCGCGAGTGGGCGGTCTCGGCTCAGCTCGTCGGTGGCTCCCGACAAGAGCTGGAAATCCTCTGCGGTGGCCTGAGCCGTGATTTCGGCGAGCAGCCGGGTCTTGCCGATGCCGGCTTCACCCTGCACGACGGCGGCTTGACCGGCGCCCTGGCGAGCCTCATCGAGCAGCCGGCGTAGTGCCGCTAACTCCGGGGAGCGACCAAGGAACGGCAGCGGCACATCGGGGACGCTACGCCGCTGCAGGCATTCCTAGGGGTTGCGCATCAGCGCGCGGAACTTCGGACCGAGCCACGGTTTGCGACCCCAAGCGAGCAGTTTGCCGACGGCAATGGCCGTCCATTGGCTCTGCCGGTTCCAGGCCACCATGAGGAACGCAACCGGATCGGCCGAGATGTGGCAGTCGACCCGGCGTGGAGCTGCGTCTTCGACGCTGAGCGCACCGTCGTTGAAGATGAAGTGGAAGCGGTCCCCGCCGCGGATCCGGATGTCGTAGGTGGCGCGCACACCCGCTGCCACGTCCGTGTTCACCATTGCCGAGCCGAGCGCCCGGACCACCGGGATGAGGAATTTCTCCACCACCATGGCGGCGTGGCCGTGATCGATGCGCCACCGGCGCCCGGCGGCGTGCGCGATGTCGTAACCGTGCATGACGGTTTCGTTGAGCAGGTGGTAAGTGAACATCGACCGAGGGACAGTGACTCCGCGCACCAGCCACGGACGCGGCGCCTGGGGATCCGCCTCCACACATGCACTGAGGTACTCGTGGGCTTGGGCTTCGATGCGGTCAGCCAGAACCCGCAGGTCTCGCTCGGGGTCGGAGTTCACCGAGCGGACGGTTGCCTCGCCCAGCTCCCCGATGCTCTGGACCAGCGAGTCACCAGCCACGCTGGCGAGGGTGCCCAGCCCAGCCCAGGCCTGGGACAGGTGCATGGCCACCTCACCGAGGTTCCACTGCCCTACCGCGCCAGGCAGCGGATCATCGATGGACCGCAGCAGAGTTGTGACCCTGCGGACCTCCTCGCGCAGCGCGTCCTGCCCCTGCTGCCAGCTGGTTTGCGTTGCACTTGCGACCATGCGCGGACGCTAACGACCAGCGCCTGTGCTGCACATCCGTTAGATGACCGATCCTTGTCTGGCTAAGCCGGTGGCGGCCGAGTCCGACGCCACCTGACGATTCGCATTGCGAGCGTCCAACGAATCCCGCGCGAGGGTGGCTCGCTAGCTTGATTCATGATCGCTGAAACTGAGCGCTGGCCGTGCACTCCCGCACGGCCACAGCACAGTATTAGCGATCATGATGTCCTGCCGCGGTGGACCGCTGGTCAGCTCATCGGACAGATTTCTGAACTCAACAGCCCTCATGTTGAACTCGGCGACAGGAAGGCACCACGGAAGATCCGCGAGGCCGGCCCGCTACGGGTGACGTATCAGGCTCTTGAACCGCGGTCCTAGCCACGGTTTGCGGCCCCAGGCCATCAGCTTGCCGGTGGCAATCGCCGACCACTGACTCTTCCGACCCCAGTAAATCATCACGAACGCGACGGGGTCGGCGGAAATATGGCAGTCGACCGTACGCGCCGCGGGTTCTTCGACCCTGACCTGCCCGTCGTCAAAGATGAAATGAAGCCTGTCTCCACCTCGGATGCGGACGTCATAGATGGCCCGGAGGCTGGCCGCCTTCTTACCGTTCACCAAGGCGCGTGGATCGAGTTCACGCAGAATCGGGACGAATAAGTGCCGTATCACCATGGCGGCGTGGAGTGGTTCAATCCGCCACTTGCGTCCGTCGGCTCGGGCGATGTCATAGCCGTGCATGAGCGTTTCGTTCAACAGGTGCCCGGTCAGGGTCGGCATGGGCACTCTGGTGCCCTCCACAAACCACGGACGAAGCTCGGTAGGGGAGCAACCGGCACACTCAGCGAAATACTCTTCTGCGCGTTGTTCGATGAGGTCAGCCAACACAGCCGGATCACGCTCAGGGTCGGATCGCACACCCAGCATGGTGACATCCCCGAGTTCCCATATATCCCGCATCAGCGAATCGCCGGCCACGTCGGCGATACTGGGAATCACCTCGTAGAGCCGTGACAGGTCTCCCCTGGCCAGGCCGGGTACTGCAAGCCAGGCCTGGGACAGATGCATGGCCAGCTCACCAATGTTCCACTGCCCCAGCGCGGGAGCCGCCGGGTCACGGACAGAGCGCAGCAAGGCCGTGACCCGCTCCACCTCCTGGCGAAGCGCTTCTTGACTCTGCTTCCAGTCCGTCACCGTTGCCTGTATGACCACCACAGCCCCTCTGCTCGTCGCTACCCGCGTGCGCACCGACCGTAACCACGGATCCGGACGTGGGACAGCCGCTACATGGGCGGATCCCGTGGATACCGAACGATCTGTGCTGCCGCTTCACGACCGTAGTTGGTAGTTCTTCAAGACCTACCAACCGGGGGTTGGGACCGGCTGAGGAGACCTGAGGAGACGTAGCCGCTTTTCAGGTCCAGGCGCGGTGGCGCCCACCGGTGGAAATCGACGCGCGGGCGCAGGTGCGCAGCGCACTGGCGAGGTCATGATGAATATCGACAATCTCGCTCAACACGCTGATCTCTGACCGGGTAAGGGATTCCGAACGGGAATCGATCACGATCGCAACGTGGCCGTCGATCTCGTAGGAGTCGAGCACGTCCAGTGCCGCGTGCAGACCCATGGCGTCGAGGGCTTCGACGGCAGACAGATCGATAACCAGATGCGGCCGGCCACCATACACCGCTTCAATCAGTCGGCTGGCGAGAACAGGAGCTGTGATCAGATCGACAGTGCCGGCAACTCGGCACAATGTCGTGTCGGACTGCGGGCAACTCACCGTTGCCAGAACCACCGGTGGTGCAGGCGCGATGGCGTCCAGATCCCCCGTCACTGGTGCCACTGTCACTGGTGTCACTGTCGAACTCCCTCCCCGAGCCGTCACAGACGAGATTCGACCGTACACGCTGCGCAATGACCGTCAAGACGGCGTCAAGCAAGCCTGACTGCCCGATACGCCGCTTTTGTGGGGAAATCGATCATTTGCGATGGCGCAGTCTCGCCGCGTGTGTAAACTTTACGCGCTCCAGCGAACACGCTCCGTAGCAGAGTGGGTGAAGTGGATCGATGGATTCCGCGCTCGATATCGCTGTGCACCGTCATGAGCAGGTGGTCGTCGTCCACCCACGGGGGTTGCTCACGGTACGCACCGCAGTGGAGTTGCGCGAAGTACTGGCGAAGGAACTCACCGAGCACGGCCGCGTGGTGGTCGACCTCGACGGCCTTCGCCTGGGCCGAGAATCCTGCGTCGCGGTCTTTCCTGCGGTACTGACCCAATGCGGCGGCTGGCCGTCGGCCAAGCTCGCGCTGTGCCGGCCCGACGACGCGATGACTCACGCACTTACAGTTCGCCGGGCGACGGCCCTAGTACCGGTGTATCACCTGCGGCTGGAGGCCGAAGCCGCGATCGATTCCCGACCACCGGTGGTGCGCGTTCGCGTCCAGCTGCCCTGCGATGTCGGAGCTGCAGCGTCGGCCCGTCGGCTGGTCCGCGACATGTGCCCAAAGTGGGAGGTCGACGACGGAGCGAAAGACACCGCTGAGTTCGTGGCCGGTGAGCTGGTGTCCAACGCGGTGGAACATGCCTGCACCGGCGTCTGGCTTACCTTGGAGCGAGGTCCGCGGGGCTTGCGGGTGTCCGTGCGAGATGGTTCCCCGGTCGGGTTCCCCGGGCCGGTGCAGCGTTCCACCGATCCGCTCGGGCAGGTCCGGGGCCGGGGCTTGGAACTCGTGGAGAGTCTCACCACGGCGTGGGGGGTCGATGCCCAGCCCGACGGCAACACCGTGTGGGCAGAGATCAGCAGGTAGCGGGGGTCTTGCGCAACACGGCGGCGACTGACACAGTGCGCGGCTAATGGGACATCACCGAGCCGCCCCTGCCTTGTGCGGAACGAGAAGTCCCTCCCCCGGCCCGCCTGGTGTTGCTAACGCCTGCCGCCAGGCGGGTCGTCCACTTCCAGGGTCAGAGCGAAGCTCGGGCGCCTTTCGCTGCCGCTGGCTGCGGTGGCGTGACCGGCGCGGAGACGCTGTCCAGGGGTAATCCACGGGCTTCAACGCCGCCGCAGCGTCCCCACAATAGTGCGGCGTAAGCACCGATGCCGAACAACAGCGCGAGAATGACGAATGCGGAGACCAGCCCAAGCCCGGCCACGGCGTACGACAGCCCTACCACGCCGACCATGCCGCCCAGGCGTCCTGCCGCTATCGACAGCCCAACGCCGGTCGCCCTCAGCCGGGTCGGGAACAGCTCGCTAAAGGTGGTGTAAGCGGAGATCCACGAGCAGGTCGCGGAGAACACGCACAGCGTGAAGGCGGCCAAAGTGGCCGCCGGGGACTTCGCCAATGCCGCGATGGCCAGCAGCAGCACCGAGATGCTGGCCGTGCCGTAGGACAGCTGGGTCACCGCCGTGCGGCCGAGCCGGTCGATCAGCGCGGCTACCGTGAAACCGCCAGCCAGCGCGCCGAGATTACCGATCAGGTAGAACAACGGGACTGCCACGGCGGGCACCTCGACCTGCGCGGGAATCAGCACATAGGCCGACAGGAAGGTGAACAGGCCGTAATAAGCCGCGGTACCGGAAAACTCCAACACCATTCCGTACACCAACCGCGGACGCCAGGCGGTCCACAGCTGTCCGATGTGCGACCTCAGCGAACGGTGCTGCGGCGTACCGACCAGGTCGCGGCCGTCGTCCGGCAGGCCACTGATAGCGGAGATGACCGCGTCAGCTTCTACCCGGCGGCCCTGCGACGCTAGCCACCGAGGAGACTCCGGGATGGCCCGGCGGGCGATCAGCGCGTAGATCGCAGCTGCGGCACCGGCAAGCAGGCACAGTCGCCAGGCAGGCCAGGTGATGCCGCCGAGCGCCAGCCGGCCGGCTACGAAGCTGTTGAGGAAAAAGATGCCAATCAGACCTGCCGCGATGCCGCCGATGGACCAGAAGTTCATGGTGGCGGCAGTGGCGGCGCCACGGCGCCGGATGGGCATGAACTCGGCGATCGCCGAAGTGACGGCGGAATACTCGCCACCGACGCCCAGCGCGGTGAGAAACCGGAAGACCAGGAACACCCCGAACGTCGGCGACAGCGCGCTGATCACTGTCGCGATCGAGTACATCACCAGGGTGGCGACGAACAGTCGCTTGCGGCCAAACCGGTCGGCCAGCCAGCCGAACGTAGTTGCGCCGATCATCAGCCCGGCAAACCACACCACCCAGATCAGCGATACCGCGCCAGGCGAGATCGCGCCATCGGCGCCTAGTACCCCGAAGTCCATCGCTAACGGGGTGAGCACGCTGCCGATGATCTGGACCTCGAAAGAGCCCAGCGCCCAGCCGATGCCCAGCACGAACAGGATACGATTGTGCACCGGGCGCCATTCGGCGCGATCCAGTCGAGTGCGAGACGACGAATTGACCATTACACCCCCGGCGGGCTATGGGGTCACTCCTGGAGTGTCCGTGATCGTCGGGACGATTACCAGATTGCGTAAGTAGTGCGGGATGTGCTAGCGCGCAACGGAACTCAGTGCTTGGCCGCCAACCGCGCGCGCTGCTCGTCGACACCCCAGCCCGCAGGCTCAGGCCAGGTCAGCGCCATCTCCGCGAGCTGCTCGACAAGAATCGACGTCACCGCCCAGTTGCGATACCACTTATGGTCGGCCGGTATGACATACCATGGCGCGACCTCTGTGTTGCATTTTTCAAGTGCGTCCGAGTAGGCCTGCTGGTAATCATTCCAATAAGCGCGCTGGTCGACGTCGCCAGGATCGTATTTCCAGTGTTTCGTCGGATCATCCAGCCGTGCCAACAGCCGCTTGCGCTGCTCGTCGTAGGAGATGTACAGGAAGCATTTCACGATCCTGGTGCCGGCAGCGACCAGCTTGTTCTCGAAGCGGTTAATGACGCCGTAACGGCGCGACCATATCTCGGTTGGCACGAGTTGGCGCACCCGAGCCACCAAGACATCCTCGTAATGCGAGCGGTCGAAAACGCCGATGACGCCAGGCGGTGGAAGCTGGCGCCGGACTCGCCACAAGAAGTGGTGCTCGCGCTCTTCGGGCGTCGGCTTCGTGAAGGCGTGATAGCGCACGCCCATTGGGTTCGTCAGGCCCAGGACATGTTTGACGGTGCCTCCTTTGCCAGCGGTGTCCATGCCTTGGAGCACGATCAGCATGCGGCGCCTGCCACCGGTGTGGCCTTCGGCGTAGAGCTGCCCTTGCAGATCGGCCAGGGGCCGCTTGAGGTGGCGCACCGCCGCTTTGGCGTCCGCCTTGCCCGAGCCGGTGAAGCCCGGGGTTGCCTGCGGAGCGATACCCGTGAGGTCTACTGGACCAGTGGAGAGGCGCAGCAGGTCGCTGACTCGTTGCCGGTAGTGGGTAGTCGACTTGGTCACGGGTGAAGACTGCCTTAGCTTGACCTTGTCCAGCTCGGCGCGCTGGTCGTCGGCCATTCAGAACGGTCGGCGGCCGGTTATCACTCATCCGGTTGGCCTCGAGTGGCCGGACCCGGCTCCGGTGGCTACCGTAGCCGCCGTCCGTGGCCCACCGACCTACCGGAGATCATGACCGCGCAGTCGCCCCACAGCCCAGACACCACCGCGCGCATCGCCGACCTAAAAGTGAGCCGGGTCGCCGCCGCCGCCCTCGCCGCGGTGACCACCGCCCTACTCGGCTCCATGCTGGGCGCCGAGGGAACCCTCATCGGGGCCGCCGCGGCGAGTGTGGTCACCACCGTAGCTACCTCCGTTTACCAGACCTCGTTGGACCGCAGCCGGCAACGGGTCCGCTCGCTGGCTCATCGCACTCGACCGGCGCATCCCGCGGCGGACGCTGAGCAGCCCCAGCCCAGCGGCACAGAACTCTCCCGCCGGTCGGCGACATGGCGCTGGGTGGGGGTGGTCGTCGGGGCTATCGGCGGCTTTGCGCTGGCCATGCTGGTGATCACAGGAATCGAGTGGGCGCGCGGTGAGACCATCGGCGATAACGGCAAGGGCACCACTATCGGGCAGGTGGTCCACGACCAGTCCGGCCCGCAACAGCCGGCGGCCCCGCCCGAGGGACCGGCAACCCAGACATCCGAGGAACCCACCAAGACCTCCGAGCCGCCCGCCACCTCGACCACCGCGCCCAACGGCAGCGGCGAGCAAAGCCCTACCCCGACAACCCCGGCCACGCCATCGCCAACCAAGACGACGCCGCCGCCTTTGATTCCACCGCTTCCGGGAATCAGTGGCTGACCACAACTGCACGCCAAATGCAATTGTTACCTATACGGTTCAGTAACGGATAGATCGCTTACGGTGGATGCCAACGGGTTGCCGTAAACTTTATAATCACCAGCCCTTTCACTAGATCGTGGGCTATGATTCGCTCGTGTCAAGTTCGGGTGAGCCGAGTAACGCGTCAACCGCTGCTGACGAACGTTTGCGGCGGATTGAGTCAGTCGCCGACGCCGCGCTAGCTCAGCTCGACGTTGAGGCCCTCTTAGCCGAACTGCTGGACAGGGTGCGGGAGCTGCTTGCCGTTGACACGGCCACCGTGTTGCTGCTCGACGCGTCTGCCCAGGAGCTTGTCGTGACGGTTGCCCTGGGTATCGAAGCGACAGTACGTCAGGGCCTTCGTATCCCGTTGGGCAAGGGTTTCGCCGGCCGCGTCGCGGCCGAGGAGCAGCCCGTGATCATCGAGCAAGTCGATCAGAGCAACGTGATGTACACGGTCTTTGCCGAGCATGGAGTCTGCTCGCTGCTCGGAGTACCGCTGCTGGCCAATGGAACGGTTATCGGGGTCCTGCACGTCGGCACACTCATCCCGCACCGGTTCAGCAACGACGACGTCAGACTGCTCCAAATCGCGGCAGAACGGATCGTGCTCGCGACCCAATCGCGGCGTGCCGAAGTCGAGCGGGCGGCCGCAGTGGTCTTTCAGCGCAGCCTGCTACCAGCGCGGCTGCCCACCGTGCCGGGACTTGAGCTGGCCGCCCACTACGTTCCCGCGGGTCATGGTGAGGTCAGCGGTGACTGGTATGACGTGTTCACGCTTCCCTCCGGCTGGTTGTGCATCGTGATCGGTGACGTGGTCGGCCGCGGCCTGGTTGCCGCCGATGTGATGGGCCGGCTACGCAACGCACTGCGCGCCTACGCATTGCTTGGCGGTGATCCCGCCGAGGTGCTCAGCAGGCTTGACCAGCAGATCCAGCACTTTGAACCGGAAACGATGGCTACCGTGCTGTTGGCGATGTTCGAGCCATCGTTTGAGCGGCTACATCTGTCCTCAGCGGGCCACCCGCCACCGTTGCTGGCCCTGCCTGATCATCCGACGGTTCTCGTTGAGGTGCCGGGGGACCAGCCCATCGGGGTACCTGGTGGGCTGCGCCGCCGCGCGACGACCATCAAGCTACCGCCGGGCGGGCTGATCTGTTTCTATACTGACGGCTTGGTCGACCGCCGTGGCGTCTCCCTTGACGTCGGGCTTGAGCAGTTGCGGGAGTCGGTGCTCGCTGGCCCGGTTGCCGCGCTCTGTAGGAAGCTCATGGCTCGACTCATCGGTGCTGAGGGCCCGGGCGATGATGTCGCGGTGCTCGCCGTGCGCCGCCAGGACAGCGGCGAGGTGGGCCCGCTGGACCTTGTACTACCCGCGCTACCCTGGTCGTTGCGGGATATCCGGCTTGCGGTGCGCCGGTGGCTGTCAGCAGTCGGAGCCGGCCCGCGGGCAGTTGCTGACCTGCTCGTCGCGATCGGCGAAGCGTGTTCCAATGCGATCGAGCATGCTTACGGGGCTGGCGGCGGTAATGTGGCGATACATCTGGAGCTCCAACAGCCT
This sequence comes from Pseudonocardiaceae bacterium, assembly GCA_035276605.1. Classification (GTDB taxonomy): domain Bacteria; phylum Actinomycetota; class Actinomycetes; order Mycobacteriales; family Pseudonocardiaceae. The sequence continues at coordinate 13,647 of DATELN010000171.1, read as the reverse complement.
GATGTGCTCGCCACCATCCGCGATACTGGCCGGTGGCGCTCGCCCAACAGGGATGACGGAGGACGAGGAACACTGTTTATGCGCGACTTTAGCGACGAACTGCATATCGATCACGGCCCGGGTGGGACCAATGTGGTCATCCGTCGCCACCTGTCCCGGGCGGCGTCTGGATGACCACCGCACACGTCGACAGCAGCGCCGACAATGGTTCGATTCACATCTATGTCAGCGGTGAGATCGATCTAGCGAATGCCGCAGCCGTCGAGGACGAGATTCGCACGGCGATTACCCATCATCCGAGCGCGGTGTCCGTCGACCTCGCCGGCCTTACTTACATGGATAGCGCCGGAATAAGAGTTTTGTACGCACTAGCGTCTCGGCTGCACGCGCTGCGTATTGTGCTAGAACTCATCGTGCCACTTGATGCACCCACTCGCCGATTGATCGAACTATCGGGCTTCGAGTCAATTGCCGCAATCCGGCCTGTACGCTCCTGACCGGGCACCTCGGCGCTATCGAGCTGGGCGCTGTCAACATCACGCCGTCACACCGTCTCGAAGGTGACGCTGACGTCGTGGAAGCCGAGTGAGCGGCCGAGCGTGATAAGCATTTGGCGGGTGTTTTCCTGACCCCGGCTTGTCAGGTCACTCACCTTCGCGGCCTCATTCAGCCTGGCTTGGGCGAGTCGGTAGACCTCTTGCTCACCGGTCGGACTGTCCTGGAATACGGCGGCGACCCGATTCAATAACCCGCGCTCGCGGCCAACCACACGGCTCGCGGCCGGGTCGACGACGGCAGGCGCCAACCGCGCTGCCGGCAGCGCGATGGCTACCGTCCGCCGGTCTGGGGACACCGTCACCCGGTCGGTGCCGACATTGGTGAAATCGACCATCGCGTCAACCGAGCCGATGCCCAGGAAGGTTGTGCGCTCGCCGCTGATGATCGCCGGCACGTGGGGGATGTCGTGCTCGATATCGACCACGACCTGAAACCTGCCGGTGGCGGCGTGGTACTGCGACAGGTCTTGCAACGCCAGCAGCAGCGGCGCCGGACTATGGTCCACGATTTGCTGCTTAAACGGGTTGCCCCAGTGCGGAAGCACATCCACAAGCTGCGTAGTGGCCGGCACCAGGACAGCAATGCCGAGAATCGCAGCCAGCAGCTTACGAGGCACCCGCCTACGTTCGGGTGGCCGCTCCGAGGAATCGACTCGGTCGCTTTCCAGCAGCTGGGGCATGCGAATCTCCAACAAGTCAGTGCAGCGCAGTTGCACGCTAAATCGTTGACCATCCGACAACATACCCACGCGGTTCTCTGCTGGCCGTAAAGCCGACCCACTGCGAACCACGAACAGCTGACACGGCCGCGCCTCAGTTACAGTTGGCGGTCGTTACTAACGCTTTGACCCCGGGTTGGCGGTACTTGAAGACCGCCCAACTGAGAGGTCATGCGGAAGATGCCTTGGGCATTGCCGGCATCAAAGGTGAGGTCAAGCCTGTCGTCGGGCCCGAAGTCGCGGGTGATGAACTCGAAGAACGAGCCGGGGACCTCCTGCGCGATGCTGGTCCCGTCGGTAGCCAGGAACCGGCGCATCACCGGGTCGGCCAGCAGCGCCGTCTGGCGGACCCGCCCGCTGCGGGAGTATTCGACGGTGTCTTTGAGGAAGTCCTTGAGGGACCAGTTGTGGCGCAGCGCCTCGGCCAGCGCCTCGACGTCGGGCACGCGATCGGTGGCGTGGTTGAAGGCGTTGCCCTCGGTCGCGATCCAGGCCATCTCGGCTGAGTTTCGGAGCAGGGTTTCGTAGTCGTCCAGCCGCGGGTCGGGGTGGTGGCGCCCGAAACATGACACCAGCATCCGGATCAGCCGCACGGCATCGTTTAGCGGAGTCCAACCCCGCCCGGCCAGATCGGCGAGGAGCGATAGCGCCTCGTCGTCCATGGGATCCACCGAGCTGCCGACTGTCCGGGTCACGGCCTCGCGGGCCGCCGGGCCCAGACGGTCGACGTGCAGTTCGGACACGAAGTACTGCGGCACCTGCTCAGGAAGGTCGGCATGGGTGAACACCCGCCCGGTCATGTGGATACGGTCCAACGAATAGAGGCCCACTTCCTGGTAACCGAGCGGGACCAGCAGCCGGCGGAACAGCTCGGCACCCGCTGGCAACTGCCCGGTCTCGTGCCAGTCGACCGTCCGCACGGCACCGTGGTCGAACACGATTTGGCGGTCTCGCTCCCGCTGGCTGGCCACGTACCGTGCCCCGCTGGGAACGCGAGCCAGCAAATCGTCAAACAGCGCCAGACTCATCGCCATCGCCACCGCAGCGCGGCTAGCCCGGGGTCGCTCTTCGCTGCACAACTGCGGCGGGACGGCGACATCGGCCAGCAACTGCTTGCACCGTTGCGAACCAACGAGCCTGGTGAGCAGTTCGTTCATGCCGGATCCTGCCGGCCAAACTCGATGCCTTGCGCCAGCGGCAACTCGGTCGAGAAGTTGATCGTGGCCGTGGATCGGCGCATGTACGACCGCCAGGAGTCCGACCCCGACTCCCGGCCACCACCGGTCTCCTTCTCGCCGCCGAAGGCCCCACCGACCTCGGCGCCGGAGGGTCCGATGTTCACGTTGGCGATGCCGCAGTCCGAGCCCGCGGCGGCCAGGAACTGCTCGGCTTCCCGCAGGTCGTTGGTGAAGATGCCCGACGACAATCCCTGGGGGACATCGTTGTGGATGGCGATGGCCTTCTCAAACTCGTCGTAGCGCAGCACGTAGAGGATCGGAGCAAAGGTCTCGCGCCGCACGATCTCGGTCTGGGCCGGCATCTCTACCAGGGCCGGTCGGGCGTAGCAGCCCCCGGGGAACGCGTCGGCCAGCACCTGTCCCCCGCCGTGGACGTTGCCACCATCGGCCCGGGCGGCCGCCAGGGCCTTGTCCATCGCTTCCAGTGCCGCGGTGTCGATGAGGGGACCGACCACCGTGGCCGGATCAAACGGGTCGCCGATGGACAAGATGTCGTAGTGCCGCCTCAAGCGGTGAACGAGATCGCCAGCGATCGAGGAGTGCACGATCAGCCGCCGGAGGGTGGTGCAGCGCTGGCCCGCAGTGCCGACGGCGGCGAACAGGATGGCCCGGATCGCTAGGTCCAGGTCGGCGGATGGAGTCACGATCACGGCATTGTTGCCGCCCAGTTCGAGCAGCACGCGCCCGAACCGCTCAGCCACAACCGGCCCGACCGCACGGCCCATGGGCACTGATCCGGTCGCCGAGACCAAAGTTACCCGGCGATCGGAGACCAGCGCGGCGCCAATGTCCCGGCCGCCGAGCACCACGGTGGATAGCCCGCTCCAGTCCTCATCACTGTAGGCGCACAGGGCACGATTGAAGATCGACTGGCAGGCCAGCGCAGACAACGGCGCCTTCTCCGACGGCTTCCACACCACCGGATCGCCGCAGACCAGCGCCACCGCAGTGTTCCACGACCACACCGCCACCGGGAAGTTGAACGCCGAGATGACACCGACCACGCCGAGCGGGTGCCAGGTCTCCATGATGCGGTGCTCCGGCCGCTCCGAGGCGATGGTCTTGCCGTAGAGCTGGCGGGACAGGCCGACGGCGAAGTCGCAGACGTCGATCATCTCCTGCACCTCGCCACGGGCCTCGGCGAGGATCTTGCCGGTCTCCAGCGTAACCACGGCGGCCAGGGCGTCCTTGTGCGCTCGCAGCTGTTCACCGAACAGGCGGACCAGCTCCCCCCGCTTGGGTGCCGGCACCGAGCGCCAACGGAGGAAACTGGCCGCCGCCCGGCCGACAGCGGCGTCGATTTCCTGGGGAGTGGCGGGCGCCAGCCGGCCGATCACTGTGCCGTCGACGGGGCTGCGGGCGAGCAACTCGCCGGCGGCCAGATCAGCCGGGTCGATCCCGACCGCACGCAGGATCGTGTCCGTGCGACTCATGTTCGGGTCACCTCCTTGGCTTGCAGGTACACCGACCCGAACCGGTTTGCCAGGAACTCGTCCAACGCGCACTGCTCCTGCCGGACGAACCCGGACGTCGGCAACTTCTCCTCCCGTACCAGGTCGGCCATGGCACAGATACCTGCCGCGGTGGTGAGCTGGATGGCCGACAGCCGGCGACCGCCCACGTCGGCGGCATAGATCTTGCGGGCGAAGGTCTGCTGGGTAAGCACGCCGTCACGGGTGCCGGACACGCTCACGAAGACCAGCACCACGTCCTGGTTGGTCACTGGGATCGCGGTCTCGAGGACGTCCTTGAGCACGTCACGACGCCGAGCCAGGCGCAGGTCCCGCACCAGCAGCTTGACGATCTCGCAGTGACCGGGGTAGCGCACGGTCTTGTAGTTGAGCGTCTCGACCCGGCCGTGGAGAGTGTCACACAGAGTGCCCAGCCCGCCCGAGGTGTTGAACGCCTCGTAGCCGATGCCGTCCAGGGAGAACGCCTCCAACTCTTCCAACGGCGGCACTTCGCGCAGTTCGCCGTCGACGATGGCCTCGCAGGGGTTGCAGTACTCGTTGATCAGCCCGTCGGTCGACCAGGTCAGGTTGTATTTCAGCGCGTTGGTCGAGAACTGGGGCAGGGCACCGACCCGCAAGAACACCGAACGCAACTCGTCGAACGAACTGGCCAGCGAGGCCGCGACCACCGACACGAAACCTGGCGCGAGACCGCACTGGGGCATGAGTGCCGCGGGCGCGTCGGTGGCCATGGCGGCGACCGTCCGAGCCGACGCCCGATCTTCGGTGAGGTCGAAGTAGTGGGCGCCCGCATCCCGTGCGGCGCGCGCGACGCTTGTGGTCAAGTGGAAGGGCGCGGCGCTGAGCACCATGTCGTTGCCGGCGGCCAGCCAGCTGAGCAGGGCGGCATTGGCGGTGTCACCGTGCACGGTTCGGACCCCCAGACCGTCAGCCGTCCGCAGCGCCCGCTCGCTGCGGTCGAGCACGGTTACGTCGTAGTCGGGCGCCGAGGCCAGCAGGGCGGTAATGGCGGTGCCGATCTTGCCGGCACCGACCACGAGTACCCGGGTTCGGTTGACGGGCATGGGTTGAATGTACGATCTGCCGCCGCCATATTGGCCGGTTGATCGAGTCGATATGCGCTGCTGCTCCGGCACAATGCCGGCAGCTGCGGTCAGATCGGCGAGAATAGGTCCATGGACCATCTCGACCAGCGGATCGTCGACCTGCTCGTCGAGGACGCCCGCCAGTCGGTCACGGTGCTGGCACGACGGCTACAGGTGGCTCGCTCGACAGTGCAGGATCGCATCGGCCGGCTGGAGCGCAGCGGTGTGATCACCGGTTACACCGCCCGGCTCGGCCCGGCGGCGACCGGGCGGCGGGTCACCGCCCATGTCGCTATCACCATCGATCCCAAGCGGGGTGACCACGTGCAGCAGACGCTGCGCCGGATCGCGGGTGTCCGCACGCTGCACACGGTGAGCGGGCCGTTTGACCTGATCGCGGTAGTGGCCGCCGACAGCACGGAGGAGATCGACTGCGTCCTCGATCGCATCGGCGGCATCCCAGGCGTCGATCGCACCACGTCGTCGATCATCCTCACCACCAAGTTCGACCGCTGATCGCCGCCTTCCTTGGATGTTGCACTGAAATGGTGCGCGAAGCTGCTGGCTTCGACACCGCCGGGGACCTCGTATCCTGCGGTGAGTGGTGGTGGCCCTGGCGCGGCTGCCGGTGCCCGGCCCGGGCGGCGCAGCCAGGACGCCACAACGAGGAGGAGCGCATGGGCCGCGAGGACCAGCGGACCCGGCAGGACGCTACCGGCGGCGCGGAAGAGGAATTCGAGCCGGACTACCGCTTTACCCTGGCCAACGAGCGGACCTTTTTGGCCTGGCTGCGCACGGCGTTGGCGCTGCTGGCCGCCTCCGTGGCGGTGGTGCAACTCGTGCCTGAGTTCGCTTTCCCGGCTGCCCGGCACATCGTCGGCGGCCTGCTGGCGGCGCTGGCCGTGGTCACCGCCGCGACGGGGCTGCGCCGGTGGGAACGCGTCGACTACGCCATCCGCCGGGGTTTACCGTTGCCGCGCCCCCAGACACCGCGGGTACTCACCGCTGGACTGGTCCTGATCGCAGTGTTCGGCGTGGTCCTGGTGATCACTAAAGCGGTGCGGTGATCTGGTGCCTGCGTTCCGCGGCCGCCGGGCGGCCGACGATGGACTGCAGCCAGAACGCACCGCGCTGTCGTGGAGTCGGACCTCGTTAGGGGTGCTGGCCAACGGCGCCCTGCTGCTCCTACGCGATGTCGTCTCCTACACCGGGCCGCTCCGACTGCTTCCAGCGGGGCTGGCGGCCGTGATCGCGGTCGCCACCTATCTTGTGGGTCGTCAGCGGCAACGCCTGCTAACCCGGCGGCCGCTGCCTGACCGGCTGGCCCCCCGCTGGCAGATCCGCTTGATCGGCGGCTCGGTGCTGGTACTCATCGTGGTCACCGCACTCGCGCTGCCGGTGTGAGGCGCCGGTGACGAAACAGGCTGTCCTACGCCAGAACGAGCGGCCGGTGCTCATCGACGGCGCTGAGCCCCTCAGCTGGGTGCAATGACCACCCCGCGCGCAGCCGGGTTGCTGTGGCCTAATCCTCGTGCTAGTTGTGTCGGGGCGGGTGATGGCTAGGCGACGCGTCGGATTGCAACCAGTCCCCTGGTGTAGATCCGACGCTTGGCGACTGGGTGGCCGGACTGTGACGACTCAATGAGCATGCCGTCCCCGGCGGCCATCGCGACGTGTCCGACACGACCACCATAGGAGTAGAAGATCAGGTCCCCAGGCCGGATCTGCGAGAGGCTCACCCGGATACCAACCCGCGACTGCGCGGCGGCGGTGCGGGGCAGGTAGAGCCCAGCCTGGCGGTAGGACCACTGCACTAAGCCGGAGCAGTCGAATCCACCCGGCCTGTTACCACCGCTGCGGTAGCGGGTGCCCAGCTGCGACAGCGCCGCGTCCAACGCCCGCAACGCAATGACGTCAGTCTGGCCAGCAAACCGGGCCTCGGTGCCGCTGCTGGGCAGGGGTGCAGCGATCGCGCTGCCGCCGACGGCGAAAACACCGCCAGCGGCCAGGGCCACTGCCGCCAGCGCAGTCGGTAAGTGCTGATACGAGGTCGGTTTGGCGTGCTTACCCCGAGACACTAATTCCCCCTCGGATGTTGCCCAGGCCGGAGTCTGGGGGCCGTGGGTGTATGAGTGCCTCGACATTCCTGCATAGATCAAGCGCCGGCAGGTGGAGGCTCGCGGAGGTCGTCGCTTAACGGTCTACCGTCCGCGATGAACGGTCGGTGATCGGGTGGTGCCTGTGCGTGATCGCCGGCTGGAGCTCATAAGGCAGCAGGTTGCTGACATCCTGGGCCGGGTCAAATCTCAGGTCGTTCGGATGGGTGCGTTACAACGTTGAACACGGATCGATCTCGTAAGTTTTCCTCGGCGGCGTTAAGGCAACCGGCGCCCGCAACTTGCCAGGATCCGGCGCGGAGAAACCGGAAAGTGTCGTCGATCAGCCGCTCACCGTGGATGAACGTCCGGGTGCGCCGGCGTGACGGTGCGGCGCCGCCGCTCACCCGCGAAGATGCGGTCAGCTCGACAGCAGAGGGTGCAATGACAGCGGCCCGCGCACTGCGGAACCTGCAGCATGGGTAGTTCTCACCGAGCGCCCAACCACGCCAGAGAACTCATCTCGTGAGCACCGGCTCCGCGGACAGCTGGCGACCCGGGAAATATCAGGCCGGGTGCTGGAACAGCGGCAATATGAAGTAACGTCTAGCGGTCGAACCTGGTATTGCTCTGATACCGATAAACGGATCACCTGGGTCGCCGCAGCCAGTACCGCCCACCCCAAACTTACCGAACAGGGCCAGGCGCGCCACTTAGATTAGCACTCCTTCGGCGCGCTGAAATTAGAATTGGCCGCGTCAGCTATCACCAAGCTCGACACCTGCACCCACTGGACAAGTAACACCAGTTCCACCTAGGCCACAGTAACCATTGGGATTTTTCGCATCGCTTAAATACTGTTGGTGGTAGTCCTCGGCGTAGTAGAAATCGCGCAGAGGTGCGATCTCCGTGGTGATCTCACCGCGGCCGGCCGCGGTGAGCGCCTGCTGGTAGGTGGACCGGCTTGCCTCAGCTTCGGCGGCCTGGTCGGCATCGGTGGTGTAGATCGCGGATCGGTATTGGGTTCCGCGGTCATTGCCCTGCCGCATGCCTTGGGTCGGATCGTGACCTTCCCAGAAGACCCGCAGCAACTGCGCGTAGGAGACCTGCGCAGGGTCGAAGACAACCAGCACGACTTCGGTGTGCCCGGTCCGCCCGGAGCAGACCTCCTGATAGCTGGGGTTGGGCGTGTGACCACCGGCGTATCCGACGGCAGTGGAGTACACCCCGGGAGTCCGCCAGAAGATCCGCTCGGCGCCCCAGAAGCAGCCCATCCCGAACACCGCGGTACGCAGGCCCTCCGGGAATGGGGGGACGATGCGATGGCCGCTCACCGCGTGGCGCTCCGCCACCGACATCGAGATGGCACGCCCGGGTAGCGCCTCCTCAGCGGTCACCATGCGGGTCTTATCGCGTCCGAACAGGGCCATGCCGGCAACATTACGCCGACCCTGCTGCCGTGAACGCCGGTTCGGGTGGGCACGCTGGCGGAAGCGCGCGCAAACCCTTAAACAACAGGTGTCGACCAACTCGATCACGCAACGTTCGGCAGTCTGGATGCAGACTGCCCTTTTGGGGGCTGTAAAAGGGCAGTCTGCATCCAGACTGCCGGTTACGGGGGGGCTTATGGTGGGGGAAGGCGGCGGCGGCCGGCGAGGCCTAGGTCAGAGCGGTGGTACCAGGCCAGCTCGGTTTCGCCTTCCAGCCAGCAGAGGCGTACGGACTCGCCGTCCAGCACCGCGGGAAAATCGACGAGGACCGGCGCAAGGCCCTTGATTTCGATGCCCTGCTCAGAAAACCACTCGAGCATGTGGTCTAGCCGGGCCTGCAGCGCCTTCAGTTCGGCGAGGCCGCCGAGCGCCGACGAACCGAAACGGCGCCGATCCACGGACAGCTCGGTGAGGTCTGCCCGTACCTCGATCAGCGCATCGACCCGCCGGCGCACCTCGGGCAGCAAATCCCGAGCGTCGTGCACGGTGAACAGTCGGCCATCACTCACGCGACAACCGTAGTCGCATCCGCCCAGGTTGCCCGCTTAGCCGTTGGTCGGCGGCCGCTCCACGAGCTGGCTAAGGTATAGCTGCTCACCCAACGTGCCGATCAAATCGAGATTGGTCTCGAGGTAATCGATGTGCTCCTCTTCGTCGGCGAGGATGTCTTCGAAGATGTTGGCGGTGGTGATGTCACCCTTCTCCCGGCAGGTCGCAATGGCGGGGCGTAGCGCGTCCACGGCTTCCTTCTCGACGGCCAAGTCCGCCTCGAATTGCTCCTTCACGGTTTGTCCGATGCGCAGCGCGAGCAGCTTCTGGTAGTTCGGCAGGCCTTCCAGGAACAGGATCCGCTCGGTGATCCGCTCGGCGTGTTTCATCTCGTCGATGGACTCGTGTCGGGTGTGCTCCGCGAGCTTGGTGAACCCCCAGTTGCCCTGCATTTTGGCGTGCAGGAAGTACTGATTAATCGCGGTCAGCTCGCGGGTGAGTTGATCGTTGAGCAGCGTAATAACCTCATCATCGCCACGCATAAGGTGTCGAACCCCCTCTGGGCCGGTAGTGGATGATCACAACCGTACCGATGTCCGGAGGGCTTGTCATTGAAGGTGAGGCTGACCTGACCAGGGAATATAACGATCGGTAACGACCAAAGCACGCGAATCAGGCGCTGCGCGGGAGGGGGCTGCTCAGCTCGTTGACGCCGGTGCCTAGCAGGGCGAGGATCTTGCCGACGCAGGTGCCGCACCCGGTGCCGGCTTCGCAGCGCTTGACGACATCCTTGACGGTGCGGGCACCATCAGCGATGCATCCGCGCACCGCTGCCTCGGTCACCGCACGGCAGATGCAGACGTACATGGCTTCGTCGCCCTCGATCGAGTGATTAGGCCTGGCTAAGCGTTAGGCAAGGCTAAGCACAACAGATCATCGGGCTGACGTCCACATTTTTCCCCCGTCCTGACGCCGGAAGGAACGTCTGGGTCGACGAGCGGCGCACCGGCTGCCGTTGTCGAGGCAGCGCCGTGTGCAGGGATGATCCTGCGGGTCAGGAGGGCGTTAGCGCTCGGGATGTGCGGCGTCCGATGCCGCGGACCTCGAAGCCGACGCGGCGCAGCACGTCGGCATCGAGCAGGTTGCGGGTGTCGATCACGATGCGGTGCTCGACCAACTCGGCCAGCCGGGCCCAGTCCAGCAGCCGGAACTCGGGCCATTCGGTGAGCACTACGAGGACGGCAGCGCCTGCGGCGACCTTAATTGGGTCGTCGGTGACTTGCAGGTCGTCAGTCATGCCAGGCACCGCGGCGGGCACCGCCGGGTCGTAGCCGATCAGGTCGGCGCCCTCAGCGGCTAGCAGCGCGGCCACCGTCAGGGCCGGCGAGTCACGCAGATCGTCGGTGCCGGCCTTGAAGGTTAATCCGAGCAGCCCCACCCGTTGGCCAGCGAGCGATCCGCCGACGGCGTCGCGGACCTTCTCGACCATCCGGTGCTGCTGGCGGGTGTTGGTTTCCAGGCTGGCCTGCAGCAGCGGGAAGTCGAAATCCGCTGCGGCGCAGACCTGCAGCAGCGCGTGGGTGTCCTTGGGCAGGCACGACCCGCCCCAACCGGGTCCTGCCTGGAGGAACGCTTGCCCGATCCGCCGGTCATAGCCAATGCCCTCGGTGACGTCCAGCACGTCGGCGCCGGATCGCTCGCACAGCTCCGCGATCGCGTTGACATAAGACAGCTTCATCGCCAGGAAGCAGTTCGCGGCGTACTTGACCATCTCTGCGCTGGCCGCATCGGTGAGCACGGTCGGCGCCCCCAGCTTGGCGTACAGCGCCGCGACCCGCTCAGCGGCATCCTGCGCGTCGCAGCCCACCACGATGCGGTCCGGATTGAGGAAGTCGCGCACCGCCGAACCTTCCCGAAGAAACTCCGGGTTGCTGACCACCGCCACGTCCGAACGGCCCAATAGTTCCGCGGTGCGCGCCGCGGTGCCCACCGGAACGGTCGACTTGTTGACCACCACACATCCTGGGGGCAATAACGATCGCACCTCGGTGGCCACCGCCTCCACCGCCGACAGATCCGCCCCACCACCGTTTCCCATGGGAGTGGGCACGCAGAGGAACACCACCTCGGCCTCAGTGACCGCGGCGGCAGCGCCCACCACGAACTGCAACCGTCCGGCGGCCAAGCCCTGCGCGACGAGCTCGGGAAGCCCTGGCTCCAGAATCGACACTTCCCCCGCGGATAGGCGGGCTACCTTGCCCGGATCCACGTCGGCGCACACCACCCGATGCCCCAACGAAGCCAAACATGCGCCGGTGGTCAGACCTACATACCCGGAACCGATCACCGCGATGCGCCGGACGAACATGTGCCTCTCCCCTCACATTCTGTTGGCACTCATAATCGCACGGTTACAGGTCGCCCGCGTATGGAACGTCGTTGACGGCATCCGAACTCATCCACGACCGCAGCGCATGGGTGGCGCGAACATCATCGGAGTTGTAGGTGACTAGCCGGGCCCGTTGCGCCAGATCTGGTTCACCGCCGGTCAACCCGACCGCGTCGGAGTACCAGCGCATGGAGTTCTCCCCGCTGGCCTCCGGGTCGTGCCAGGCGAATCCCGCCGCCGGAGCGATCGTCTTGAGTCCCTTGCCGTGCGCACACAAAAACTCCGCGCTGACCACTCCATACAGGTCCACCCACTGATCGGAATCGATGAACTCCTGCACCTCGGCGATGGTGGGAATGCCGGGAGCGCCGGCGAAGCGGTCCGCCGACGACAGCATCCAGCGGTTCTCGGCCTGCTCGTTGTAACAGAAAGCGGCGAAGCTGCGGCCACACTCGGCGGCACGGCGGCGAACGCCGGTCAACCACTGCCAGAACGCCGCGAAAGACCTGGCCTCGTCCGGAGTCGGCACCGGCTCCCAGGTGGCGAAGGCCTGGTAGCCGCGAGGCAACCCGACGTCGGCGCCAGACAACAGGCAGCCCCACAGGTAGGCGCCGGCCTCATCAAAGCTTTCCATGTCCACATCGACCTCGACCTCGGCGCGGGGCACGGTGATGCGCCGGTTACGCCGGACCAGCGTGAGGTCCCGCTGCCAGGCCCGGGCCAGCAACACCGCGTCACGCACCGACGTCCCCGCCATCGGTACCGGTGCCTCGCCGGCCGGGTCCAGCGCAGCTAGTGCATCTACGGTGGACACCCCGACCGCGCGCAGGGCCACCGCGTCCTCCCCGCGCAGCACCATGCTGACATCACGGGATGCCCGCAGCGCGGGGCCGCAGGTCGGCCACCACGGGCAGGACCGGCACTCGGTGACCCTCGATGGCTGGGCCAACGGTGGCCCCGCAGTGACCGCGGCCCGGGCGACGGCAAGCCGATCGGCGAACCGAGCGTCGTACTCGGTCATCGCGGTACGCCCGCCTGGCCAGGTAGGCGCATCCAGGTCGTGCCAGACCACCGCATCGGCCTCTAACCCGATCACCCCGCCGGTGGCCCGACCGCGGGCCGCTAACCCAGCGGCCTGCAACAGCCGCACCGCATGGGCCAGCCGCAACTGGTCCCGGGATTGCGGGCGTACCTTGCGATCCCGGTCGATGCGCGCCGCGGCCAGGCGCGGCTGGGTCAGCGGGCTGGTGCGGGCCCCGCCGCCGGGGTCGGTGATCTTGTGCCGCACGACGATCACCGGCAGGTAACCGCCACGATGCCGCACCAGCAGATCGACGCCACCTCGCCGGCCGGCGAGCGTATCGGCTGGCAGTAAGCCGCCCCAGACCATCGGCGCCTGGCAGCGCAGCAGAGCCAGCGTGGCGCTGCACCGCTGCTCCGGCGGTAGCTCAAGCGAGACCTCTGCCCAGTCGGTGGGGTGGTGTTTGGCCAGCCGGTCGGCGACCCAACGGCGGTGCGCGGCGGCGTCGGCGATCCGCCGCTGCGCGGTCGCGTCCAAGGCAGCGCGCGGCTCGTCGACTGCCGTAGGGTCGTGGTCCAAATGCACCCGGCGTCGGCACCGGGTTACCGCCCCCGCATCAAGCAGCACTGCCAACTCCACGACGTCACATTATGTCTGCACACCGACAGTCCATCCCGGCCGGTCGCCCCACCCTGCGCTCTACAGCATCTCGGCATGTCTCCATGTCGGGGCGCGGCAAGGGGATTAGACCGCCCGGCTGGGAACCTGGCCGAGAGTGTCGAGGGTGAGCAGGGCGCGGTCGATGCGGTGGCGTAGCTCGCGACGGCTGATCCAGTCTCGCAGGTAGTACCGGTGATCTTGAGCCAGCGTGACCAGTATCGCCAACGCTTCGGCAAGCTCATCGCGCTGGTCGATGGGCAGTTGGCGGATAAGCGAGAGTTGGGCGTCCACCACGCTGTCCAAGAAGTCGGCGTCGCACGCCACCGCACGAAGGTGCCGCCCCATGAACCTGTGCCGCCTTGCCGCCATGTGCACCGCCTGCCATCACCGTCAGTTGCTCAAGCAATCGCTACGGAGGCGGTCGGCGTTAG
>DATELN010000170.1:0-31877 GCA_035276605.1 Pseudonocardiaceae bacterium | reverse complement strand
AGGATGTGGTGACACAGCGGATGAGTGGCCGGGCCAGGGACGGTCGGTTGGTGCATTTCCAGCCGGGAGACGCTGAAGTCCGTCCGGGCGACGTGATACTTGCGGAGATTACTTATGGGGCGCCGCATCACCTGGTGTCCGAGGTGGCGGTGCGGGCCCACCGGCGTACTGCCGCGGGCGATGCTTGGGCAGCCGGTCGCCGCCCAGTGACACCAGGCGTCACGCTCGGCATGCCCTCGTTTGGCGGGATGGCGACATGACCTCCGATCCGGACGGCCTCGCCGGCCTGCGCGCGGAAATCGACGCGGTCGAGCGCGCAACACTGCGTCGAGTAGACCCGGGCGGCCGGGCAGTCGCGATTTCCGCGGCGATCATGGTGCTGCTCATTGCCGTCACGCTGCCGTGGGTGGGAGATACCAGCGGGTGGGATGTGCTGAGCGGCCTTGCCAATCCCGCCGATCGGGTGGGTGTGCTGCCGAGGTTGTTCGGAGCTGTCGCGCTCGCAGCAGGGATCGGCCTATCCGGGCTGGCCTTGGTCACCCGCCGGTGGGGTCTGGTCTGGGCCAGCGCGCTGAGTTGCACCTATTGCGTGCTCGACGGAGTGTGGGCGATCTGGTCCCGGCAGACCGCCCACGGCGGCCCCGGACCCGGTATTGGGTTGGTGCTCGCGGTGCTGGCGATAGCGGTGCTGGCCCTGCAGTGGCTCGCGCTTGCGTTGTCGCGCAAGTAGCTGCTGAGGGAGAAGCTAGCGGCTGGTGACCGCACGCTCAGCGGCGGCCAACCATTCGCGCCACTGATTGGCCTGCGCCTGCGCGGTGTTGGCGCGGCGGTCGTCCCCGGCGGCGCGAGCCTTCGCGGCCTGGGCTTCGTACTGCTCCACCCGCTCCCGGAATTGCGCCACCCGCGCCTCAGACTCGGGATCGTTGTGGCGCCACTGTGCGTTGGCAGCCGCGCGGATTCGCTCCTCCACAGCCCGCAACCGACCTTCGAGCTCTCGAACTCGTTCCCGCGGAATCTTGCCGATCGATTCCCAGCGCTCCTGGATAGTCCTCAATTGTGCCCGGGCCGCTTCGATGTCACCGGTGGGATCGATCCGCTCGGCGGCGACGACTAACTCCTGCTTGCGCGCGACATTGCGGTCAAACTCCGAGTCTCGCCCGGACAGCGCAGCGGAACGAGCGCTGAAAAAGGTCTCCTGAGCGGTACGGAACCGCTGCCACAACGCGTCATCGGCTTCCTTGGGGGCGCGCCCAGCAGCCTTCCACTCGGCCATCAGGTTCCGGAAGCGACTCGCGGTGGCACCCCAGTCAGTGGCGCTGGCCAACTTCTCGGCCTCAACGACCAACTCCTCCTTGCGATGACGGGCCCCGATGCGCTGCCGGTCAAGCTCGGCGAAATGTGCGCCGCGCCGCCGCACGAAGGCGTCCCGCGCTTTGGAATAGCGGCGCCACAACGCCTCATCGCTCTTCCGATCGACCCCCTTGATCGTCTTCCACTCGTCCAGGATGCTGCGTAGCCGGTCGCCACCAGCCTTCCACTGAGTGGACTCGGTGCCGATCTGCTCGGCTTCGGCCACCAGCGCCTCTTTGCGGGCGGTGGCCCGTGCCCTGGCCTGCTCCCGAGCCGCCTTTGCACCGGCGAGGGACTCTTCGGCGAGCCGCTGCAAGTGATCCAGCAGCGCAGTGAGCCCGATAAGGTCACCTACGACGGTCGGTTCGGCAAGCTCGTCGCGCAAAGTGCGGACTCGCGACAGCGCTTGCTTGGGATCACCTACCCCGGAGACCAGCCGGGTTTGCAGTAGTTCCGCCTCGGTGAGCAGATCGTCGAAGCGGCGGGCGAAGTGCGCTAGACCTTCTTCCGCGGTACCGGCCTGCCAGGAACCGACTGGCCTTTCGCCATCCGCGGTGTGCGTGTACACCGTGCCGTCCGGGGCTATCCGCCCCCAGCGTTGCGGATCGCGGCAGGCGCGCGTGACGCACGGAGGGGGACCGGCTGGGAAACCGGAAGCCAGATGTTGCTCGGTGTGGTTGTGCTCGGTCATGCCGGCCTTCCTCGACCTTCTACCCGCCGCCGCGTTGCGGGGGCCCCGACTGCACAAGCTGTGCACCTCGACCGGGCTGCTCCGAGTTGCCCGGCTAGGCCGCATTGAAGCAGTTCAGATGCGCGGGCAGGAGAGCTGGGGCGAAGTGGGCACTAACCTGCAGCGGTGATCGTACGCGTGGCTGTGGTGCCGCATCCACCGCTGTTGGTGCCGGAGTTAGCTGCCGGCGCCGCAGCGGAAACCGCTCCACTGCGCGAGGCATGCCTGGTGGCGGCGGGTGCGCTAGCGCAACAGTGCCCGCGCTGGGTGGCGGTGGCAGCAGTCGATCCGGCGGCGGTGACGGGTGCAGTGGGTAGCTTCGCCGGATATGGCGTCGACGTCGACGTGACGCTAGGTCCGAACGTGTCGCCGGCCGGTCGTGTCGAGCTCCCGCTGCCATTGCTGATTGCCGCCTGGCTACGGGGCCAGGTAGGCGCAGGTCACGTCACTGTTACGGTCTCGCCGGTGCCGCCGGGATCCAGCACGGCGCAGTGCCGGCGGATCGGTGCTGAGCTCGCGCAGCGGTTGCGTCGGGATGGCGATCCGATCGGGCTGCTCGTGCTCGGTGACGGCGCAGCCACGCACACCCTGCGGGCCCCGGGTTATCTCGACAGCAGGGCGCATGGCCTGGATGCAGCGGTTGCTGCAGCGCTCGCCGCGGCGGACTCCAGCGTGTTGCTGGACCTTGACGCGACATTGGCCAGCGAGTTGCTGGTCGCTGGCCGGGAGGCCTGGCAGGTTGCGGCCGCCGCCGCCCAGTCGCTGGCCCCGGCGTACCAGGGCGAGCTGCTGTACTCGGCTGCCCCTTACGGGGTCGCTTACCACGTTGCGCTGTGGGACGCCGTCTGGCCGGCCAGCCTGCCATGAGTCCACGCGTTATCGCGGTGGTTGGCCCGACGGCCACCGGAAAGTCCAACCTCGCAGTCGAGCTAGCCTGCCGGCTGGGCGGTGAGGTGGTCAATGCGGATGCCATGCAGCTGTACCGGGGTATGGACATCGGCACCGCGAAGCTCCCCCCTGCCGCCCGACGCGGAGTCCGCCACCATCTCATCGATGTTCTCGACGTCACCGAGACCGCCTCGGTGGCCGCCTACCAGCGCGATGCCCGCCGCATCGTGGACCAGCTGCTCACCGCAGGCCAGGTGCCGGTGCTGACCGGTGGTTCCGGGCTGTACGTGCGCGCGGTACTCGACGAGCTGGACTTTCCGGGAACCAAACCTGAGATACGGGCCGAGCTTGAAGCCGAGTTGTCCGAATACGGCGCACCAGCGCTGCACGAGCGGTTGCAGCGCCTTGACCCGGTGGCAGCAGGCCAGATCCTGCCGAGCAACGGTCGCCGCCTGGTCCGAGCCCTGGAAGTTATCCGGATCACCGGACGCCCGTTCTCGGCGGCGTTACCGCAGCCCGGCCCAGCGCGCTACCGGGCGGTGATCGTCGGGCTGGACACCGACTCCACGGTCCTCGACGCGCGAGTCGGCGACCGCGTTTATTGCATGTTCGCCCAAGGACTAGTCGCAGAAGTCCGCGACCTGCTCTCGCGCGGCCTGCGGGAGGGCCGAACGGCGTCGCAGGCGCTGGGCTACCGGCAGGTCATCGCTGCTCTGGACGCGGGCATAGATCCGGCTACCACCGCTGCCTCGGTCGCTGCGGCGACCCGGCGTTTTGTCCGCCGGCAGCGCAGCTGGTTCCGGCGGGATCCCCGGATCATGTGGCTGGACTGCCAGCAGCCCGACCTGCTCGACCACGCACTGTTGCACACCCGCGACGGTTAGGCTCACAGACGATGGAGCAGGGCATCGAATTTCTCAAGGGGCACGGGACGGAGAACGACTTCATCCTGCTTCCCGACCCCACCGGCACGCTGGACCTCACCCCGTCTCGGGTGCGCGCCCTGTGCGACCGGCACCGAGGCCTGGGTGCGGACGGAGTGCTGCGGGTGGTGCCCGGTGCGCTGGTCGCGGAAGCACCACCCGGTGGTTCCTCGCAGGACTGGTTCATGGACTATCGCAATGCCGACGGTTCCGTCGCGGAGATGTGCGGCAACGGGGTGCGGGTGTTCGCCCGCTACCTGACCGTCGCCGGGTTGGTTCCCGGCCCCGAGTTCCAGATTGGCAGCAGATTCGGACCGCGCCGTGTGCGCAGCAACGACGACGGCACGGTAACTGTCGAGATGGGGCGTGTGCAGCTTGACGGCACTTCGACGGTGACTGTCGAGGGCGCGGCGTTCATCGGGTGCATCGTCGATGTCGGCAACCCCCATCTAGCCTGCCTGACGGAGGTCCCGGTGGAGCAGCTCGACCTGTCCGTCCCGCCAGGTCACGATCCGGGGAATTTTCCGCTTGGCGTCAACGTCGAATTTGTCAACGTGCTCGCACCGGGGGAGTTTCGGATGCGAGTGCATGAGCGAGGGGTGGGGGAGACCCGATCCTGCGGCACTGGAACGGTGGCGGCCCTGGCGGCGGTGCTGGCAGCGCAGGGCCGGCGGACCGGCGAGGCAAACGTCCAAACTCTCGGAGGCCGCTTGCACGTGGCGATCGTCGAAGGCGGCAGCACCCTGACTGGTCCCGCGGTGCTCGTCGCTCGGGGCCGGGTGGCCCTGGACTGGTGGTCGGCCTACTAAACATCGCAGTTTGGATGCAGACTGCTGTTTTTAGTTGGCGAATTACCGCAGTCTGCATCCAGACTGCGGATCGCAACGAATGACAGCGAATGATGATGAGAGGCGTATGACAACGTCACCGAGCTATCCATCCTCCGGCTTCAACTCCCGAGGTGACTTGGAGCTTGAGGAGCGTTCGGCACTGCGCCGGGTGCCGGGGTTGTCCACCGAACTCGCTGATGTCACCGAAGTCGAGTACCGGCAGCTGCGCTTGGAGCGCGTGGTGCTCGTCGGGGTGTGGACCGACGGTTCCGCGGCCGAAGCCGACGCATCGTTGACCGAGTTGGCCCGTCTGGCCGAGACGGCCGGGTCACAGGTGCTCGATGCGCTGGTCCAGCGCCGGGAGCGCCCCGACCCGGCAACCTACATCGGCTCTGGCAAGGTCCTCGAGCTATCCGACATCGTGCTGGCTACCAGCGCCGACACGGTAATCTGCGACGGCGAGCTCACTCCGGGTCAGCTGCGGCAGCTGGAAGCCAAGCTCAAGGTGAAGGTTATCGACCGGACCGCATTGATCCTGGACATCTTCGCCCAGCACGCCCGGTCCAGGGAGGGCAAGGCGCAGGTCGAGCTGGCCCAGCTGAGCTATTTTCTGCCGCGGTTGCGGGGCTGGGGCGAGTCGCTGTCCCGGCAAGCCGGCGGTGCTGGTGGTGGCGCCGATGGTGGAGTGGGTACCCGAGGTCCTGGGGAAACCAAGCTGGAGACTGACCGGCGGCGCATCCATCGCCGGATCGCCAAGCTGCGCCGTGAGATCGCTGCGATGCGCACCGTGCGGGACACCAAGCGGGGGCGCAGGCGCGCCAACGAGGTGCCCAACGTGGCCATTGTCGGCTACACGAACGCGGGTAAGTCCAGCCTGCTCAATGTGATCACCGGCGCTGGGGTGCTAGTGCAGGACGCCCTATTCGCCACCCTGGATCCGACGACCCGGCGGGCCGCCACACCGCAGGGGCGGGAGTACACGCTCACCGACACCGTCGGTTTCGTCCGTCACTTGCCGCACCAGTTGGTGGAGGCCTTCCGCTCGACGTTGGAAGAAACGGCCGACGCGGATTTGGTGTTGCATGTGGTGGACGGTGCCGACCCGATGCCCGAACGGCAGGTGGCGGCGGTGCGGGAGGTCCTTGCGGAGATCACCGAGGGGCGCGATACCTCGATGCCGCCGGAATTGGTGGTCGTGAACAAGGTCGATGCCGCCGACGAGTTCGCGCTGTCGCGGCTGCGCTGCCTGCTGCCGGAGGCATCGTTCGTCTCCGCGCAGACCGGTGCCGGCATTCCCGGCCTGCTGCGGCGAATCGCCGACGCGCTACCGCAGCCACAGGTTGAGGTGGATGCACTCGTGCCGTGGAGCCAAGGTGCCTTGGTCGCCCGTGTGCATGCCGAGGGTGAGCTGCTGGCAACCGACCACACCGAGGACGGCACCCGGCTACGCGCCCGGGTGCGGCCCGACCTTGCCAGTGCGCTGGCCCAGTACGTCGTGCAAGCCTGACGCTGCCTCATACTGGGCCTCATACGGCTGGCCTCAGCGCCGCCCTCACAGCCGGCGCAGGACCGCTACCACCCGACCGAGCACGGTCGCTTCATCACCGGGGATTGGTTCGTAGGCAGGGTTGTGCGGCAGCAACCAGACATGGCCGTCACGGCGCTTGAGCGTTTTCACCGTCGCCTCCCCGTCGATCAAGGCAGCGACGATGTCGCCGTTTTCGGCACTGGGTTGCTGGCGGACGACAACCCAGTCCCCGTCAGTGATCGCTGCCTCGACCATGGAGTCACCCGTCACCCGCAGCAGGAACAGGGCACCTTCGCCGACGATTTCTTTCGGTAGCGGGAACATGTCTTCGATCACCTGCTCGGCGAGCACGGGGCCGCCTGCGGCGATCCGGCCTACTACCGGAACGAAGACTGGGCGTGGTAGCGGCGGTTGGCCATCAGAGGCCTCGTCAGTGGTGTCCGGTGCGTTGTCGGGCGGCCGGACACCGACCGCGCGGGGTCGGTTGTGATCACGGCGCAGATATCCCTTGCGCTCCAGAGCGCGCAGCTGATGGGCTACCGAGGAGGTGGACGTAAGCCCGACCGCTTCGCCGATCTCTCGCACGCTCGGGGGGTAACCGAACCGCTCGACCCATTCCCGGATCACTTCAAGCACCCGCCGCTGGCGTGGCGTGAGACCCTGACCGGCCGCGTCTTCCACATCGGGGAAGGAGTGCAGCTGCGCGGCGCTGCTGCTGGGATCCAGATTGCTTGGATCCTGCGTGTCCCCCGGCTCGTCGCTGCGCTGTCGTCCCACGGATTCCTCCTCGTCTCATTGCCGCCTCATTGCCGGCCGCACTGCCCGGATCCGCCCAGTCGGTCGTGATGCTGACGCTAACCACCGTTGCGCCAAAGATCAAACGTTTGTTCGAACAACACGCCGCGCAGTCGCCGAGATTGTCAGAGCGCCGTGATAGACACCGCACAACAGTTCGATCGAACCCCCGTTCGATGCTACTGCACTGAGGAGTCTCGATGACGGCATCAGCACAGTTGGGCAATCGGCTTGGCAGTGCCAGGCCGGGCTACCAGGCGGGCCCTGGGTCGCGTCCGGCACCTCCAGCTCCGGTGCCGCCGGCGCCCGCGCCTCCCATGGTTCCCATGGCGGCGCATCCATCGGCGCCCAGGGCCCACCGAGTGGTGAAGCTGCTGGCGGCCGTCACCATGACGCTGGCCGTGGTTGCCGGCCTGAGCTGGCTGGGACAACGCACGGCTCCAGCAGTTCCCGAGCGCACCTCGATAATCCGGGTTGGCGCGGGAGAGACCATATGGGACGTGGCTGTACGGGTAGCACCACGGTCCGAGCAACGGGCGGTGGTTGACCGGATCCGGCAGTTGAACGGCCTCGCGGGCGGCGAGGTGGTGCCTGATCAGCAGTTGCAGGTGCCGGACGGACGGTAGTGGCTCGCATGGGGCAGGCGGCGGCCATGAGCCGAACTGGCCGTAAGGTCGACGCGCGGCGCGCGCCCGCAGTTGCTCGCCGTGGCGGCTCGACTTTGTCGGTTACCACAACATATAGTAGTTACAGCGATGTTGTTTACCTACTAGTGGGAAGGGGGAGCATGCGCTGCCCGTTCTGCCGGCACGCGGATTCTCGGGTCGTCGATTCGCGCGAGGTGGTGGACCGGCAGGCAATCCGTCGGCGGCGCTCGTGCCCGGAGTGCGGTCGTCGATTCACCACGGTGGAGGAACTCGTGCTTGCCGTGGTGAAGCGCTCGGGGGTCACCGAGCCGTTCAGTCGCGACAAGATCGTGAGTGGAGTGCGCCGGGCATGCCAGGGGCGACCAGTAGATGAGGACGCGCTACAACAGCTTGCCCACCGAGTCGAAGAAGCGATTCGTTCCCTGGGTAGCGCTGAGGTGCCCAGTCAGGAAGTAGGGCTGGCGATCCTTGGCCCGTTGCGCGACCTCGACGAGGTGGCCTACCTGCGTTTCGCCAGCGTGTACCGGTCGTTCTCCTCGATCGAGGACTTCGAGAAGGAGATTCGCGCCTTACGCGACCTCCCGGTCCGGCACCCGCAGTGTGGCGAGGGCGAACCCACGGATGATCTGAGCGACTCGTAGCGGCGCACGAAACACGACGCAGCATTGCGAAAAGTTCCGGGCAGCCAGACCTAAACCCGGGAGCATGCACACCCGCGATAGAGAGGGACAAGGGATGACCGAAACCGTCGGGACTCCGGCTGGCATCGATGGGGGAGCCGCTGGATCGTCACGCATCGCGCAGGTCAAACGAGCGCTGCGGGTCGAGCGGGTCTATACCACCGAGGATCGCCATCCCTACGACGAGGTCACCTGGCAACGCCGGGATGTGGTCATGACCAACTGGCGGGACGGCACGGTCAATTTCGAACAGCGCGGTGTGGAGTTTCCCGACTTCTGGTCGGTCAATGCGGTCAACATCGTGACAAGCAAATATTTCCGCGGCGCGGTGGGCAGCGAGCAGCGCGAATCGAGCCTGCGTCAGCTCATCGACCGAGTGGTGACAACCTACACCACTGCCGGAGTGCAACACGGATATTTCGCCACCGATACTGATGCTGATATCTTTTCTCAAGAGTTGACCTGGATGCTGCTGCACCAGGTGTTCAGTTTCAACTCGCCGGTCTGGTTCAACGTCGGGACCAACTCGCCGCAGCAAGTCTCCGCGTGTTTCATCCTTTCCGTCGATGACACCATGGAGTCAATTCTCAACTGGTATCGCGAAGAGGGACTGATCTTCAAAGGTGGCTCCGGTGCCGGCTTGAACCTTTCTCGCATCCGCTCGTCAAAAGAACTGCTGTCATCGGGTGGTACAGCGTCCGGTCCAGTAAGCTTCATGCGTGGCGCGGATGCCTCGGCGGGCACTATCAAATCGGGTGGTGCAACCCGGCGGGCCGCCAAAATGGTCGTTCTCGACGTCGATCATCCCGATATTGCTGAGTTCGTGCAGACCAAGGCTGCCGAAGAACGTAAGATCCGGGTACTCCGTGACGCTGGCTTTGACATGGATCTCGGTGGTAAGGACATCACCTCGGTCCAGTATCAGAATGCTAACAACTCGGTTCGGGTATCTGACGAGTTCATGCGGGCTGTGGAAAATGATAACGAATTCGGGCTACGCGCCCGGACGACCGGCGAGGTCGTCGAGACGGTGCGGGCCAAGGAGCTATTCCGCGATATCACCCAAGCGGCGTGGGAATGCGCTGATCCCGGTATCCAGTACGATGACACGATCAATGATTGGCACACGTGCCCCGAGTCCGGTCGCATCACCGCATCCAATCCATGTAGTGAGTACCTGCACCTCGATAACTCGAGCTGTAACCTCGCGTCGATTAATCTGCTAAAATTCCTTCAGGAGGACCTCACCTTTGACGCCGAGCTGTTCGTTAAGACGGTGGAGCTCGTCATCACTGCTATGGACATCTCGATCTGCTTTGCCGACTTCCCGACCGAGACGATTGGCGCCACCACCAGAGCGTTTCGACAGCTGGGCATCGGCTACGCCAATCTAGGGGCGCTGCTGATGGCCACCGGGCACGCCTATGACTCCGACGGCGGACGTGCGCTGGCCGCGGCAATCACCTCGTTGATGACGGGTACCGCGTACAAGCGTTCCGCGGAGCTTGCCGAAGTCGTCGGGCCGTATGAAGGTTATGCTCGCAACTCCGAAGCACATCAGCGGATCATGCGCAAGCACGCCGCCGCCAACGATCTGATCCGCACCTATGACCACAATGACCGCGCCGTTCAGAAAGCTGCTACCAAGGCGTGGCAGGACGGTATTCGGATCGGCGAAAAAAATGGTTGGAGAAATGCCCAGTCTAGCGTCTTGGCGCCTACTGGAACTATTGGCTTCATGATGGATTGCGATACGACCGGAATCGAGCCGGACTTCTCGCTCATCAAGTTCAAGAAGTTGGTCGGCGGTGGGTCGATGCAGATCGTGAACCAGACGGTGCCCAAGGCGCTTGCCGCTCTAGGTTACTTGCAGGAGCAGGCGGAGGCGATTATCGAATACATATCCGAGCATGGTCACGTAATCGATGCCCCTGGACTGCGCCTCGAACACTATTCGGTTTTTGACTGCGCGATGGGCGAGCGGGCCATTTCGCCGATGGGTCACGTGCGGATGATGGCGGCTACCCAACCGTTCATCTCAGGTGCCATCAGCAAGACCGTTAATATGCCGGAGACCGCTACTGTCGCGGACGTCGAAGAAATTTACCTCCAATCCTGGAAGATGGGCCTCAAGGCGCTGGCCATTTACCGAGACAACTGCAAGGTGGGACAGCCGCTGTCCACCGGTAAGTCCAGCTCGGCGGTGACGGATAAGGTAGTAGTCGACGCCAGGCCGGTGCGCAAGCGGCTGCCCAAGAAGCGGCCAAGCGAGACGGTATCCTTCACGGTTGGTGGCGCAGAGGGTTACTTAACGGCAGGGTCATACCCAGACGGCGGGCTCGGTGAGCTCTTCGTAAAGATGTCCAAGCAGGGTTCCACATTGGCCGGTGTGATGGACGCGTTCTCGATAGCGATCTCGATCGCTTTGCAATACGGAGTGCCGCTGGAGACCTACGTCTCGAAGTTTGTCAATATGCGTTTCGAGCCAGCGGGGATGACCGACGACCCAGATGTACGAATGGCGACCAGTGTGGTGGATTACATATTCCGCCGGATGGCGCTAGACTATTTGCCCAAAGATAAACGTGAGCAGCTGGGCATTCTGTCTGCTGAAGAGCGCACCATACAGCTGTCGGCCGACTATGGCGTTGACGCGGATACGGGGATCGATATTGAGGCCCTTCGCGCTTCGGTGGACTCCACTGCGTCCGCACCGCCGACGCAGGGCCGCCCGGCTCCGATCTATGTGGGTAGCTCCACCGAGTTGGTGGAACTGCAGTTGGGCAAGGCTGCGGACGCACCGCTGTGCATGACGTGTGGGACGAAGATGCGGCCCGCCGGATCCTGCTATGTCTGCGAGGGCTGTGGCTCGACCAGCGGCTGTAGCTGATACTGCGCCGATCACCGACTTCGCGGGCTGAACCGCCCCTTCCAGGCGCCGCCTCGCCCAGTGGCGTGGCGGCGCGCTGAGTCCATCGTCATGGCGGCATAAAGCGTGGCGACAGCCGGTAGTGCGACGCCGCGCAGCGGCGACAGGCCGTAGAGCCGCAGCACCGGAGCTTGGGTGATGGCCATCGCCGCCCACGCGCCGAGCCCGGCTACGGCGGGCACTGGTGCGCGGCGGGCTAGTCCGGTGAGTCCCGCGACGGGTGGGACGACGTAGAGCAGTCCGAGGGTGGTGATCGTGCCGGCGAGCAACATCGGAGATCGCCGCAGCTGCGTGTAGGCGGTGCGGGCGACCATTGTCCATAGGTCGGTAACGCGGGGATAGGGCCGGATACTGCGGACCTCGGGTGGATCGCTGGTGAAGCCCAGCCAGGTCCGCGCGCCCGAACGCTTGAGCAATCGGCCCAGCGCAACGTCATCGATGAGCTCGCCGCGGATACCCGACAGGCCCCCGGCGCGCTGGAGTGCGGTGCGGCGCAGCAGGATGCAGCCGCCAGCGGCCGCGGCGGTCCAGCTGCCGGGTTGGGCCACCCGCGGAAACGGGTATAGCTGGGCAAAGAAGTAGACGAACGCCGGGATGAGGGTGCGCTCCCAGCGGGTCTGGGTGCGCAGCAGCGCCATGAGCGACACCACATCGCGGTCATCAGCCATCGCCGTGGCCACCAGCCGCCGCACCGAGGACCGATGGTGGGCGATGTCAGCGTCAGTGAGCAGTAAAAAGTCGACCCTAGCGGCGTCGGCCGCCGCCACGCCGTAGTCAACAGCGTTGAGCTTGCCGGTCCAGCCCGGTGGCGGGGACGGGGCGGTAAGGACGGTCAGCGACGTTCGGCCAGCGCCGCGCTGGGCGAGAGCGCCCGCGAGGGTGGCGGTGCCGTCTTTGCTCTCGTCGTCGACCAGCCAGACGGCGAGTGAACCCGGGTAATCCTGCTCGAGCAGCGTAGGAATCGTGTCGGGAAGGACCGTAGCCTCGTCCCGCGCGGGTATGACGACACCCACGCTGGGCCAGCGGTCCGGTTCGGGCGGTTGTACCGGCAGGCGCGGCGAGGCTCGCCAGAAGTCACCGTGCCCAGCAACCAGGTACGCCCATGCGGCAGCGGACGTGACGGCAAGTCGGCCCAGCAGCGGCACTGACCGAGCATCTCACCGCCGCTGCGACAACGGCTACCGGACGCCGCCGTGCCGCGGGTCGCCACGCTGAGTATCGGTGCAATGGTGTGATGCAGGTCACTACGTGCGTAACCGCAACGATCACAGGGAATGCCTGGCGCCAGCCGGCACCAGCGGGTTTGCCCACTCGAAGTCGGCTGTTCGGTATCACGAGTACACCAGCGAAGGCCAAGGTGACGACGGTGCCCTTCAGGAGCAGACGTGAGTTGGATCGCGGCCCTTCCGCCCACCATGGTGCGGTGGCCGGCGCGGAGCATCTGATCGACCGGGTGTTGTGGAACGTGGAGCATGGTCGATTCGAGCGAGCGCTGTCGGGGTTGACCGCGGCCGCCGCCGTGGTGACCGGCGCCGAGATCTACCTGGAGCACTACAAAGCCAGCTTCGGCAACAAATGGATGTGGAGCCCGATTGTGTTGACCCCGCCGTTGGTCGCGGCCGGGATCGGTGGCGTGTTCTCCCGGCGCTGCGCCAAGACGGCGTTACCGTTGACCGCGGCGTTATATGTGGCTAACGGGCTGCTTGGGGAGTACTTCCACGCTCGCGGCGTGGCGCGCAAGCCCGGTGGTTGGCGGCTGTACTCCTACAACCTGCCGATGGGGCCCCCGATCTCCGCGCCCAGCATGATGGCCATGGTCGGCAGCATGGGTTTGCTCGCGGCTGTGCTTCGCCGGGAGAAGTGAGCCGTGCCCGACCTGCGCAGACCCGATCACCTGCCGAAACGGCGTCCGGACGGGATGGTGCCGCACCCATCCTGGCTGCCCCGGCAACGGCGCGGCATCACCCCCCAAATGATCGGGCGTTACCCCGACTTCGACGTGCTCGACGCGGTCGACACCTGGGACGAAGCCACCAAGAAGGTCGTGCTGGCGCGGCTGGAGCCACCGGGCCCGCTGCGGTTTTTCACCGCGTCCGAAGAGCCGGCACTGCGCGCGTTCTGCGACACCGTCTTGGCCCAGGACTGCGAACCTCGGGTTCCGGTGGCTGAGATGGTGGACAGCAAGCTTGCTGACGGCCAGCTCGACGGCTACCAGTACGCCGATATGCCTGATGATCGCGACACCTGGCGGTTGGTGCTGCGCGGCCTGGACCACACCGCTACCCAGGGCTACCAGGCTGGCTTCGCCGGCTGCAACGATGCCCAGCGAGAAGCGATCGTGGCACAGTTCGCGCAGGGCCAGCTACTTGGCGGCGCCTGGGAGCAGCTGAACGTCACCCGCGCCTGGTCAGTGGTGATGCGTGCTGCGCTTTCCGCGTTCTACTCCCATCCCTGGGCGTGGAACGAGATCGGGTTTGGCGGCCCGGCCTACCCCCGAGGGTTCATGCGGCTGGGTGGTCCCGGTGGCGACGGTCCCGCGGTGCGCGAGCCGTTCGAAAAACCCGGAGCTACAGACGAGGACCCAGTGCAGGTCGTCGAGACCTGGCAGTGATGACGGGATAGTGATGGGCACGTTCTGGCGGGGCATCTTGAAGGGATCTATCGGGCCGCGGGACAACGACTCCCGCTTCTTGCTCGATGTGCATTCGCGGGACTTGCCGGGCGAGTCCACGATGACCCGGTACCGTGACGACGACGAGGTTGATCTCGTCATCGTCGGAGCCGGCGCAGGGGGGTCCGTGCTGGCCCAGCGGCTGGCCCGGCGCGGCTGGCGGGTAGTGATTCTCGAGGCGGGCCCGTTCTGGCACCCCGACGAGGATTGGGTGTCCGACGAGGCCGGCAGCCATCACCTGTACTGGACCCAGAAGCGGATCATCGGCGGGGCCGACCCGATTGAGCTCGGCAAGAACAACTCCGGGCGCGGGGTGGGTGGTTCGATGGTCCACTACGCTGGATATACCCCGCGGTTCCATCCCAGTGATCTGTCCACCTATACCGACGACGGCGTGGGTGCAGACTGGCCGATCGATTATGAAGACCTGCGCCCGCACTACGAGCAGGTGGAGGCCGAGCTGCCGGTGGCGGGCCAGGACTGGCCCTGGGGCTATCCGCATCGCTACCCGTTTTCCCCGCATCCGGTATCCGGCGCCGCCGACAAGCTCCGTGAAGGTGCACTGCGCTGCGGAATCGAGATGCGAGTTGGCCCAGTGGGGATCGTCAACGGCACCTTCGGCAACCGCCCGCACTGCATTTACCGCGGTTACTGCCTGCAGGGCTGCAAGGTCAACGCCAAGGCGAGTCCGTATGTCACGCACCTGCCCGACGCGCTGGCACACGGCGTGGAGGTACGCGCCAACTGCATGGCGCTACGGGTGGAGATCGCGCAGGATACCGGCTTGGCCCGCGGTGTGGTCTACGCCACCGAATCCGACGGCGCTCACTGCCTGCAGCGCGCCCGATACGTCGCGGTGGCCGGGTACTCCATTGAGACCCCGCGGCTGCTGTTGGCCTCAGTAAGCCGGCGATTTCCCCACGGAGTGTGCAACAACGCCGATCAGGTCGGCCGCTACATCATGGTGCAGGGCGCTACCCAAAGTGCCGGCCGCTGGCCTTACGAGTTGCGGATGTACAAGGCGCCGCCGCCGGAGATCTCCAGCGAGCAGTTCTACGAAACCGACCCTGGCCGCGGATTCGCCCGCGGGTTTTCCATCCAGACGGTGTCTCCGATGCCGATCGGCTGGGCAGAGCACGTGCTGGCCGACGGGCACTGGGGCCGGGCGCTGCGCGAGTACATGCGCGACTACAACCATTGGGCCACCATCGGCGTGCTCAACGAGCTGCTGCCGCATCCGGACAACCGCATCACCTTGGCCGACGAAACCGACCAATACGGCCAGCCGATCGCGCGGATGGACTACACCCTGAGCGACAACGACAAGGCAAATATGGCCTACTCGACCAAGGTGATCATTGATATCCTGCACGCTGCGGATGCCCAGGACGTGCTGACCATTCAGCGCTTTGCCCACCTCATTGGCGGCGCCCGGATGGGCAGCTCTCCAGAGCACAGCGTCGTCGACGCCAACCAGCGTGCCTGGGCGGTGCCCAACCTGTTCCTCGCCGACGGATCAGTGTGTCCTACCCAGGGCAGCGCCAACCCCGCCCTTACGATCATGGCTTTGGCGTCTCGGCTGGCGCAGCGGATGGTCAGCGGAGCTGCCATGAACGACGACCCTGTGGTTCGGGCTGGCCGCATCCGATCAGTTGCCGGGAGCCGACGATGACGCAACCCATTCCGCGCTGGGGATCGCGCTGGCCGCTGCCGTGATCAGCCTGCCCGGATGCGGTGCGGGGCAGAGCGCAGCATCGGGTGCACCGCCGGTGCCGGCAAACGTCCCCGCGTTGGAGCAGGCTTACATCAACGTGGTGGTCAAGGTGTTGCCCTCCGTGGTGCAGATCACCAGTGATCGTTCCCTCGGCTCTGGGGTCATCTTCGATACCAAAGGCGACATTGTCACCAACGCCCACGTCGTCGGTCAGGCGACGAAATTCCAGGTGCGGCTGGCTGACAGCCCGAAAGCGATCCCGGCCACACTGGTCGGCACTTACCCGCCGGACGATTTGGCTGTCATCAAACTCGACCAGCCACCGCCTTCGCTGCATCCGGCGCGTTTCGGTGACTCCACCAAGCTACGGGTTGGGCAGATCGTGATGGCCATGAGCAACCCGCTCGGGCTGACCGGCAGCGTCACCAACGGCATGGTCTCAGCCACCGGTCGCACCCTTACCGAACCCGCCGGAGAAGGCCCCCGGCGCGACCCTGCCTGACGTACTCCGGACCAGCGCCGCGGTCAACCCGGGTAACAGCGGTGGCGCGCTGGTCGACCTAGCCGGCGAGGTGGTCGGCATACCGACCCTGGTCGCTTTGGAGCCAGCGCAAGGTGGTCTCGGTGGTTTCGCTGCACCGGGCATCGGTTTTGCGCTTCCCGGCAAGCTCGCAACCGACATCGCCGGTCAGCTCATCGCCAACAACGGTCAGGTGGGCAATTCTCATCGCGCCGAGCTGGTGTCGGGGTGGTGACCGTGGTGGACGCTAATGGTCAGCCGGCCGGCGTGGGGATGCTCCGGGTAGACGCCGGCGGGCCGGCCGCGACAGCTGGGATGCAGGTCGGTGAGGTGATCACCGCGATGAACAACACTCCGGTGCACTCCACCTCAGAGTTGGCCCAAATTCTGGCCAATCTCGATCCGGGACAGCAGGTACCCGTGACGCTGCTCACCCCGGACGGCGGTACCCGGACCATTACGGTGACCCTCGGCCAGCTGCCCGGAAGCTGACCGCAACGGTGGGTCAGTTGCCGGATTGGCCGTCCTGCTCAGCGAGGAACTGCTCGAGTTCGGCGGCGATCTCGTCACCGGTGGGCAACGGTCCGGAGTTGGCGGACAGCATCGGCCGTTGTTGCGATTCATTCATCACGGCGTCGAACTGTTGCTCCAAGTTGGCCACCACCGACATGACCTGCGGGGAGCGGGCCAGGCGCTCGTTGACCTCTTCCAGCACTCGCTGCGCGGCGGGCACAAGCGCGTCCACTGGCAAATCCAGCCCACTGCTTCGGGCCAGGTGTTCCAGCAAGCCGCGGGCGGATTCCGGGTACTCCATACGCGCCAGGTAGTGCGGAACGTGCACAACGAAGCCCATCGCGTCGTGCCCGAGCTCACCCAACCGAAGCTCTACTAGCGCCCCGGCATGGCCGGGGACCTGCACCGTGTTGAACCATTGCTGGTAGCCGGAGATCAGCTCGCGGCGGGTCGCATGCGCAGTAACCATGACCGGGCGGGTATGCGGGACCGCCATCGGCACCGCGCCCAGACCCACGGTTAGGGAGACTCCGAAGTCGTTGACCAGCTCCAACACCGCGTCCGCGAAGCGCTCCCACTGCAGATCCGGTTCCGGGCCACTCAGCAACAAGAACCTGGTACCCGAGCAGTCCTCTACCTCGTAGACCGCCAGCTTGGGTCGCTCATAGCCCGCCCACCGGTCTTCCTCAAAAATCATCATCGGCCGCCGGGAGCGGTAGTCCAGCAGCTGGTCGATGTCGAACGTGGCGACCACCCGGTGCTCCAGGTTCGCCAAGAGATGGGCCACGGCTAGATGCCCAGCTTGGCCCGCATCGACGAATCCGGTCAGGGCATGCACCAGCACCATGCCCATCCCACTGGGCGGTTCCTCGACTTGGTACAGCTCGGTATCCACAACAGACATAACGCGGCGTGCGGCCTCAATCATCCCGGCCGTCGCGTGAGGCACTCTCAGCGTGGTGCGGCACGCAGCGGAGGAAAGACCTCGCTGATGGTCTCGCGCGCGGTCGCCGGCACCTTCAACAGCCTTGAAGTGGTGTTCCATCGCACCGCGGATGGCGTCGGACGCCAGTGCCCGCAGCAGCTGCCCTCACTCAAACTCAGTGGGTGGAGAGATCTCGTGATCAGCGAATCCGGCGGTCTCCCCGGCGAGCTCGAGGTCGGTTACGACGTCGGGGATGACCTGCCGGGCATACGGCAGCGATAGCCGCACGCAGTCGATGAACTCCATGTCGTCGATGTCGCCGCGCTCGGCACGCTCGAGCACTGCGGCGGGAACGTCAAGGGACATGGCTTCCTCCGGCGGAGTGGGCCAGACGGGTAGGGAGTCGATGATAACGGTTATCAGTGTCGTTAAACTCATGAAATGAAGATCAATTTCACAATGTGGCAGTCCGGCGGCAGGATCTGGGACCATGCCGCTGCTGTTGCGACATGTGGTCGCGTTGCTCGCTGCCGTCGCGCGCAGCCCGGCGACGGTGGGCGCAGTGGCGCCATGTTCCTCTCAGCTGGCCGCCCGGCTGGCTGCCGTGGTACCCCGCATCGGCAATCCGATTGTGGTCGAACTCGGACCAGGCACCGGGTCGGTCACGACCGCAATCGAGTGTCGGCTCGGTGGTCGAGGGCGTCATGTGGCGGTTGAGATCGATTCGGTACTGGCCCGCTACCTGCGCGCCGGGCATCCAGGCGTGGAGGTGCTGGTCGGCGACGCCGTCGAATTGGAGCAGTTGTTCGCCGCCCACCAGCTGCCGGCGGTGGATGTCGTTGTCAGCGGCTTGCCCTGGTCGTTGATCGATCCTGATCGGCAGCGTGCGATTGTGGAAGCGACGGCACGCTCCCTGGCACCCCAAGGGTGCTTCACGACCTTCGCCTACCTACATGCACTGCCAATGAGTCGGGCACGGCAGTTCCGCATGTTGCTCGGCGAGGTTTTCGACGAGGTACTCACCACGCGCACGATCTGGTGGAATCTGCCTCCGGCGGTGACCTATGCCTGCCGACGACCCCGGGTGGCGGTCGATGGACTTGGCAGCGGGGCATCCTAGCGTCCTGCCCCGACATTGCGCCCCCGGCCAGCGCCCCGATGGCGAGGTAGTCCACAGTGCCCCCCGCAGTCCACAGCCGGTGACCGCGTAGCTGTACCTCCCGGTGCCGCAGGAGGACTGTTCAGCGACATGAGTGCACCTCCCGCCGGCAGTATCCGGCTAACCGACCCGTCTGAGCTGATCGCCGCTATTCCTCATCTGCTGGGGTTTCATCCCCACGATTCCGTGGTGATCCTTACCCTGCAGGGCAAAAGCCTGGGGCTGACGATGCGCGCCGATCTGGTCGCGCCCGACCAGGCACCACGGCTGGCCGAGCAGCTGCTCCTACCCATCGCCAGAGCACGGCCCACTGGTATCGCGCTGGTCGTGGTCGGGGGCAACGGAGGCGCCGATGCCGATCTCCCGCACCGGGCGTTGATGCATGCGCTGCGTGACGTGCTGGCCGGTGCGGGACTTGCAGTGATGCTGGCAGCGTGGACCACCGAGACGAAGCATGGCGCGCCGTGGCGCTGTTATGACGACTCCTTGTGTACCGGGACCGTGGCCGACCCCGCGACGAGCCCGTTGGCAGCCGCCACCGTTGCGGCCGGTGCGGTGACTTTCGGTAGCCGCGAGGAGATGGTCGAGCTGTTGGCCGCAGAAGATCCTGTGGCGTTGCAACGTCGAGCAGCGCTGCTGGACGCCGCCGACGCTGAGCACCCGATGAGCGCTCGGCTGGTGAAACGGCGGATCGCGCAGTTGAGGCAACTGCACCGAGCAGCGGCCGCAGGCGACGTGATCTTGACTGACCGAGTCCTCGCTGAGGTGGCCTCCGCGCTCTGCGACCACCGGGTTCGGGACGCGTGCCTGCCCTGGTGCTTGGGCTCTGGGGCGGTCGCCGCCGAGCGGCTCTGGCTAAGTCTCATCCGCGCTACTCCCGCACCAGAGCGAGCGGAACCGGCGGCGCTGCTGGCGCTGACTGCCTACCTGCGCGGTGACGGGGCAATGGCGGGTGTCGCACTGGACGCTGCCCAGCACGCCTGCCCACATCACTCACTGTCCGGATTGCTGCGCGCTGCGCTGGACGGAGGGCTGCCACCGGAACTCATGCGCGGTGTGGCACGAGACGCCGCAGCCGCTCTGCGACCGCCTCCGCGCAAATCCCGCAAACGCCGCGGATCGCGGCGGTGAGATCAGTGCGGGTTGCGGCTGGCGAATTGCCAAGCGTCTTCGACGATCTCCGCGAGATCGGGGTGTTCAGGCTTCCAGCCCAGCTCACAACGCGCACGATCACTGGATGCGATCAGGACGGCTGGGTCGCCCGGCCGCCTCGCCGCCGGTTGCGCCGGAATCGGATGCCCTGTGACCTGCCGGCAGGTCTCCAATACCTGCTGCACCGAGAAGCCAGCTCCGTTACCCAAGTTGTAAACCCGGTGCTGCCCTGGCACGGCCTGCTCAAGGGCCCGCTGGTGAGCATCGGCAAGATCCACCACGTGGATGTAGTCGCGGATGCAGGTGCCATCCGAAGTGGGCCAATCATCACCAAAGACCATGATCTTGTCTCGGTGTCCGAGGGCAACCTGCAGGGTCAGTGGAATGAGGTGGGTTTCGACGGTGTGACGCTCACCGTAGTGGCCGTAGGCACCGGCGACGTTGAAATATCGCAGGCTCACTGCGGCAATGCCGTGCGCAATGGCATAGGAAGCGATGGCATGGTCGATGGCAAGTTTCGTCGCGCCATAGGGGTTGGTGGGTCGAGTGGCCGCATCCTCAGTGATTGGCACCGATTCCGGTTCCCCGTAGGTCGCCGCGGTGGAGGAGAACACCAGCCGCGGAGTGCCGTGCTCGCGCATCGCTTCAAGCAACCGCACCGACGCCACCACGTTGCCCAGCCAGTAGCGCTGAGGCTGTGCCATCGATTCCCCCACCAGCGAGCGAGCTGCGAAGTGCAGCACGCCATCGAAACCCTCGGCCAGCACGGTGCCGGCCTCTTCGACAGTGCAGTGGACGAACCGGCAGCCGTCCGGTACCGCATCCCGGTGACCGGTGGACAGATCGTCCAACACCACGACAGCGTGGCCGGCCTCGACCAGCCGGGCAGCGCAGACGCTACCGATATACCCTGCCCCTCCGGTGACCAGCAGTCGCATCCGATTCGGTGGCGTCACCGCCGACGGCCCATGACGGCGTGGGCGAGGGTGTTGGTCACCTCAACGGTGGCCCCCCGGCCGGACAGCACCACCGGATGCGTCGTCCGTGCCTGGGCCGCCACCTCCACCACGTTGCCGGGAACGGCATCGACCTTATGCAGGTTTGCCATCAAGGCAGGGTCCAGTTGCACGTGCTCGGCGATGCGGCGTACCTCCACCGTGCCTCCGCCGCGCCGGGCGACCTCGTCCAGCCGAACCAGGTCTGGTTCGATTGAGGCAGCGGGCTCACCAACCCCGAGCTCATCGAGTCCAGGGATCGGGTTGCCATACGGAGACGTGGTTGGGTTGCCCAATAACGCGACGAGTTTGCGTTCCACTGCCTCGCTCATCACATGTTCCCAGCGGCAGGCCTCGGTATGCACCTGCTCCCACTCCAGGCCGATTACATCGACCAATAGACGCTCTGCCAACCGGTGTTTGCGCATCACAGAGATGGCTCGGCTTCGGCCAGCCGCGGTGAGTTCGAGGTGCCGGTCGTCGGCGACATTGAGCAGGCCGTCACGTTCCATGCGGGCCACTGTCTGGCTGACCGTGGGCCCGCTTTGCGCAAGCCGCTCGGCAATCCGCGCGCGTAGCGGGGTCACCCCTTCCTCTTCGAGCTCGAAGATGGTACGCAGGTACATCTCGGTGGTGTCGATGAGCTCGTTCACACCAGTCTCCCTCGGTTGCATCTATGGTAAATGGCGACTGGGGCATTGCGGAGATTGCGTTCAACGGGCGGCAGGATAGGCGCCATGCATCCGGTGATCACCCCCCGCGAGCTAGCTGCGTTGCTGAGCGGCCCGGAGCCGCCCACCGTCGCGGACGTGCGATGGTCGCTCACCGGCCCGCCTGGGCGTGTGGACTACAGTGTGGGTCATCTACCGGGCGCGGTGTTCATGGACGTTGACGCCGATCTGGCTGGGCCGCCGGGCGTTGGAGGACGCCATCCGCTGCCGTATCCAGCAGCGCTACAGGCGGCCCTGTGCGCCGCAGGAGTGCACGCGACGACGCCTGTCGTCGCCTACGACGCGGCCGACGGTTCGGTCGCGGCACGGCTGTGGTGGTTGCTGCGCTGGGCGGGGCACCGCGCAGTCGCGGTGCTCGATGGCGGGATCGCTGCGTGGCGGGCAGCCGGGCTACCGGTGACCCGTGAGGTACCCCAGCCGCGGCCCGGCACGTTCACCGTACGCCCCGGAGGAATGCCGGTGCTCGACCCGACACGGGCAGCGGCACTGGCGCGCAACGGGGTGCTGCTTGATGCTCGAGCACGGCCCCGTTACCAGGGGGAGACTGAACCGGTAGATCCGCGAGCCGGCCATATTCCGGGGGCGACCAACGCGCCGTTCAGCGAGCTGACCGATGCACAAGGGCGCTGGTTGCCACAGAACCGATTGCGTGAGCTCGCGCTGCGCTGGGGCGTGACGGATGCGCAAGTCGGCGCGTACTGCGGTTCTGGGATCAACGCCTGCGCTGTGGTGCTCGGGCTTGAGCTCGCCGGGGCCACGACCGCTGCCCGACCGGCGGCGCTGTACCCGGGTTCATGGTCGCACTGGTGTACCGATCCGGGACGCCCCGTGGCCACCGGCCCGAACCCAGGGTAGCCGCCGTTCGCGCGCCACTGGCAACTTTGGCCGGTAGCGTGCACGTTATGAGTGCTCTCCCCGCAGTGATCGTCTGGGACGACGCCCTGCTCGGGTACGACCTCGGTGGGCGGCACCCGCTGAACCCGATCCGGCTGGACCTGACGATCCGGCTGGCGCGCTCGCTGGGCGTACTGGAGGGCGTGCCGTTAGTAGCGCCGGTCCAGGCCAGTGATGGCCAGCTGCGCACCGTGCACTCCGACGACTACGTTGCCGCGGTCAAGCGAGCGCCGAGCGGGCGCCGAGGGCATGGTTTGGGCACGCCGGACAATCCCATCTTTGCTCGCATGCATGAGGCATCAGCGCTGGTCGCCGGTGGCTCTTTGCTCGCCGCCGATGAAATCCTCGCCGGTCACACGGTGCGCGCAGTGAACATCGCCGGGGGACTCCACCATGCGATGCGCAACTACGCTTCGGGTTTTTGCATCTACAACGACTGCGCGCTGGCAATCCGGCGACTGCTCGACGGTGGCGTTTCCCGGGTCGCCTATGTCGACATCGATGTGCATCACGGTGACGGCGTGGAAGCGGCTTTCGTCGACGACCGGCGGGTACTGACCATCTCGCTGCACCAGCATCCGATGACGCTGTTCCCGGGCACCGGAGACTCCACCGACATCGGCGGCGCAGGTGCCGAGGGCTGCGCAGTCAACGTGCCGCTTCCGCCTGGCACGGGCGACGAGGAGTGGTTGCGGGCATTCCATGCGGTGGTGCCCCCGTTGCTGCGCGCGTTTCGGCCCGAGGTGCTAGTGACCCAGCACGGCGCAGACACTCACGTCGAGGATCCGCTGGCCAACCTCGCATTG
This sequence comes from Pseudonocardiaceae bacterium, assembly GCA_035276605.1. Lineage (GTDB taxonomy): Bacteria > Actinomycetota > Actinomycetes > Mycobacteriales > Pseudonocardiaceae. The sequence continues at coordinate 8,497 of DATELN010000170.1, read as the reverse complement.
TCGGTAGACGGTCAACGGGCTGCGCACCGCGCGCTGGCCGGCCTCACCGAGACGACGGCCGGTGGACGATGGCTGGCGCTCGGCGGGGGCGGCTACTCCTTGTTCCGAGTGGTTCCACGGTCATGGACGCATCTGCTGGCCACCGTGCTGGGCCGCGAGGTCGACGTGCGCACGGCGGTGCCGCCCGAGTGGACCGCGTATGCCGCCTCGGTGGCCTACGGCGAGCGGCTGCCGGACTCGATGACAGACGGCGCCGAGCCCCACTGGACGCCCTGGGACGGGACCGCCGAGACCGACTTGGACCGGGCGATCCAGGAGACCCGACGCGCCGTCTACCCGCTGCACAACCTCGATCCCGACGACCCTCGCGCGGGGACCGACTGACAGCTGATTACCGCGCAGGTGCCGAGGCAGGCATGTCAGAGTTGAAGGTGTCGACGACCGCCTTCCAGGACCCATTTGCCTGCTTTTTCCAAACCTCCAGGTACTTTCCCTTGTCGAGCGGCGGGTTGTCCACCGTATAGAAACCTATGACGTAAGCCATGTCACCGGAGTTAGCCACCTCGACCTGGGTTGGGCCGCCCGTAAGGCGAACCCCACCTGGGAGGGATGCGAAGAACTGACTCCAGGTCTGCCGAATTTCATCTTTGGTTCGGGCAATCGGGGCGTTGGGTGCCAATAGGACCGCTCCGTCACCGTAGTAGGACACGGTGGCGTCGAGTTGTTTCGCACTGATGGCCTTGAGCCACGCGTCATCTTGTTGCCGTATCGCCGCTTCCGCCTTGGTCCGGTCGTTGCCCTGGTTGTTGTTCTCCGCAGGTAGCTTCGAGCAGGCCAACGTGGACACGGCCAGCCCTATGCAGGCGATCGATATTGTGAGAAAGCGAGCTACCTTCCCCCTTGCCGGTGCCATGAGCCCGTTCCTTTCCGACTCCAACAGCCCGCACGAGCGCGGATCGCGCGTGCGGCGTATCGATAGAGCTGAAAGTTTATTCCTGACTTGTCCGGCACGGGAAAAACTTCGCCGTGTTGTAATGGGGCCCGACCGCTCGTGACGCCGATCCGCGGAAAATCCTCGTGGGAAGGCCGGACCCCCGACGAGCCCGACCTTCCGCGGCGCGCGACACCCTGAGCCTGACGTCGCGTGGTCCCTGTCACATCTTGAGGTGACAGTGCCTGCTCAACGCTGTGAGGTCAATGCGGCCATTCGAGCGGTGACACGCTGAAGCCGAACTCCAGTCAACTGGCGTAGGCGCGCAGCCGCTCGGCCCGATCTCCGTGACGCAGCTTAGCCATCACCTCGCGCTCGATCTGGCGGACCCGTTCCCGGGACAGCCCGAAACGCTTACCGATCTGGTCCAGCGTGCGCGGCTGGCCGTCGTCGAGGCCGTAGCGCAACCGGATAACCTTCTGCTCCCGGTCTTCCAGCGTGGACAGCACCCGACGCAGATCATCCTGCAGCAGTCCAGAAATCACGGCGGATTCGGCGTCGGTGGCCTCGGCGTCCTCGATGAAGTCACCCAGCGGCGCTTCCTCCTCGGCGCCCACCGGCATGTCCAGACTTACCGGGTCCCGGGAGTACTCCAGCAGGTCGGCTACCTTGTCCACCGGTATGCCGGATTCGTCGGCGAGTTCCTGGTGAGTTGCTTCCCGGCCCAGCTGCTGATGCAGGTCGCGTTTGATCCGGGCCAGCTTGTTCACCTGTTCCACCAGGTGGACCGGAAGTCGAATGGTGCGTCCCTGATCGGCCATGCCGCGGGTGATGGCTTGGCGGATCCACCAGGTGGCATAAGTGGAGAACTTGAAGCCCTTGGTGTAGTCGAATTTCTCCACCGCGCGGATCAGACCAAGATTGCCTTCTTGAATCAGGTCCAGCAGCGGCATTCCCCGGCCGGTGTAGCGCTTAGCCAGCGACACCACCAACCGCAAGTTGGCCTCCAGCAAGTGGTTCTTCGCTAGTTGACCGTCGCGTACCAGGCGTGCCAGATCCGTTCGGCGGCCGGGCGTCAGCCGCGTCGCGGTGTCGAGGATATGCCGGGCGAACACGCCCGCCTCGATGCGCTTGGCCAGTTCGACTTCCTGTTGCGCGCTGAGCAGCGCGGTGCGCCCGATGCCGTTGAGATATACGCGTACGAGGTCCGCTGCTGGGCTTTGCGCGTCAAGGTCCGCCTCAACGGCAGTGTCGGGTTCCACGGTAATCTGCGCGGCGGTCATCAGGTTCCTTTCCTGCGACGGATCCTCGTGCCGACTGACGGGGCGTTCGGCGAATCGGCGCGACGCTGCACGTGTCTGAGCATCGGGTACCCGAGGCGTCGATGGTTACAACGTCGGGAGGCCGGATTCCGTTCCCGGACTCTCGCCCGGAACGACGAACGAGCGCGCGGTGAAGTGCCCGGCTGACCGCACCCTCAGACACTTCTCAGGTTGGCTGCCGTTGAAGGCGTTCGTCACCCAGGTTGGTAGCTCTTGAAGGGCGTCATACCTCGAGGAGGACGGTGAACGGGCCGTCGGCGATGCTGTGCACCGCCATGGTGGCGCCGAAACGTCCGGTGGCCACGGTGACACCGCGGGCGCGCAGGCGGGCAACGACTTCCTCGATCAACGGTTCAGCCTGTGCCGGGCGGGCAGCCGAGGTGAAAGAGGGCCGCCTGCCCTTGCGGGTGCTGCCGTAGAGGGTGAACTGGCTGACCACCAGCACCCCGGCGCCGGTGTCGGCGACCGAACGTTCGTCGCGCAGGACCCGCAGCTCGTGTAGCTTGCGGGCCATCGTCTCGGCTTGACTGGACCCGTCGTCGTGCGTCACACCGAGCAGCACCAGCAATCCGGGTCCGTCCAGCGCACCGACCACCTTGCCATCGACCAGTACCGCTGCTTCGATTACTCGGCTCACCACCGCTCGCACGGCGCTGGATACTGCCAGGCCCGCGACTTGCGCTGCAGCCGCTGCGTCGGGACGCTCGTGTACAGGTAGAAGTGGAGGTGGTGTTGTGACTGCACCGGTTGGCGATCAAATGGCCGCCCTTCGGCAGGACGCCGCTGACTTGGTGTCGTCGGTCCGTTCGCTGCTCGGTATCGACTCCGCGGTGGCCGAGCTGGATCCTGCTGGGTTCGGTCAGGCGCTGGGCAAGCTCGCGATATCGGTCCTGGGGCAGCCGGCAGCTTTCTCCCGGTCAGCGGTGGAATACAGCATGCGCAGCGCGGAAGCTGTCCTCGCTGCGACGCTGCGCACCCTAGGCGTGCAGCGCGACGGTCCTGTCCCGGTACAAGAGGATCGGCGGTTTTCTGACCCGGCCTGGACCAGTAACCCCGTTTTCTACCTGCTGCGCCAGCAGCACGCGCTGCTGGAAGGCTTCCTGGAGGACCTGCTGGCCGCGGCGAAGCTGGATGACGTCACCCGCCACAAGGCCGACTTCGCGTTGCGCCAGGTGCTCGACGCGGCTGCACCGACCAATTGGCTCGCGACCAATCCTGCGGCGTTGAAGAAGGCTTTCGACACCGGAGGGCTTAGCCTGGTGCGCGGAGCCAGCAATGCGCTGCGCGACGTGGCGACCAACAAGGGCATGCCCCGCCAGGTCTCGCCGGGGCAGTTCCGCCCCGGCCACGAGCTAGCCGCGACTCCGGGCAGCGTGGTGTACCGCAACCGGTTGATCGAGCTGATCCAGTACGAGGCCCAGACCGACACGGTGCACGAGGTGCCGTTGCTGTTTAGCCCGCCATGGATCAACAAGTACTACATCATGGACCTTGCGCCTGGAAAAAGCCTGGTGGAATGGGCCGTGCAGCACCGCCACACCTGCTTCATGATCAGCTACCGGAACCCCGATGAGACGCTGGCCGAGCTGTCCATGAGCGACTACCTGCGGGAAGGCCCGCTGGCCGCGTTGCGTGTGGTCGAGGAGATCACCGGAGCGCAACAGACGAACGTGGCAGCACTGTGCCTCGGCGGCACCATGGCCGCGGCGCTGCAAGCCTGGCTCACCGCTCGCGGGGAAGACCGGGTCGCCTCGCTGACTTTGATGAACACCCTGCTCGATTTCACCCTGCCTGGTCAGCTCGGAGTGTTCACTGATGAAGCCACGATTAACCGGCTGACCCGGGTCATGGCGCGTAAGGGATACCTACCCGCAGACAGCATGGCCACCACATTCAACCTGCTCCGCGGTAGGGATCTGGTGTGGAACTACGTGGTCAACAACTGGTTGCTGGGCGAGGAGCCGGCGCCGTTCGACATGCTCAGCTGGAACGCCGACTCCACCCGGATGCCCGCGACCATGCAAACCGAGTACCTGCGGTGTTTGTACCTGGAGAACCGGCTGGCTAAAGGTGAGCTCGAGCTGGCCGGGGAACGGCTGGACCTCAGTAAGATCAGCAAGGACAGCTATTTCATCTCCGCCGAGCGAGACCACATCGCGTTGTGGAAGGCGGTCTATGCCGGCGCCAGGCTGATGGGTGGCACGGTACGGTTCATGCTCTCCAATTCTGGACATATCGCCGGTGTGGTGAACCCGCCGAATCCGAAGTCCAAGCACTGGGTCAGCTCAGCCGAGACGCTGCCCGAGGACCCGGATACCTGGCGTCGGGAGGCCAGCGAGGTCGGCAAGTCCTGGTGGCTGGACTGGACGCCGTGGATCGAGGCGCGGGCGGGCAAGCTGCGCAACCCACCTGGGATGGGCAGCGCACAGCATCCGCCCCTGGTGGCTGCTCCGGGCAGCTATGTACTCGAGAAGTAATGGTTGCCCGGGTACGGGGACGATGTAAGCCGTGACGAGGCCAGAGGACGCTGAGGTGCCCCATGCATGGCAGGTGCAGCTGGGGCCCCTGGGGGCGTTCATCCGCGCCCAGCGCCAGCTGGCCGATCTGTCGTTGCGCGAGATGGCGGCCCTGACCAGGATCTCCAACGCCTACCTCAGCCAGGTGGAACGCGGCCTGCACCAGCCGTCGCTGACGGTGTTGCGGGCCATCGCCGACGCGCTGGGCCTAACGACCGAAGAACTACTGGCTAAGGCGGGATGGATTCAGCCCGATGCGGCTGATGCTCCGGTTGCGGCGCCTACCGGTTCGGCGGCCAGTACGCCGGCCAGCACGCCGGCCAGTACAGAGGACACCATTCGCGCCGATCCGCGGCTGACCGAGGCCCAACGGGAGGCCCTGCTCGGGGTGTACCGCAGCTTTATCGAGGGTAAGACTGAGTAACGGCCCGATCGAGGGCCCGCTTGACATAGTTAACACATGTGCGTAGTTTGGTTATCGACCACTCATACGGGCAAGGAAGTGATGGCGATGACCACAGCGGAGACCATGGAAGAGCTGACCCGTCGCGGTCAGGAAGCCTTCGAGAGCGCATGGAAAATCTGGGCGGACACCTGGCGGCCGTTCGTTGCCCTGTTGCCGGCTCCGGATGGCAAGGTGCCCAGCGCCGAGGAGTTCGTGGACAAGGCGTACGACTTCGCCGAGCAGGCGCTGGAACACCAGCGGGACTTCACTAAGAAGATGCTGGGTGTCACCCGCTCGGCTGCGAACAGGACTGCCTGGGCCACGCAGGACGCCACCAGAGCCGCAGCCGCGAAGACGGGTACGGCGAACAGCTGACTCGCCGGCTTGACCGCGTAGTTTCCGTTGGCCCCGACGTCGCCGCCCGACGTCGGGGCCAACTCGTATCTGCTCCCCGCCGTTCGGGGGACCCGCCGCCGGCCGGCCGTGCTGGCCTCGCCAGTGGCTCCCGAAGGCCCCTACGATGATTGTTGGGACGGACGCGTGGGAGGAAGTTGATGGGGCATATCGGGCTCCTGAGCGGGTCGGCCGATCGGGCGCAACGGCTATCTGAACTTCTCAGAGATGCGGGCGCCGACCCGGTGATCATCACCGATCCAGCGGAGCTACCCGGAGACACCGGCGGCGACGGCCTTGACTTCTACATCCAGTTGCCCATCACCATCCATCCCGACGGCGACACCGCGGTGGCCCGGGTGGGGTCGTTCCTCACGGCCGGCTTACTGGCTCGCTTTCGCGCCGTCGACCGGGTGCTGCCGGTGCTGGCGCCTGGCGCGACCGTCGTGCTGGTATCGGGCAATACCCCGGACGAGATGTCGCTTCCTGATGACCAGCACTCCCGTCTGGCGCTGCTGCACCTGCTCGCCCACGCCGCCCGGGCTGAGCTGGCCACCAAACACGTCGACGTGAAGGTGGTCAGCAGCCGGCGCAGCGACCAGGAGATCGTGCATTACGCGCTGGGCGGCAGCGACGACGCGCAATCCCATCCGGACTTGCAAGACCGGGCCAGCGCGGCGACCGCGTATCAAGACTGGCGCACCGAGGTGATGGGTCTCGTCGGCATTGAAAGCTGAGCTGCGTTCGTTGAACTTATGAGCCAGCGAGGAGGTAACGGGTGCCGTTGACGCTGAGCCAGGACATATCCGCGGACGCGTTGCTGGAACGCGACCCACTGGCGTTGCTCCTGGGCATGCTTCTGGATCAACAGGTGCCCATGGAACGCGCCTTTGCGGCGCCCTACCAGCTCGAGCAGCGGTTGGGGCACGAGCTCGATGTTTATGAGCTGGCCAACTACGACCCCGACGCCCTGGCGCAACTGTTCGCGGCGCCGCCTGCCTTGCACCGTTATCCCAAGGCAATGGCTGTCCGGGTGCAGGATCTCTGCGGGGCTCTGGTCGAGCGCTACAACGGCGATGTGACGGCTTTATGGCGGGATGTCTCAAACGCCGCTGAGCTGCTCGACCGGCTGGTTGCGCTGCCTGGCTATGGCAAGCAAAAGGCGCAGATCTTTCTGGCGCTTCTCGGCAAACAGCGTAATGTGAGGCCGGCAGGCTGGCGCGAGGTGGCCGGCCCTTATGGCGACGAGGGGGTGTACCGATCGGTGGCCGACGTGACCGACCCTGACTCGCTGGCCAGAGTTCGCCAGCACAAGCAGCAGGTGAAGGCCGCCGCGAAAGCGAAAAAATAGGAGGTCGAAAACATCAAACCTGAAGGCGCGCGGGAAAAATTTGACCACGGGCGTCGGCGAGGTGACCCAGCTGTTCTCATCACGGCTGCCGAGCCGTCTTATGCCGAGCAGTACGCCGCCCGCAAGCGCAAGTATGCGATTTTAATGTCGGCGCGCATCCCCTGCCTGCTGCTGGCCGGACTGTTCTATCAGACTTGGTGGCTTGCGCTGACCTTTGTCGTGCTCTCGGTACCGCTGCCCTGGATGGCAGTGCTGATTGCCAATGATCGAGGCCCCCGCAAGGCCGAGCACGTCAACAGGCTGGGACACGGGCTGCCGGAACGGGATGTTCGGTACCGCGAGCTGGAAAGTGGTGATCACCCAGTCATCGACGGGTGATGAGACAGCTGCGGTGGTGCGGCATGATGGAGTCGTGAGCACGCCGACTCAGACGTTGCCCGATGTCGACACCCGACCTGTGGGGACCGACACTACCGGCGACGACACTCCCAAGATGTTCCACTACGTGCGCAAAGCGAAGATCGCCGAAAGCGCCGTGATGGGCTCACACGTCGTGGCCCTGTGTGGTGAGACGTTTCCGGTTACGCGCGCGCCCAAGCCGGGTTCGCCGGTGTGCCCGGAGTGCAAGGAGATCTACGAGTCACTTCCTGAGGGCGGCTAGCTACCACTGAGGCCGGCTAGCGAACCGGCGCCGCGCTGCAGCTCATGCCATGGTATTGACTTGCCGGGGCAGCTGCGGTGACCGCACAGTGGGCGCGCGGTCCGAGTTCGCGAGTCGTGCGTTGGCTCGACACCATAGCCGCCGTATTGCAGTAGTCACGATTCCCAGACTTGGGGAGGTGCGTCGTCGGTCGGCGGCCGGGTGGCTTCCCAGATGCGGCGCCAGGGGGCGACGTCGTGACCGTGCGCTGGTTCGCCCGATGCGGTGGTGGGCAGCACGCTGCGCGAACCAGTGGGTAGTGCCAGCGTGTCATCGGCGGCCGCTCGTAGCGCGCGGTACCAGCCGAGGTCATCCTCAGCCCACAGGGTGGCCACCGCGCGCACCAGCCTGGCGCGGAACTCGGGTACGGGCTCGTCCGGTCCGACGTGTAACGGTCGGCCGATCCGGACAGTCACCCGGGGCCGGCCCGCGCGCGGCCAGCGCTGGCCTCGGGGCATCGCGGCGAACGTACCGCGCAAGGCGATCGGTACCGCGGGCACCCGCTTGATCGCGCACAGTTGCGCGGCACCCAACTTGAACGCGGTAAGCCAGCCATCCACGGTACGGCTGCCCTCCGGGTACAGCAGCAGGCTCCAGCCCTCGTCGACTAGTTCGGCGGCCAGGCTGCGGCCCCGTCGCGACGGGCGCCGCTCCACCGGAAAGGCGTTGAACAGCAGCGTCGTGGCAGCGGCGATGGTGCGCGAGTCGAAGAAGTAGTCAGCGGCAGCTCCCACGGCAAGCCTCTTGGTGATCCGCGGTGGCAGAGCTCCCAGCACTAACGGCGTGTCTAGATGGCTGGCGTGGTTGGCTACGAAGATCGCCGGACCGCGGATGCTGTC